>NZ_JBIRFA010000031.1:0-93007 GCF_044327205.1 Kitasatospora sp. NPDC018058 | reverse complement strand
TGATCGAGCCCCAGTTGGTGAACACCGGCGCGGGGAAGGCGGGCGGCGTGGGCCGGTAGTCGCCGGGCAGGCTGCCGGGAGTGAACGGCGGCGGCGTGGCCGAGGACCCGTCATCGGAGCGCAGGCTGATCAGTTTGCCGGCGACGACTGCTCCCACGGCGATGCCCGCCTGTTTGCCGGCGCCGTCGGTGATCGCGGACAACTGGCTGCTCAGCTGCCGGTCCACTCCTGCCCGCTTGGTGGGGTACAGGGCGACCAGTATGTCGTGGGCCGCCTGGTCCGCTGCGACGTCCGCACGGGCGCCGCGCGGCGCCGCCACCGAGAACAGGTAGGGGGGAGTGGCCCGGGTGATCGATGCCACCGCGTCGTACTCGGCGGCCTGGAGGAGCGCGAAGCTGCGCGTGGGGTGGACGGTGGGCGGCTGGGCCTTGGGATCGCTCAGGATGGTGATGAGCTCGCGGTTCCACGCCACGACCGACGCCCCGGACCCCTCGGCGGCGGCGCTCGTGGTCGGCGACGGAGCGGCGGGCGCGGTGGCCCCGAAGGCCGGGCTGGTGAGTCCGGCCGCCAGCACGGTTCCCGTCAGGATTGCGAGTGTCTTCTTCTTTCCGTTCATGTTCGGTGGCTCCTTCTCGCTGGTGGCAGGCTGTGGCAACCGGTGGCCGTATCGGATGCTCGGACCGTTCGGGTGCATCACGTGGGCCGCTGCGGACCAGACGGTCAGCGGAGACTGCGGATCGAGAGGGGAGTCCGCGGCGCATGCCGCCGAAAGGACATCTGCCGCGGAGTCCGACGGGGATTGCGAAGCGACGGGGATTGCGAAGCGAGTTCCCCGTCTCCTGCGTTCTGTGCCGAGGCGGCCGTTGAGAGAGTCACGACGGGAACTCACCGGGACACCGGCCCGTACGGCGGCACACGTCACCCGTACCGACGTTCGGGAGGATCGACCGGGTGCACATGGTTCTGCAGCCTGATCCCTTCTCCGCGTCATCATGGCCGCACACCAGATAAACAGCCTGCGGGTACTCGATCCACGTCGCAACTCCAACCCGTCGTGCCTGGCGAACCGGTCCATGCGGGCTCCTGAGCCGGCCGGCAGCGGACAACCGCGTGCGACGGTCAAGAGCGTCGGTCAACCTTGGTGGAGGTACACACACCCTCGACGGCGATCCGGTCGAGACCCTCGATCCGGCCCGCGCCGCCTTCAAGGACATGCTGCGGGGCAGTGCCTGGGACGCCCCGCACCTGGGCTACTTCCTGGGCTACGCGTGCTGGAACTACTTCACCACACCCACGACCCCACCCGCGCCCCGCCCTGCGCCCATGGACCGACCGCGACGGTCACCGGCGTACCTGCGGCGTACTGCCGCCGCAGGTACGGTGAAGGAGGTGTCGGCCCGGCTGTGGCCGCGTGGGTGACGCGCCCGGACAGCCCGCAGGGCCGTCCCGAGCGCACCGGACGCCCGGTCCGGAAGCCAGGAGGCGATCGACGATGCAATTCCAGCCCGTCCTTGTCACCGGCGTCGGTGGCGGCGTCGGCGGAGTCGGACGAACGGTCCTCGACCGGTTGCATGCCGAGGGCGTGCCGGTCCGGGCTCTCGTCCACCACGACGACGAACGGGCCTCGGCCCTGCGGGCCATGGCCGGCGTGGACGTGGTGGTCGGCGATCTCACACGTGGCGCCGACGTGGTGGAGGCGCTGGCGGGCTGCCGCCGGGCCTACTTCGGGATGAGCGTGTCGCCCGCGTACCTGGAGGCTGCGACGACGGTCGCCGCGGCCGCCCGGGAAGGCAGCGGTCTCGAACTACTGGTGAGCATCTCGCAGATGACGGTCTCGCAGATGAACCTCACCAGCGATACCGAATCCCGGCAGCAGCGGCTGCACTGGCTGGCCGAGCACGTCCTCGACTGGTCGGGGGTGCCGGTCGTCCATGTCCGGCCCACGGTGTTCATAGAGAATCCGCTCTTCGCCCGGGTCGCTGTCGCCTCGATCCTGCGCGACCGCACGATCCGCCTCCCGTTCGGCTCCGCCCGGACTTCGCCGGTCGCCGCGGCCGATGTGGCGGAGGTCATCGCACGCCTCCTGCTCGACCCGGTTCCGCCGTCCCGCCACGTCTACGAACTGACCGGAGCGCGCTCCCGTGACATGGCAACCATCGCGGCCGAGCTCTCCACCGCGCTGGGCCGCACCGTGACCTACGTCGACGTGCCGTACGAGGAGTGGCTGGAACACGACCTCAAGGGGCAGGACCTGCCGCCCCACGTCTTCGAGCACATCGCCACGATGGCGCGGCTGCACCGCGAGAATCGGTACGACCGGGCCACCAACGACGTCGCCGAGCTGCTGGGGCGCCCCCCGCTGGGGTTCGACAGCTTCATCAGGAACACCCCCGCCCTGCAGTCGTAGCAAGGTCGTCGACACCGTCAACCCCGCCGCAGCCGTCGGCACCATCGATCACGACGCCTCCGGGCACGTCCGGCAACACCTGCCTGCAATCCATCAACTGCCGGCCTGGGCCGGCAACATATTGACGATCAGTCCAGCCGCACAGCCAGCCTGCGCAGCGGGGCCTGGTGACCGCCGAAGGATGCCGTTCGCGGTCCGTCGGCGCAAGTCGCGCCCTGGATGACGATCGCAACCGGCGTGCCCGCGGACCCGAACCCGCCTTCCGCAGACAAAAAACACGCTCCTCTGGCCGGAGCCAGGGAACGTGTCGGAAGAAGTTGACATGTCGGATCCCTCCGACACATGCTGGGGACATGGCGGATGTCGATGTCTTCAGCGCGCTGGCCAATCCCGTACGGCGCAAGCTGTTGGAAAGGCTCCAGGGCGGGCCGCGGGCGGCCGGGGAGCTGGCCGGGGACTTCGAGCTCAGCAGGCCCGCGGTCTCCGAGCACCTGGCGGTGCTCCGGGGCGCGGGGCTGGTGCGCGAGGAGCCGCGCGGACGGCATCGGTACTACCACCTGGAGCCCGGGCCGCTCGCCGAGGTCGAGGAGTGGCTCCACCCGTTTGAGCAGTATTGGAGGCAGCGGATGCGTTCGCTGCGCGAGCTCCTGGACGAGGAGAGTTCATGACCGAGAAGGCCGCGATCCATTGCGACGAGTTCCTGCCGTACCCGCCGGCGCGGGTGTGGGAGGCACTGACCGATCCGGAGCTGCACGCGCGGTGGTGGGCCCCCGGGGACGTGAAGGCGGTGGTGGGGCACCGGTTCACGCTGGACATGGGACCGTGGGGGCAGCAGCCCTGCGAGGTGGTCGAGGTGGAGGTGGAGCGGCTGCTGAAGTACAGCTTCGCCGAGGGGTCGCTGGACACCACCGTCACCTGGCGGCTGGTGCCCGAGGGGCACGGGACGCGGCTGCTGCTGGAGCACGCGGGCTTCGACCTGGACACCCCGATGGGCCGGCAGGCCCACCAGGGCATGGCGCAGGGCTGGCCCTCCGTGCTGCGCCGGATCGCCCCGGCGCTCGCCGAGTGACCGACCCCGGAGGTCAGGCCCGGCCGAGGACCCGCTCGACGGTGATCTCGATGACCACCCGGTCCGGGTTCTCCCGGGGCGTGCGGTAGCGCTCGGCGTAGCGGCGCTCCGCGTCGGCGACCTGCTCGGGCCGGTCCCGCAGCACGGCGACGCCCTCCAGGGTGGACCAGCGGGCCCGGTCCACCTGGCAGACGGCCACCCGCAGGCCCTCCGGCCCGGCGGCCGCCACGTTGCGGGCCTTGCGGCTGGTGCGGCTGGTGATCACCCGGGCGACGCCCGTCTCCGGCTCGAACGTCACGCCGACCGGCACCACGTGCGGCGAGCCGTCCGGGCGGGTGGTGGTCAGGGTGGAGATGTGCCGCTCGCGCCAGAAGGCGAGGAAGGCTTCGTCGAGGTCGCGCGGGTCATGGGCCATGATCGCGATCGTACGGCCCCCGGGAAACGATCGACTTCCCGGGGGCCGCACCGATCCGGCTTCCGTGCCCGGTCCGGCTTCCGTGCCCGGTCCGGCTTCAGTGCCCGCGCGCGATCCACTCCGGCAGCGCCGGGGCCTCGGCCCCGATCGTGGTCGGGTCGCCGTGGCCGGTGCGTACCACCGTCTCGGCCGGGAGCGACAGCAGCCGCTCGCGGATCGACTCGATGATGGTCGGGAAGTGCGAGAACGAGCGGCCGGTCGCGCCCGGGCCGCCGTGGAACAGGGTGTCGCCGGTGAACACGGTGCCCAGCTCGGGCGCGTACAGGCAGACCGCGCCCGGCGCGTGGCCCGGGGTGTGCAGCACGGTCAGCGCGGTGCCGGCCACCTCGATCCGCTGCCCGTCGGCGAGTTCGCCGTCCGGAAGCCGCTTGGGGTAGGTGAGCTTCCACAGCGGCAGGTCGTCCGGGTGCAGCAGGATCGGCGCACCGGTGCGCGCGGCGAGGGCCGCGGCCGCGTCGATGTGGTCGTTGTGCGCGTGGGTGGAGACGATCGCCAGCAGCCGCCGCCCGCCGAGTGCGGCCTCGATCGCCCCGGCGTCGTGCGCGGCGTCGATCACCACCGCCTCCCGGTCGTCCCCGACGATCCAGACGTTGTTCTCCACCTCCCAGCTGCCGCCGTCCAGCTCGAAGGTCCCGGCGGTGACCAGCCGGTCGATGCGGGCGGAGGTCACAGGATCACCACCGAGCGGAGCACGTCGCCGTGGTGCATGCGCTCGAAGGCCTGCTCCACCGCGTCGAGTTCGATGGTCTCGGTGACGAAGGCGCCGAGGTCCAGGCGGCCCTGGAGGTAGAGGTCGATCAGCATCGGGAAGTCGCGGGACGGCAGGCAGTCCCCGTACCAGGAGGACTTCAGCGCGCCGCCGCGGCCGAAGACGTCCAGTAGCGGCAGCTCCAGGGTCATCTCCGGGGTCGGGACGCCGACCAGGACGACGGTGCCGGCGAGGTCCCGGGCGTAGAAGGCCTGCTGGTAGGTCTCGGGGCGGCCGACCGCCTCCACCACCACGTCCGCGCCGTTGCCGCCGGTGAGTTCGCGGATCGCCTCGACGGGGTCGGTGGTGCGGGAGTTGACGGTGTGGGTGGCGCCGAGCGTGCGGGCCGTCTCCAGCTTGCGGTCGTCGATGTCGACGGCGATGATCTTCGCCGCGCCCGCCAGCCGGGAGCCCAGCACGGCCGCGCCGCCGACGCCGCCACAGCCGATCACGGCGACCGAGTCGCCCCGGCCGACGTTGCCGGTGTTGATCGCGGCGCCGATGCCCGCCATCACGCCGCAGCCCAGCAGGCCGGCGACGGCCGGCTCGGCGGCCGGGTCGACCTTGGTGCACTGGCCGGCGGCGACCAGGGTCTTCTCGGCGAACGCGCCGATGCCCAGCGCCGGGGACAGCTCGGTGCCGTCCAGCAGTGTCATCTTCTGCTTGGCGTTGTGGGTGTTGAAGCAGTACTGCGGGCGGCCGCGCTTGCAGGCGCGGCACTGGCCGCACACCGCGCGCCAGTTGAGGACGACGAAGTCACCGGGCTCGACCTCGGTGACGCCCTCGCCGACCGACTCCACGATGCCCGCGGCCTCGTGGCCGAGCAGGAACGGGAACTCGTCGTTGATGCCGCCCTCGCGGTAGTGGAGGTCGGTGTGGCAGACGCCGCAAGCCTGGATCCGGACCACCGCCTCGCCCGGCCCCGGGTCCGGCACCACGATCGTGGTCACCTCCACGGGCGCGCCCTTGGCGCGCGCGATGACAGCCTTGACCTGCTGGGGCATCCGATTCCACCTCCGTCGGCCGGTGCGGCTCTGCACCGGCGTGACCTGCGACAAACGACTGCAGAAGAACTGTAGAAGGACTCCAGTAGCTCTGCCCACGAAGCGTAGCGCCCACCCGGTCGACCGCCCTCGGACCGGGTCGGGTGATCCGGCTCACCGCATGTGCCAGGCGCATATCCGCCGCCTGACCACGTCTCACGCGGCGCCCGCCCCGGCGCGGCTCCGCATCAGGGGCGCGCGGGTGGCGCTGAGCGCCCGTCAGCGTGCAACGAACTGCCCGGAAAGCACCGCCGTTGGCTGGAAGTGCCGCAGACGGGCGGCCCGCCGCCCACGTACGGTCGTAGCAGAAGCGGTCCACGCGACCACGCTCAGCACACCCGCCCCACCCGTCGGCACGCCACCGCGCGCCGCCCGTGCCGGGCGCGTACCGTCCGTACGCCTCCGCACGTTTCGCGCCACACCCCGCACGGGCCCGCGCCCCTGCGCGGGCTGCGTCCCCGGTCCACCCGAACCCCGGTCCTGAGGATCCGGCTGTCCACCCACACCCCCGGCCCCGAGTCGAGCCGCCCCGGCCGAACCGCCCGTCCCCCGCACGATCCCGGATCACCCCCCGTCGGACCGCCCCGCGCGGCCCGCTGACCTGGAGTCTGGAGTACGGATGTCCACCGAGAACAGTGCGACCGGTGCCGGCACCGGCACCGCCCCGCTCCCCCCGCTGCACTGCCTGCGCCACCTGGAACCCGGCCCGCCGCGGCTCGCCGCGCTGCCCACCGGCACCCCGGTCTGGCTGGTCAGCCGGCATGCCGACGTACGGCAGGTGCTCACCGACCCGAGGATGGGCCGGGCCCCGCTCTACGCGCCGGACGCCCCGCCGGTCACGGTCACGCCGAACATCCTGGACGACCCGCAGAGCATGCTGAACATCGACGGCATCGAGCACCAGCGGCTGCGCCGCACCGTGCAGCGGGCGTTCACCCCGCGCGCGATCGCCCGCTGGAAGCCCTGGGTGGCCTCGGTGGTCGAGTCGCTGATCGACGAGCTGATCGAGCACGGCTCCCCCGCCGACATCGTCGCCGCCTACACCCGTCCGCTGCCGGTCGCGGTGATCAGCCGTCTGATGGGCCTGGACAACCTTGACAGCAAGCGGCTCGCCCACTGGAGCGACCACGCGCTGTCCACCACCGCCTACACCGCCGAGGCGATCGGCACCGCGATGACCGAGTTCGCCGCCTTCGGCGCCGAGGTGATCGCCGAGCGCCGCGCCGCCCCCGGCGAGGACCTGGTCAGCAGGCTGCTCGCGGCCGCCGCCGAGGACGGCTCGATCACCGAGGGGCAGCTGATCGCGCTGGTCATCGGCCTGGTGGTGGCCGGGCACGAGACCACCATGACCAGCCTCGGCAACGCCCTGGTCTACCTGCTGGAGGACGGACGCGAGGCCTGGCAGCGGCTCGCCTCCGACGAGACCAGCGCCGCCGCCGCGACCGAGCAGATCCTGCGCGCCGTCCCGCTCGGCGACGCCCAGGAACACATGCCCGGACTGCTGCGCCGCACGGTGGAGGACGTGGAGATCGGCGGGGTGGTGATCCCGGCCGGAAGCGTGGTGGCCGCCGACGCCAACGCCGCCAACCAGGACCCGGCGGTCTACACCGGGGACCTCAGCACCGAGCTGTTCTCCCCGCTGGCCGCGCCGATGCTCACCTTCGGCGCCGGCCCGCACCACTGTCTGGGAGCCTGGCTGGCCCGGATGGAGCTCGAACTCGCCCTGCACCGGCTGGCCCGTCGGCTGCCCGCGCTGCGGACGGCCGACCCGCTGGACCGGATCGACTGGCGGCGCGGGCTGCTCACCCGCAGCCCCAACGCGCTGCAGGTCGCCTGGTGACGGGCTCCGCGGAGGCCGAGGCCGTGGTGGTCCGGGTCGACCGGGGCCGGTGCATCGGCTCCGGGATGTGCGCGCTGAGCGCCCCCGGCTCGCTGGTCCTGGACGCCGACGGCCTGGCCCAGCCGGTGGCCGAATACGCCGACGGCGGCGCGGAGTTGACGGACGGGCTGGCCGAGGCGGTCGAGTTCTGCCCGGTCGAGGCGCTCGCCCTCCACTCGGCGCGCGGCGGGTACCGGATCGCCCCGGCGGAGTGACGGACCCCCCGGTGCCGCCTGCTGCGACTGCGGCAGCAGGCGGCACCGGCCCGGGCCCTCGGGTCGTACGTTCCACCTCGATGGTCCATGCCGGGGCCGACCGCGGCTTCCCGACGCCCGACCCGCCGGAGTCCGTACATCGAAGACCCGAATCCCCATGAGCCGACGGGGTTTCGGATCGTAGATTGTGCCCATGATCGAGGAGACATCACCCGAGAAGTCAGCGCGATCGACGGTGCCACGCAGGCGCCATGCCGCCCCCGGGCGTGCCGCGGCCGGTGGCGTGCTGCGGTCGTCCGCGCTGATGGCCGCCGGGACGGTGGTCTCGCGCGCCACCGGACTGATCCGCCAGGTGCTCCAGGCCGCGGCACTGGGCACCGGGCTGCTGGCCACCACCACGGGGCTGCCGACGCCGCAGCAACCGTCCCCCTGGGCCACATGCTGCAGGCCTTCGGCCTGGGGCTGATCCCGTTCTCGGCCCAGTACCTCCTGCTGCGCGGCTTCTACGCCTTCGAGGACACCCGCACGCCGTTCCGCATGGCACTGTGGATCAGCGGCATCAACATCGCTCTGGCCGTCGCCTGCCATCGGCTGCTGTCCCCCCGGTGGGCGGTCACCGGGATGGCCGCCGCCTACGCGCTGTCCTACGCCATCGGCCTACTCCTCACAGCCCTGCGACTCCGGCGCCGCACCGGGGGGCTCCTCGACGGCAGGCGGATCTGCCGCACCTACGCCAAGCTGACCACGGCCGCCGCCGGAGCCGGGACCGCCGGCTGGCTCATCGCCCGCGCCTGCAGCCACGGCCCGGCACCGGCCTCCTGGATGCCGGCCGTCCCACTGGCCGCAGGCGGCATCGCGATGGCGCTGCTGTTCCTCCTCTTCGCACGACTTCTGCGCGTCGGGGAACTGCGCGGCCTGCCGGTCAGGCCTTAGCTGCAGTGCGCCCGCTCCAGGACGGCGCGCAGCTCTGCGGCCGGGTCACCCTCGTGGTAGGGGCGTTCGCTGGGCTCGATGTGATCCAGGAACTCCTGGTAGCGCAGCGCGTAGGACAGGTGGTAGATGGGCTCGGCGAGTTCCAGCGCCCGGTGTGGGCCCGAACCGGGGGCGTGCTGCTGCCAGGCGTTCGCCCAGACCCGGGCGTGGTGCTGCCAGGCGTCCGGGGTGAGGTAGGCGCGGGGGCGCAGGCCGTCCAGCGCGGGGTGGCCGAGGCAGGCGTCGGCGTAGTCGACGACGACCGAAGTCGAGCCGCCGGAGCGCCAGTTGCCCGGGTGGAAGTCGCCGTGCACCAGGGTCTCCGGGAGGCCGCAGGCGGCCAGCCGGTCCAACAGCTCGGGGAGGGTCTCGGCGGCGAAGGCGCGGAGGCGGTCCAGTTCCTCGGTCGTCAGGTCGGTCTCGGTGGGGAGCCGCTCCAGCAGTGCCCTCAGCTGGGCGAGCAGCGTGCCGGGTGTACGGTCACGCAGGCCGGCGAGGGCGGCTCGATGGTCGGCGAGTGCCGCCTGGGCGGCCACCAGGCGGGGGACGACGTCGGCGACGGTGGCGGCGGAGGGGCTCCAGCAGTCCTCGCCGGGGACGTGGTCGAGCAGCAGCCGCCCGCGCGCCGGGTCGGCGGCGAGGACGGACGGGACGAGGGACGGGTCGACGCCGCCGAGCAGCACGATGACCTCGCCCTCCCGGGCGTTGAAAGCCGGGGTGGTGGTCTTCAGCCACGCGTCGGTGCCGGTGGCGGTGGGGAGGCGGAAGAGGCCGGAGAGGTTCCAGGTCCGGATCTGCCGCGCAGGGCCGACAGTCGGGCGACCGAGCGCCGCGAGCGCCGCCTCCGCCCAGGCCAGGGCCTCGCACACACCCTCCGGCGTCGCCCAGGCCGCGCGCAGTGGGTCGGGGGCGAGCAGTGCGGCCGTTTCGCCGTCCAGGGGGCGGCAGTCGAGTGCCGTCGGCCGTCGGACCGCCTCGGCGTGGTAGCGGACCAGGCCGCCGTGGCCCGGGTCCTCACTGTGCCCGTCGACCAGCCGCGCCACGAGCACCGGCACCCCGGCCAGCTCGGTCGCCCGGGCGACCACCCCGTCGACGGAGGACCACCAGCCGAGCTCCACCTCGAACGGGCCCAACTGCCCGAAGTAATCGTTCCCGTAGGTGAGATCGACCGTCACGGCCCGGCTGTTCGCTCGCTGCATCCGGGCAGCTTCACCCACGGGGACCCCCGGACGCGAACGGTTTTCCGGCGCGAACGACGCCCGCGGGCACGTGAGATCATCGGCCGGTGCGCAGACTGACGGTACTGGGAACGTGTGGCGCCTGGCCCGAGGCCGGGCGGGGTGCCAGCGGCTTCCTGGTGGAGTACGACGGGTTCCGGCTGGTGCTGGACCTCGGCTACGCGACCTTCCCCCGGCTGCAGGAGCACTGCGGTGCCGAACTGGTGGACGCCGTGGTGATCACCCACGAGCACCCCGACCACTGCGCGGACCTCAGCGCCCTGTGCCGTGCCCGCTACTTCGCGGAGCAGCGCGACGCCCGGCTGCCGCTGTACTGCCCGCCCGGGGTGATCGCCCGGGTCCAGGCGATGGAGCCGACCGAGGACCTCGCCGATGTCTTCGACATCCACCCGCTCCCGTCCGGCAGCCATCACCTCGGGCCGTTCCGACTCGACTCCGCGCCGTTGCCGCATCATGTCCCGCACGCGGGCGTGCGGTTGACCGCGCCCGGCCTCACCCTTGCCTACGGCGGCGACGCCGGACCGGCCGAGGAACTCGCCCAACTGGCCGCAGACGCCGACCTGTTCATCGCCGGAGCCACCCTCCACGGCCCCGACCGCGACCCCCTCCTACTGAACACCGTCGAAGCCGGAGCCTGGGCCACCCGCGCCCGCGCGAAGCGCCTACTCCTCACCCACTTCTGGCCCGGCAGCGACCGCACCCGGTGGACGGCGGAGGCAGCGAGCGGCTTCGCGGGCGAGGTGATCGCGGCCGAGGAGGGCATGGCGCTCCCCCTCTAGCGCTCCGGACCGGCGGACGGGGCGTACTGGGCCAGGCCGTTGCCGAGGGACCAGTCGATCGACGCGTTCTCGGTGAGCGTGACGAACACGTTCCGCGGCTCGGTGCCCGCGTACTGCTCGGCGAGTTCGGCGATCCGCCGGTACAACGCCCGCTTCCGGTCGGGGGTCCGGCCGGCGCGCAGGGTGATCGCGATGTAGACGATGCCCTCATCGCGGTGCACGCCGAGGTAATCGCCGTAGCGCAGCGTGCTGTTGGCGCCGTCGTGGCCGACCAGCACCTGGAAGTCGTCCTCCGGCGGGATGCCGATGGTGTCCATCAGGGCTTCGTGCACCGCGCGGCCGAGCGCGTCCAGCCGTGCGGCGTCGGCTCGCAGGGCGTCGATCCGGACAAAGGGCATCTCGGCTTCCTCTCCATCGGTCGGCCAGGACTGATTCACTCACTCACGCCCGTACAGACTAGTAGGTACAGGAGCGCGCACTCAACCGCCCGCCGACGCGGAGAGGCTGTGCAGCACCCATCCGTCCGCCGCCGACTGACGACGCGTGAGGACCGCGCAGACTCCGGACTCCGCCAGGACGGCGGCCTGGTCGTCGAAGATCAGCGCCTCGTCGTGGCGCCAGGCGCAGCCGGGCCCGACATGGCGAGCCGGAGCAGGCCGATCCGACCGGTGGCCGCGAAGGAGATCAGGGACTCCAAGCGCGTGGTCACCGGCCGGAGGCTACCGCGAAGCCGCGTTCTACGGGATCGCCACCGCCGCGCCGGAGACCCGTACCCGGGTGTCCTCCGCGCTCAGCTCGACCCGCAGCACGCCCGGGCGGCCGAGGTCCTCGCCCTGGCGCAGCGTCAGGACCGTCGGGGCCGTCACCGCGCCCTGCTCGCGCAGGTACGCGCCGAAGGCGGCGGCCGCGGCGCCGGTGGCCGGGTCCTCGACCACGCCGCCGACCGGGAAGGGGTCGCGGACGTGGAAGACCTCGGCGGCCTCGCGCCAGGCGAGTTGCAGGGTGGTCAGGTCGCGGGCGCGCATGTAGGCGGCCAGCCCGTCGAAGTCGTAGTCGAGCCGGGCCAGGCGGGAGCGGGTGCCGGCGGCGAGGACCAGGTGCCGGGCGCCGGCGTAGGCGATCCGCGGGGGAAGGGCCGGGTCGAGGTCGGCGGTGGACCAGCCGAGCAGGGCGAGCGCCTCCGCGATGTCGGCGTCCGGCACCTCCTCGGTCTTCGGCTCGACGCTGGTGAGGGTCGCCCGCAGCAGGCCGTCGGTGCCGCGCTCGACCTCGACCGGGACGTCGCCGGCCGCCGTGGTGAACACGTACCGCCCGGGGCCGGTCCGCTCGGCCAGCGCGACGGCGGAGGCGACGGTCGCGTGCCCGCAGAACGGCACCTCGGCGAGTGGGCTGAAGTACCGCACGCGGTAGGAGCCTCGGAGATCCCCCGCCGTGAGGAAGGCGGTCTCGGAGTACCCGAGCTCGGCGGCGATCGCGAGCATCCGCTCGTCGGTCAGTCCGGTGGCGTCGAGCACCACGCCGGCCGGATTTCCGCCCTCGGGGCGGGTGGAGAAGGCGGCGTAACGGAGGATCTCGGGCGGGGCAACAGAGGCAGCGTCGTCGGTCATGACCGGACGAACGAGTTCCGGGCAACTCCTGTTCCCGTCGGCACGACTGTCCCCGTCGGCACGGCTGTTCCCGTCGCGACGACTCACCGCAGCAGCGCCTCCAGGAAGTCCGAGCCGAGCCGGGCACTGCCTGCCAGGTCCAGCTGGTAGAGCATGTACCGTCCGCGCCGCTCGGTGATGAGCAGCCCGGCCTTGCGCAGCACGGCCAGGTGGCGGGAGACCTCGGGCGCGCTGAGCTGCCAGGCGGTGGCGAGTTCGCCGGTGGTGTGCGGGCCGCGGGCGATGGTACGGGCGAGGCGCAGCCGGATCGGGTGGGCGAGGGCCTCCAGGCGCTGCTGGACGAGGGCGAGCGAGACGGGCTCGGCCACTCCGGCCTCGGCGATGGGGTACTGGAGGACGGGCCGCCAGCCGTAGGCGTACACGGCCAGCAGGTGGGGGCGGCCGAAGACGGTGGGGATGAAGGTGACGCCCCCGGCGGCGGTGCCGCTGGTGGTGCTGTCCTGGAGCTTGTCGATGACGATCCGCCGCCGCCCGTCGCTGCCCTGGTCGAGGCTGACGGAGGGCGAGAGGTCGCCGACGGCCTCGGCGAGGCCGCGGCGGGCGAGCAGGTCGGCCTTGCGCCGGGCGTCGGCGGCGAGGTCGGGCAGGACGCGCCGCCAGGCGTCGGCGAAGAACGCGGACTCGCAGTCCTCCAGCATCCGCCGCACCAGGGCCCGGACGGTGGGCGGGTCGGCGAGCAGCCGGTCGGCGAACGCGGCCTGCCGGGGGCCGCGGGCGAGGGCGAGGTCACGGGCCCGCTCGTTGGCGGCGGGGTCGGTGAGCGGGGAGGCCATCGGGCGGGTGAAGCGTGAGGCGCCGCAGGTGGTGACGAGGGCACCGGCGACGAACTGCTCGTCGTCGATCCGGTCGACGGCGTCGAGTTCCTCGGCGAGGGTGGCGCCGGGCAGGCCGGGGACGAGGAAGTCGGCGCGCGAGGAGCGCCAGAGGAAGTCGGCCTCCAGCAGCCGCTCGGACAGCTCCGGCGGGATCGTCGCGGCGGTACAGCTCACCCAGCCGTGCAGCGCGGGGTGGTGCGCGGGCTCGGCGAGCACGTGCAGCATGGCGTTCAGCTCGGCTAGCGGTGACGGCGAGAAGAGCAGGCGGTCCTCGGGCAGGCCCGTGATGTCGATGATCACACTCACGCCCGAGATCCTGCCATCTCCGGAAACGACCTCCCGCGTCGATTGACGCTAACCGTCAATCGACGTGCCAGGCGCCCCGACCAGGGCAGACCGTACCGGCCATGAGTGTGACCCAGGAGAAGTCCGTCCATGACCACGCCGCCGCCCGCAACGGCGAGCGACCCGCCCTTCCGATCGGTACCGGCCGCGGCGGCCCGTCCGCGCTGCTGAGCCTGATCACGGCCGCCGGTGGTCCCCGGTACGCGGTGGCGTTGGCGGTGGACGCGGTGGGCGGCGGGATGCTGCGTCCGTTCCTGCTGCTGTTCGGCGTCGAGGTGCTGCACCTGCGCGCCGGGGCGGTCGGGTTGGCGCTGTCGGCCGGGATGGTGGCCGGTCTGCTGGTGGTGCCGCTGACCGGTCGTTGGATCGACCGCGGCGCCCGCACCCTTCCCGCCGCGGTGACGCTGGTGTTGCGGGCGGCGGGCGCGCTCACCCTTCTCACGGCTGACGGGCTGGCGCTGTTCACACTGGCGGCCGTGCTGTTCGGGGTGGGCAGCCAGTCCTGGCCGACCACCCACGCCGCCGTGGTGAGCACGCTGACCGGGGGACGGCTGCGGGACGCCGCGCTGGCCGCCGGGCGGTCGGTGCGCAACGCCGGTCTGGGCGCGGGCGCGCTGCTGGCCACGGTGGCGGTGGCGGGCGGTGCGGACGCGATCCGGGTGCTGGCCGGGGTGACGGGCGTGGCCTGCCTGGTCGCCGCCGCGCTGGTGGGGTCGCTGCGGGTCCGGGCGTCGCAGAAGGTGGCCGGGCAGGCGAGGGACACCGGGGCGACGGGCGAGCCGCTGCGCCGGATCACCCTGCTGAGCCTCGCCAATCTGCCGTACGCCTTCTGCTTCGACGTGCTGGAGGTGGCCCTGCCCGCGCTGCTGGTGCTGCAGCTGCACGCCTCCCCGGCCTGGTCCTCGGGGGTGTTCGTGGGCAACACCGTGCTGGTGATCGCGCTGCAGCTGGCGCTGGTGCTGCGGTTGGCGAACCGCTCGCGGCGGGGCGTGCTGGCGGCGGCGGGGGCGGTGCTGGCGGTCTCCTACCTGGGGTTCTGGGCGGCCGGGTCGCTGGGCGGTACGCCGGGGGCGGCGGGCATCGCGGTGGTGTCCGTGCTGTACACGCTGGGCGAGATCCTCTACAGCGGCTCGGGTACGGCCCTGGTGACGGCCTCGGCCCCGCCGCACCTGCTCGGGCGGGCGCTGGCGCGCTGGGAGCTGTCCAGCGGGGTCGGCCGGGCGGCGGCGCCGGCGGTGCTGACGGCACTGCTGGCCGCCGGGCCCGGGTTGCTGTGGGCCTGCCTCGCCGTCACCACGGCGGTCGGGGCGCTGGCGGTGCTGCGGCTGGGACCGGCCGAGTCCGAATAGCCCGAGCCGAGTGGAATGATCATCAGCATGGCCCTCACCCCGTTCCAGCAGCAGCTCCACGACCGGATCACCGCCGCCACCGAGGTGACGGCCCCGCCGAGGCCCTGGCGGACCGTCGGCCGGGGCCTGATCCCGGTCGGCGCGCTCCAGGGCATCGGCTTCGCCGTCCACCCGGAGACCGGACACGACCTGGTGCTGACGGTCTCCAGCAGCGGGCACGGCCTGTTCGACGCGGTGACCGGCGAGAAGCTGGAGCGCGAGTACGACCCCGAGGAGGACCCGACCGGTCCGGACCTCTCCTGCCCCGGCATCGGCCCGGTCGCGGACCTCCGGATCCCGGTGGCCGGGATGTGGGGCGGCGGCCTGCACAACCGGGCCGCGGGCGGCTGGCACGTCGAGGTGATCTCCCCGGAGTGGCCGCGCCACCGCGTCCTGCTGACGGCCGCCCCGTGGAGCGGCGAGCACGGCACGGCCTGGTGGCACGTCTTCCACGCGAGCTGGTCCGAGTTCCGCGCCGCCGGCTTCTCCCCCACCGGCCGCACCCTCGCGGTGGCCACCAGCAGCGACCTCACGCTCTGGACCCGGCACTACTAGGGCGTGCCCGACACTTCGCGCCCGGCGGGAAGTGTCGGACACGCCCTGGCCTTCCGGATGCGGATCGGGCACCCACCGCTGATGCTTGCGACGAGGCGTGCCCGGCCCGAGGAAGGACTCCGTAGCATGAGCGCACTCGAGTTCGAGATCATCGACAGCCCCGACAGCTCGCTCAACAAGACCTCCGTCCTGGTCACCGGACCGAACGACGCCCTGCTGGTGGACGCCGGGTTCACCCGCTCCGACGGGCGCCGTCTGGTCGAGCGGGTCCGCGCCAGCGGCAAGCGGCTGACCACCGTCTTCGTCAGCCACGGCGACCCGGACTTCTACTTCGGCGCCCAGGAGGTCCAGGACGCCTTCCCGCAGGCCCGCTTCCTGGCCACCGCCAGCACCGTCGAGCACATCCAGGAGACCTTCGACGCCAAACTGCGCGCCTGGTCCCACCTGGGCCCCGAGCTGCCCACCCGGCTGGTCCGGCCCGAGGTGCTGCACGCGGACGAGATCGTCTTCGAGGGCCACCGGTTCGAGCTGCGCGGCGCCGACTTCCACCTGCCCGACCGGCACTACCTCTGGCAGCACCACCACCGCGCGGTGCTCGGTGGTGTGCTGCTCTTCGAGGGCCTGCACGTGTGGACGGCCGACACCCCCTCGCCCGCTCAACGCGCTGCCTGGATCGACCTGTTGGACGGTATCGAGGCGCTCCACCCGACCTGGGTCGCGGCCGGCCACCGGGTCGCCGACGCGCCCACCGACCTGAACGCCGTCGACCACACCCGCGCCTACCTGCGCGCCTTCGAGACCGAGCTCGGCCGGGCCGCCGACGCGGTCGCCGCCAAGGAGGCGCTGGAGCGGCGCTTCCCGGAGCTGGGGCTGCGGATCGCGGTCGACCTCGGCACCAAGGTCGCCATGGGCGAGATGGCCTGGGGTTGAACGCGCGATGATCGAGATCCCCCGGGACGTCTCCGCCTTCGCCGAGTCCGCCGCCCCCGCCGACGTGGTCCGCCGCCAGTACCAGGCCGCCGCCCGGGGCGACCTGTCCGCACTGCGCGCCACCCTCGCCGAGGACGTCGAGTGGACCGAGATGGCCGGCTTCCCGCTGGCCGGCACCCACCGCACCCCGAAGGGCGTCACCACCAACGTCATGGAGCGCCTGACCGCCGAGTGGGACGACTGGACGGCGCACGACGACACATATGTGGTGGACGGCGAGAACGTCGTCGTCCTGGCCCGCTACACGGCCGTCCACAAGGGCACCGGAAAGCCCCTCGCGGTCCGGGTGGCCCACCACTTCACCGTGCGCGGCGGCCGGATCGTCCGCTTCGAGCAGTTCACCGACACCGCCCTGGTCAGGGACGCGATGACCGCGTAGGCGCATTGGTTCACCCGAACGGGCGAGCATGGCGCGGCGCGCCCGTCGCGGTCTCGACAGGCCACCCGTACGGCGGCAGGCTGACCCGTGATCTGCGGCGGAGAGCAAGGAGTTGAGCATGGCGGGCACGACTGGCACGACCGGAGCGGGCGGCGCGACCGGAGCGGCCGACGGGCGTGAGCGTCCGATCGTGATCGTCGGGGCGTCCCTGGGCGGCGCCAAGGCGGCCGAGGCGCTGCGCGAGGCCGGGTACCGGGGCGGCATCGTCCTGGTCGGCGAGGAGCACGAGCGCCCGTACGAGCGGCCCCCGCTGTCCAAGGGCTACCTGCTCGGCAAGGAGTCCCGGGAGAAGATCTACGTCCACCCGCCGCAGTGGTACGCCGAGCACGACGTCACACTGCGCCTGGGCACGGCGGTGGCCGCGATCGACCCGGCCGGGCACACCATCACCCTCGCCGACGACGGCCGGGTCGAGTACGCCAAGCTGCTGCTGACCACCGGCTCGGTGCCGCGCCGGCTCCCCGTACCCGGCGCCGACCAGGACGGCGTGCTCTACCTGCGCCAGGTCGAGGACAGCGACCGGATCAAGGCGGCGCTGCGCCCCGGCGCCCGGATCGCGGTGATCGGCGCCGGCTGGATCGGCCTGGAGGTGGCCGCCGCCGCCCGCACGGCGGGCGCCGAGGTGACCGTCCTGGAGGCCATGGAGCTGCCGCTGCTGCGGGTGCTGGGCCGTGAGGTCGCCCAGGTCTTCGCCGACCTGCACCGCGACCACGGCGTGGACCTGCGTTTCGGCGTCCAGGTCAGCGAACTCACCGGCACCGACGGCACGGTGAGCGGCGTGAGGCTCGGCGACGGCACCGAGGTGGCGGCCGACGCGGTGGTGATCGGCATCGGCATCTCCCCCGCCACCGGACTCGCCGAGGCGGCCGGGCTGGAGGTCGACAACGGCATCAAGACCGACCGGCAGCTGCGCACCTCGGACCCGGACGTCTACGCGGCCGGCGACGTCGCCAACGCCTTCCACCCGCTGTTCGCCCGGCACATCCGGGTCGAGCACTGGGCCAACGCCCTCAACCAGCCGCAGACCGCCGCCCGGGCGATGCTCGGGCAGCCGGACGCGGTCTACGACCGGGTCCCGTACTTCTTCACCGATGCCGAGTGGACACCTCGGCATCCTAACGAGCCGGTGGCCTCGCGGGACAAGCTGAGCATGGAATACCTCGGCTATGTCGAGCCCGACGGTTACGACCGGGTCGTGTTCCGAGGGGACGTGAAGGCCAACGAGTTCGTCGCGTTCTGGCTCTCCGGCGGCCGGGTCCTCGCCGGTATGAACATGAACATCTGGGATGTCACTGACCCGATCCGCGAACTGATCGTCTCCAAGCGCGTGGTGGACGCCGACCGCCTGGCGGACCCGAACGTCCCCCTCGGCGAGGTCTGAGACACGGCAGGAGCCCTGGTCGACGAGCAGCCGACCAAGGCCCCGTCCGTTCACCGCTGAGGGATGCACACGGACGGGGCCGGTTCGGTGGGCTCCGTCCGGCGGGCGTACACACCCTGCCGGTGCCTGATCATGGCCGATGCCGGGCGCGCTGCGTCGAGCGGCCTGCTTCCGGCCGCGGCCTGACGGCGACGACGATCCAGTTGGCCGGCCGCGGGCGAGCACCGGGCAAGTGGCGACGCTGAGTGGGTGTCAGTCGTTGAACGCCGCGGCCACGGTATCTCCGAGCTGGTCCAAGACGTCCCTTGAGAGTTGCACCGACCCGGTGAACGAGAAGAAGGCGTGGGTGGCACCCTTGACCGGTAGGTGTGTGACCGGCACGCCTGCGTCGGCGAGCCTTTGCGCGTACCGATCCCCCTGGTCCCGCAGCGGATCGTGTTCGGCGGTAACGATGACGGCGGGAGGCAGCCCGGACAGGTCGTCGGTGCTCGCCGGCGAGACGCGCGGGTCGGCGCCTTCGTCGGGCGTGGTGAGGTAGAGGCCCCAGAACCATTCGAGCCATGAGCGGGTCAGCAGCGGTCCGGCCATGTTCTCGTACATCGAGGGACTGTCGTCGAACCGGTCGACCGCCGGATACGCCAGCACCTGGAGCGCGATCCGCGGTCCCCCACGCCGTCGGGCTTCCTGCACGAGGGCGGCGGCGAGGTTGCCGCCGGCGCTCTCGCCGAACACCGCGATGTTCTGCCCGTCGCCGCCGAAGCTGCCGGCGTTGGCCGCGACCCAGGTCACGGCGGCGTAGGCGTCTTCGATCGCCGCCGGGAAGCGGTGCTCCGGGGCAAGCCGGTAGTCGACGGAGACCACGATCGTGCCGGAGCGGTTGGCCATGATGCGGGCGATGTGGTCCTGGCTGTCCAGGTCCCCGAGGACCCATCCGCCGCCGTGGAAGAAGACCGTCACGGGCAGCGGTCCGGAGCGCGGCACACCGGCGGGGGCGTAGATGCGGATGGGGACCTCGATGCCTTCGGCGGCGGCCGTGGTGTCGTGCACGCTGCTGACCGGTTCGGGGTCACCGGCGAGGGCGGCGAGGCTGCGCGCGAAGGCACGGTTCTCAGTGACCGTCAGGCTCTCCGGTGCGGGTCCGCCTTCTTCGGCCAACTGCTTGAGCAGGGTGTCGATCTGGGGGTCGAGCGACATGGCGAGCACCCTCCTGAAGGCTGCCGGAGCGGCAGATTGGAATCGGTGCTCCAAGTTCTACGTCTGCCAGCTCTGGAATGGCAATTCCAATCTTGGTAGCGTGCGCGCATGAACGCGTCCGTAGCGGTCGAAGAGCCAAAGCAGCGTCGACTCACCAAGCCCGGCCGAAAGACCCGTGAACGCATCATCGAGGCCGCCGCGGAGCTGATGTTCCAGCATGGCGTCGGGGGCACGAGCATCCCGGACGTCCAGGCGGCGGCCGCAGTCAGCGCGTCGCAGATCTACCACTACTTCGGCGACAAGCGGGGCTTGGTCCTGGCGGTGGTCAACTTCCAGACCGACACCAAGCTCGATCAGCAGCGCCCCCTGCTGGACAACCTGGACAGCATCGACGCGCTGCGGGCCTGGTGTAACACGGCGGCCGACCGGCAGGACGCCATGGGGTGCGCGGGCGGCTGCGAGATCGGCTCGCTCGCCAGCGAACTCGCCGAGAGCGACCCCTCGGCCCGCACCGACCTCTCCGCTTCCTTCGATCGATGGGAACTGCCCATCAGGTCGGGGCTCGCCCGCATGCAGGCGCGCGGCGAGCTGAGCGAGCGCGCCGATGTCGCCGCACTGGCCACCGCCCTGCTGGCCGCCGTCCAAGGCGGCATGCTGCTGTCACAGGTCCGCCGGTCGACCACCGCGTACCGGCATGCCGTGTCGGCGGTGATCGACCACATCGAGAGCTACGTCGTTCCGTAACCGGACAAGCCCCCGAACCTCGGCCACGACGCGCGCGGACATCAGCGCCGGAGATCCCCGCCCATATCCGGCTCATCATGCTCCTGACGTGCGTGTTCGTGCAGTTCGTACCACGGACGACCTCGCTGGCATTGCTTTACTCAGCGACTTGCTCGCACTTCCTAATCGGCGGCCGAGTCGTCGTGGGGCGCCGGGCGGCGAAGCGAGGGAAGCCACACTCGGCAGCAGCCTGATAGCCACACGCAGCGCCCCTGGGCGACCCAACCATACGACTGGCCCGATCAACCCAGCTCGAAGGTAGAGCAGCCTGAACACCGCCCCGAACAGAGCAACAGAGGCCGGCACGCCGGCAAAGTGGCCAACTGTCGTGCAAGGGCACGAACCGTGCGCCCGCTGCCGCAGGTTGCCGCTGTGGTGCCTATGGGGTTGCTTCTTGGGGTTGCGTCAGGTGGCGCCATCGGAAGCGATATCGGCGACTTGTCCTGTCCTGAAGCCGAGCCGCTGCCTTGGCGATCTACGCTGTCACCGTTGCCCATGACGTTCAACGGCCCGGCGTCCCGGGGGAAGCCTCGAAGCGATCCCAGGTCCCCGGATCGCTCCGGCCGCCTGCAGAGGGGACAGTGTGATGGATGCTGACATCCGGACCAGGGCCGCGATCGAGGAACACTGGCGGGCATCGGAACGCGGGGACACCGAAGCCGAGCACGCGATCTACGCTGCGGACGCGATCCTCGACTACCCCCAGTCAGGTGAACGATTCCGCGGCCGCGCGACGATTTCGGCGCAACGTGGCGGGCACCCTGCCGATCGGCACTTCACCGTCCACCGGATCGTCGGCAGCGGGGATCTGTGGGTGAGCGAGTGTGTCATCACGTACGACGGGGTGCCCACCCACTCGGTGAGCATCATGGAACTTGCCCACGGTCATGTGGTGCACGAGACGCAGTACTTCGCGGAGGCCTTCGGTGCGCCTGAGTGGCGGACGGCACTCGCGGAGCCGATGCCGGGCAGGAATATCGCCAGGGCCTGACCCAGGGTTGGCTTCGATCGTCCATGAGCCTGTGACAGCTGGCTGACGCGGGCTCTGGGCTCTTGTCGGATGGGCGTGTGCTGTCCTGTAGGTGTGGCGCGGCCCGAGTGTCGACTCGGGGGCGCGCAGCTGCTGCCAGCCCCTGGCCAACCAGCGGCCGCGGGGGTCGCTGCGTGGGTGGTCTTGAGGTACGGCCCGCGCTTCGGGCGGCGCCGGCGTCGCCGGGCTTCTAGGGTGTGGTGGTTGCGGTGCGGTAGAACTCAGCTGCCGTGACGGTGGCGGGGACACCGAGTTCGGCGGCGACCGCGGTGATCGCGCTGTCGCCGACCGCGAGGTCGGCTTGGCCGTCGGTGGTGAAGTACGGTGCGATGAACCTCTCGTAGTGGGCTCGGACTTCATCCTCGGTCTGTCCGCCGAGGAACGTCCGCATGTGCCGCACCGTGGTGTCGGGGTCGTTGTGGATCACCTCCAGGGCGCGCCGGTGGGCTCGTACGACGGCCTGGACCGCGGGGTCGTCCGGGGAGATGTAGGTGGGGTCGACGGCCACGCCCACGGTGGGGATCTGGAAGTGGTCGCCGACCCAGGCCGGAACCTGCCAGCCGTGCTCGGCGGCGACCGCCTCGGGTGCCATGGTGCTGCCGACGTAGGCGGCGTCGATGCTGCCGTCGCGCAGCCCGCGCAGGTCCATGCCGTAGTCGCCGGGATGGCGGACAACGGTGTGGACGTCGCGGTCCGGGTCGAGGCCGGCCTGGCGCAGCACGATTCGGGCGAAGCACCCGGGTGGGGTGTGGGGGGCGTGTACCGCGAGCCGTCGGCCGACCAGGTCGGCCAGGGAGGCCAGGCCGGGGCGGGCGAGAAACCAGAACAGCGGGTGCTGGGTGTTGACAGTGAGTGCGACCCACGGGGTGCCGTCGGTCAGCCGGGACAGCAGTGCCCGGCCGAGCCCGATGGTGGCGCAGCGGCGCAGGCGCTCGACGTCCCAGGAGCAGCCGTCGCGCACCGCGACGTGGACGCCCTCATCGGCGTGGAAGTCCTCCTGGTCGGCGATGTAGGCGGCCAGTTCCTCGTGCAGGCCCCGCCCGACATAGGCGAGATCGATCGTATACATGAGACTCTTCCTTGGCCCTGTCGTCGCCGCGCCGTCCCGCGCGGGCGCGGTACGGCGCGGCGTACGGTGCCGAGGTGACGGTGCGGCGGATACCGGTCGGACTGTCAGTCCATCGCCATTCCGCCGTTGACCGCGGCCGTGGTGCCGGTCATGAAGGCGTTGTCCTCGCCGGCGTAGAAGGCGACCGCTTGGGCGACATCGGCGGGGCGCGCCAGGCGGCCCACGGGGGTGAGGGCCACCTGCCGCTGCTTGATCTTCTCGTCGAGCGCGGACCCCATGCGGGTGTCCTCCACCGGGCCGGCTGCGACGATGTTCACCGTGATGCCCTGCGGGCCCAGTTCCTGGGCGAGGTAGCGGGCGAACTGCTCCAGGGCGGCCTTGGCCGCGCCCAGCGCAATCATGCCCGCCCGGGGGCGGCGGCTGAGGCCGGTGCTGATGTAGATGATGCGTCCCCAGCCCTGTTCGCTCATGGCGGGCAGGACGGCCTTGGTGACCGCGAACGCGGCATGCATCTCGGCGTCGATCTTGCCGCCCAGCTCCTCCCACGTCATGTCCTGGAACGACTTGACCGCATACGGGATCAGCGCGTTGTGCACGAGGACGTCGACGCCGCCCCACGCCGCCTGGACCCGCCCGACCATGCTCTCGACGGCCGCTGCCTCGCGCACGTCGGCCTGCACGGCCATGGCCTGCCCGCCGGCGGCCTCGATGTCGGCCACGACCTCGTCGGCGGCCTTGGTGTTGCGCAGGTAGTTGACCACCACGCGCATCCCTCGCGCGGCAAGGAGACCCGCGGTGGCCGCACCGATTCCGCTGCCAGCCCCTGTCACCAATGCCACCCGGCCCTCTGCCCCAGTCACGAGCCCACCTCCTGATCACCGTCGCCGACCGTCGGAATGACCGCCCGGAGTCCTGCGCCGTCGGCGCCGGGGTCTGCTGAGCGGATCGCCCCGTAGCACACGGTGTCGACGGCCGCCCGCAGCAGATCGGCCGTGGTCCGGTCCGGTCCGCGCGGCACCTGCTAGTCGGGCAGCCGCTCCACCGCGCCGCGAGTGATCCCACTCGCAGCTCAGGCAGCGCCGACCGCAGTCCCCGGCGGTGCCCGTCCTGGAGCAGCTCGTCGAGCCGCCGGCAGACCACCGCGTCCACCCGCTGCCCCACGTACTGGCGCAGCATCGCATCGCCCCGCCCCGTCGCGAGCTGAGCCACGCCGATCCGCACGACGTCCTGGTGCTCGCACTCTGACTGGTGAGGTTGTGCAGAGCACCGGTCCACCCCGCGAGGCGGCCAGCGCCTGTGGTCGCATGGGGGAGTCAGACAGTGTCCTCGGTCACTGGGATCCCGGCCTTCTCGGCGGACCACGTCCCGGATTTTGTCGATCAGCAGCGGGTCCGGAGAGATCTTGAATGTCTCCGTCCGCCACGGCTGCAGCCCGAAGGCCCGCCAGATCCGCAGCACGCTCGACGCAGAGATTCCGACCTTCGTCGTCAACAGACCCCGGCCCGAATTGAGCAACAGAGTCGGCCACTTCCTCAAAGACTCCGCCGACGAAGCCGTCAAGGCACTCGCCTCCGCACTCGACCGAGCGGACGCCGAGGTGGCCGGCCAGGCCGGTTCCGCTGCCGGTCACCGCTTCGGGAAGGCAGCGTGAGCGAGCCGGGGTCAGGCCTTCGTGCCCGGCTGCTGATCCGCCGTCTCCGAGCCCGCGGCGTGAGTGCCCTCGGGTTCCCCTTCGTCGGTGTCCAGTTGGAGGAGGTCAAGCAAGTCCTGTGCTGCCCAGTCCGGAAGGGTACCGCTGTTGGGGACTGCCTCCAGCGCACCACATCACAGGGATGGTTCGGTCAGCGGTTGGTGGAGGAGTAGGGCAGCAGGGCCATCTCGCGGGCGTTCTTGATCGCCGTGGCCATGGCCCGCTGTTGCTGGACGGTGAGGCGGGTGACGCGGCGGCTGCGGATCTTGCCGCGGTCGGAGATGAACTTCCGCAGGAGGTTGGTGTCCTTGTAGTCGATGTAGGTGATGCCGGCCTCGGTCAGGGGGTTCGGCCGGGGCTTGGCGGGTCGACCGGCTCCGGTGCGCTTGGCCATGTCGGTACGTCCTTCCGTGGTCAGGGGACTGGGTCGAGCAGGTCCTCGAAGGCGTCCGGCAGGGCCTTCCAGCCGGGCTCCCCGACCAGCAGCTCGGTATCGGTCAGCAGGCAGGAGTCGAGCAGTCCGGTGATCCCGTCGACGTCGAGTCCCTCTGCGGTGAAGCTGAGTTGCTGTATCCGGTCGCCGTGCACCGAGTGCCAGTCGAGGGCTGCCGCGGCGCGACGGGCGGGCGGGTAGAGGTCCCAGGTGGCGTCGGGCAGGGAGGCCAGCCAGGGGCCGCACTCCTCGACCGCGAGATTGGCTCCGGCGGCGTCCCAGGCCAGCATCAGGTCGGGCCGATTGGCCAGCCAGAACCGGCCCCGGCTGCGCTGGGCCGCCGGGACGAGTTGCTCCAGCGCCTCGTACAGCCGGGCGGGGTGCAGCGGACGTCGACGCTCCCACACCAGGGTGGCCACCCCGGCCTCGTCGTGTTCCTGGGGCAGCAGGGCGATGGCCGGGTTGACCCGGTCCCGGGCAGCGGCGACGTCGAAGCCGCCGAGCGCCGCGCGGATCAGCGCTCCGGCACCGAGTCGCACGATCCTTGCGGTGGAGTGGAGTTGGTGCAGCATCGCGAGCCCGGCCCGCCGTTCGGGGGCGTCTCCTTCGACACCTGCGCGCGGGACGGCGAGGACGGTGGCGTACTCGATCTGATGGGCGAGCGCCTCGGCCCGGGTGCGGGCATCGTCAGCGCTGGTGTGCAGACCGTGCTCGGCGGGGTCGTCCGACACGGAGAGTTCGCCGATCAGCCGCAGCGGGTCCACCGCCGTGACCACGCCGGCGAGTTCGACGGAGTCCGCCATACGGCGGTCGCCGACCTCGCCTTCGGCGATCAGCTCGACGGCCGGGTGCGGGTCGCTGCCGCCCCAGAGCTCGACGACGACCAGGCGGTGGCGGCCGCGATCGGCGAGGCGCAGCAGCGCGGGCAGGAAGTCCTCGCGCAGGGCGCAGCACGGGCAGTCGTTCGTGAGCGCCGCCGTGGTGCGGCCCAACGTTGTTTCGGCGCCGCGCACTTCGCGGTGGATGATGCTGCGGGAGGCGTCGCGCAGGTCGTGGTGCAGGACGAGCGTGTCGGCGCAGCCGTGGAGCAGTTCGTCGACGGCCCGGCGGCGCTCGTCCTGGTGCAGGCCGGCGACCACCACGACGGGGAGTTTGGTGTGCTCGGACACGGCGTTCACCAGCTGGACTTGCGGACGCCGGGCAGCTGTCCGGCGTGGGCCATGGTGCGCAGGTTGATCCGGGACAGGCCGAAGGCGCGCTGGTAGCCGCGCGGGCGTCCGTCGACGGCGTCCCGGTTGCGTACGCGGGTGGCGCTGGCGTCCCTCGGCTGGCGGGCGAGCTCGCGCTGGGCGGTGGCGCGCTCGTCCGGGCTGCTCGCCGGGGAGGCGATGACGCGCTTGAGCTCGGCTCGCCGGTCGGCGTACCGGGCGACGATCGTGCGGCGCTGCTCGTTCTTGGCGATCTTGCTCTGCTTGGCCATCAGACCTTCTCTCCTCGGGCACGGATCCGGGTGACGGCGGCCTTGATGCCGATCACGTCGACGGTCTTCACGCCCTTGGCGCTGAGCGTGAGCCGGACGTAGCGGCCCTCGCTGGGCAGCCAGTAGCGCTTGCGCTGGATGTTGGGGTCGAAGCGGCGCCGGGTGCGCCGGTGTGAGTGCGAGATCGCGTTGCCGAACGCGGGCTTGCGCCCCGTCAGCTGACAGTGGGCGGACATGACCGACCTCCGTTCGGTGGGCTGTGCACACCACACTAGCCTAAATGAAAACGGATTTCATTTCATCCTGAAGCATTGCCGCCCGACAGGCGATCGCCCGCCGGAGGGTGAAATGCCTGCAGCCGACAGGCCGCCATGACAGGCGATTTGACATGCCATCCACTCATGGCCGACAGTCGTAGATGTTAATGGTTTTCATCTTCGATAAGCTCCGGGGTGCACGTGAAGGTTGCATTCGTCGGCAAGGGCGGCAGCGGCAAGACGACGCTGTCCGCGCTCTTCGTCCGCCATCTGGCCGCGTCCGCGCGGACCGTCGTCGCCATCGACGCGGACATCAACCAGCACCTCGCCGCGGCGCTCGGCATGAGCGAGGACCAGGCGTTCCTGCTGCCCGCGCTCGGCGAACACCTCCCGGAGATCAAGGAGTACCTGCGCGGCAGCAACCCGCTGATCTCCTCGGCCACCGCCATGGTGAAGACCACGCCACCCGGGCGCGGCTCACGCCTGCTCCGGCCCGCCGGCACCGACCTGGTCCACCAGCGGTTCGCCCGCACGGTGGACGAGGTGACGCTGCTGGCCACCGGCGCGTTCACCGAAGACGACCTCGGCGTGACCTGCTACCACTCCAAGGTCGGAGCCGTCGAGCTCTACCTCAACCACACGGTCGACCAGCCCGGCGAGTACATCGTCGTCGACATGACCGCCGGCGCCGACTCCTTCGCCTCCGGCCTGTTCACCCGCTTCGACCTCACCTTCATCGTCGCCGAACCCACCCGCAAGGGCGTGTCCGTCTACCGCCAGTACCGCGACTACGCCGCCGACCACTCCGTCGCGCTCGCCGTGGTCGGCAACAAGATCACCGGCCCCGAGGACGTCGAGTTCCTCCGCCGGCACGTCGGCGACGACCTCCTCGTCTGCCTCGAGCACTCGCCCTACGTGCGCGCCCAGGAACAGGGCCGCCACGCGCCGCTCGACCGCCTCGAAGAGGCCAACCGGGCCGCCCTGGACCGGCTTCACGCCGCGGTGGACGCCCGCCCCAAGGACTGGACGGCCTTCCAGTCCCAGGCCGTAGCCTTCCACCTCAAGAACGCCGCGGCGTGGGCCAACGCCGACACCGGCGAGGACCTGACCCGGCAGATCGACCCCGGGTTCGTCCACGGGCCCGCCGCCCTGCGAGCCCTGTCCCTCAACTGACCGACTACGAGCACGACCGGCCGACCAGCGGGTGCGGAAGTCGCCGGACTCCCGCACCCGCTCTGCACCTGCCCACCCAGAGGAGGACGTCATGGCGCGCAACGAACTGCGCCCGATCATCAAGCTCCTCCCCCAGCCTTCGGCCGGGAGGTGCCCCCATCACCGCGGGCACCGGCTACACCTACGTGACCCGCAAGAACCGCCGCAACGACCCTGACCGCCTGGTCCTGCGCAAGTACGACCCGGTCCTCGGCCGGCACGTCGACTTCCGCGAAGAGCGCTGACCACCCACACCCCGACAGGACCACGCCCATGAAGCCCGGAATCCACCCCGCCTACCGCCCGGTCGTCTTCCGCGACAAGGCTGGCGGCCTCGCCTTCCTCACCCGGTCCACCGCCACCAGCACCAACACGGTCGAGTGGGAGGACGGCAACACCTACCCCGTCATCGACGTCGAGATCTCCTCCGCCAGCCACCCCTTCTACACCGGCAAGTCCCGCGTGGTTGACGTCGCCGGCCGGGTCGAACGGTTCAACCGCCGCTACGGCGCCACCCGTAGCTGACCCCCGGACCACCGCAAGGAGACCCGCTCGTGTCCCAGCCCGTGTCCCAGCCCACCACGCCCGCACCCCTGCCCGTCACCGTCCTGTCCGGCTTCCTCGGCGCCGGCAAGACCACTCTGCTCAACCACCTGTTGCACAACCGCCAGGGCCTGCGGGTCGCGGTGATCGTCAACGACATGAGCGAGATCAACATCGACGCCGCCCTGGTACGCGACGGCGGCACGCTGTCGCGCACCGAGGAGCGACTGGTCGAGATGACCAACGGCTGCATCTGCTGCACCCTGCGCGACGACCTGCTGGAGGAGGTCGACCGGCTCGCCCGCGCCGGCCGCTTCGACTACCTGCTCATCGAGTCCAGCGGCATCTCCGAGCCCATGCCGGTCGCCGCCACCTTCGCCTTCGCCCGCGACGACGGCGCCACCCTCGGCGACCTCGCCCGCCTGGACACCATGGTCACCGTCGTGGACGCCGCCAGCTTCCTCCCCGAGCTGCACACCGGCGACGAACTGACCGAACGCGGCCTGGACCAGTACGAGGACGACGAACGCACCGTCAGCGACCTGCTCATGGACCAGGTCGAGTTCGCCGACGTCATCGTGCTCAACAAGACCGACCTGGTCACCCCGGCCGAGGCCGACCGCCTCGCGGCCACCCTCAGCAGGCTGAACCCCGCGGCCCGGATCGTCCGCACGGTCGCCGGGCGCATCCGGCCCGAGGAGGTGCTCGGCACCGGCCTGTTCGACGTCACCCGGGCCCAGGAGGCACCCGGCTGGGTCGCCGAACTGAACGGCGACCACGTGCCCGAGACCGAGGAGTACGGCATCTCCAGCCTGGTCTTCCGCGCCGACCGACCCTTCCACCCGGCCCGCCTCTGGCACCTGGTCAGCCACCGGCTGGACGGCGGGGAGTTCGGCACGGTCCTGCGCTCCAAGGGATTCTTCCGGCTCGCCTCGCGCCCCGACGTCACCGGGCTGTGGTCACAGGCCGGCTCGGTCGCCCGCTTCGAGCCCTCCGGCATGCGGGCGGCGCTGCCCGGCACCGTCGGCTCCGACCAACTCGCCCAAGGGCAGGAACTGGTCTTCATCGGAACCGGCCTGCGCAAGGAGGAACTGCGCGCCGCCCTGGAGCAGTGCCTGCTGAGCGACACCGAACTCGGGTCGGATCCCGAGGCGTGGCAGGCCGACGACCCCTTCCCGGCCTGGGAGGAGTACTGCCCCACCGGGCACGACATCCACCACGGCGAGCCGGCGCGCGACGCCGTTCTCTCGCCGGCCCGCTGACCGCCGGGTCAGTCCTCGCACGCGTGCCGGATCGCGTCCAGCACGATGTGGGCGATGTGCTCGTCGGTGAGCGAATACTCGACCTCGCGGGACCGGCGATGCGCGGTGACGAGCCGCGAGGTGCGCAGCACCCGCAGGTGCTGCGAGACCAGGGGCTGGCTCACCCCGAGCCCGGCCGCACGTACCACCGCCGTCCGCTCGCCGGACCGGCGCATCTAGACTCGCCCCCGGCCGCGCCGTGGGATGCGGCCACGCCCCGTCATCCTGAGCGAAGGAGCGTCCGGCCCCCATGGCTGACGAGACCGCCGTCGAGGCCCGCCCGCACCCGGCCGCGGGCCCCACCGGCCGCGCCCGCCGTCGGATCGGTTCGCTTGAGGTGCTGGTCGTCGGCATCCTGGCGGTGCTGGTCGGGCGTCACGTCCTGGGTGACTGGAAAGGTCCGGCGTGGCTGGAGGCGTGGGGGGCGGTCTTCGTCGCCGTCTGCGTGCAGGCGCTGCCGTTCCTGCTGCTCGGTGTGGTGCTGTCGGCCGTGATCGCCGCGTTCGTTCCAGCTCGGCTGCTGGAGCGGGCGCTGCCGCGCAACCCGTTGCTCGCCGTGCCGATCGCCGGCGCGGCCGGGGTCGTGCTGCCGGGCTGCGAGTGCGCCTCCGTGCCGGTGGCCGAGCGGCTGATCGCGCGCGGGGTGGCTCCGGCGGCCGCGCTGGCCTTCCTGCTCTCCTCACCGGCCGTCAACCCCGTGGTCCTGGTAGCCACCGCCGTCGCCTTCCGGGGGCAGCCCGAGCTGGTGGCGGCGCGCTTCCTCGCCTCCCTCTCCACCGCGGTGGTCATGGGGCTGCTGTGGGCGCGGTTCGGCCGCCCGGAGTGGCTCAGGCCGCGGGTGCCGTCGAGCGACCGGACCGGTTGGGCGGCCTTCCGTGGCTCGCTGGAACACGACTTCCTGCACGCCGGCGGCTTCCTGGTGATCGGCGGGATGACGGCGGCCACCCTCAACGTCGCCGTGCCGCGCGACCTGTTCACTGGCCTGGCCGGGCTGCCGGGCGTCGACGTCCTCGTACTGGCCCTGCTGGCGGTTCTGCTCGCGGTCTGCTCGGAGGCGGACGCCTTCGTCGCGGCCGGACTGAGCGGCTTCTCCCCCACCGCCCGGCTGGCGTTCATGGTCGTCGGCCCAATGGTGGACGCCAAGCTGATCGCCCTCCAGGCCGGCACCTTCGGACGGGCCTTCGCCTGGCGCTTCTCCGCCGCCACGTTCACGGTCGCCGTGACCGCGGCGGCCCTGACCGGCTGGTGGCTCCTGTGAGGCGCGAAGTCCGGGCGCTGCTGCACATCCTGGTCGGCGCCGCGGTGCTGCACATCTCGCTCTTCAGCGAGCTCTACCTGCGCTACGTCCGCAAGGGCCTGCGCCCGTACCTGATCGCCAGCGGCGCGCTGCTCGTCGCGGTCGGCCTGATCGGCGCGGCCCTCGCCGCCCGGGAGACGCTGCGCCCCAAGCAACCCGAGCAAGACGCCGACGAACCCGACGCCCACCACGGACACGGACACGGCACGCCCCGAACCGCCTGGCTCCTCCTCCTGCCCGTCCTGGCGATCTACCTGCTCCAGCCCCAGGCGCTCGGCGCCTACACCGCGCAGCACTCAGCTGGCACCGCCACCCGGCCCGCGGGGGCCTCCGGCGGCTTCTCACCGCTCCCCACGGCCGGCGACGGCGGCCCGATCACCATGCGCCTCGCCGACTTCGACCTCCGCGCCGGCTGGGACACCAGCGGCTCGCTCAAGGGCCGACAGGTCCGGCTCACCGGCTTCGCCACGCCCGCACCCGACGCCGGAGGCTGGTACCTCACCCGACTGACCATCTCCTGCTGCGCCGCCGACGCGCTGACCAGCAAGGTCGAGATCCACGGCGCCGACGCACCGCCCAAGGACACCTGGGTCGAGGTCACCGGCCAGTGCCAGCCGGACGGACGGGCCGGCCAGGACGGCGCCGTCCCCGTCCTGGCGGCGGACCAGGTGCGCCGGATCGCCGAACCAGGTGACCCCTATGAGTGAGCACCCGTCACCCGTGACCGAAGGACGTACGGGAGGCCGTCGTGGTGCGGCCGCCGTGCTCGCGCTGGGCGTGGCCGCCGCGCTCGCCTTCATGCCGGCCTTCCCGGACCGCCGGAGCACTCCCGAGCCGGCCCCCGACGCCGCGTCGACGCCTGACGTGGCCGGTTCCACCGTCACCGTGCTCGGTGACGGATCGACCTCCGACACCGGTCCGCAGCCCGGGCAGCCGACGGCCGTCCGGCTCAAGCCCGGTGAAGTACCGCCACAGTTCATAATCTTCTCCTTCGACGCCCCCACCGAGGGCGACGACCACCTGTTCTCCCGCGCCCGCACGACGGCCAAGGCGAACGGCGCCGAGGTGACCTTCTTCCTGCGCGGCATCGACCTGCTCCCCGCCACGAAGCGCTGGCAGTACCAACCGCCGCAACACGACGTCGGCACCGCCGCCGTCCCCTTCCCCACCGACGCCCAGGTCCGCGCGACCCTCCAACAGCTTGGCCGGGCCTGGCTGGACGGCGACGAGATCGCCGACGGCTTCATCGGCCAGTTCTGCGGCCCGAATGGCGCCCGGGGCTGGTCGACCGCCGACTGGCAGAGCGAGATCGGCCAGGGATACTCGATGGTCAACTTCTGGAAGACCGGGACGGGCTTCACCGATCTGCCCCCGCTGCCCTTCGACTACCAGACCGAGCTGGCCGGCGGCCGCGCCCCGTGTCTGGAGGGCCGGCAGAACCTGCTTCCCGCGGAGAAGGACGCCGGCTGGCGCTACGACGCCAGTTCCCCGGGGGACGCCCAGCACTGGCCGACGCAGACCGACGGCATCTGGGACTTCCCGCTCCAGCGCATCCCCGACGCCTCCGGTACCCACGAGGTGCTCTCCACTGACCAGACGCCGCAGACGTACCTGAACGCCTTCGAACGCGTCTACTACGGCAGCCGTGCACCCCTGGTCGTCGACACCGACCTCGCCCCCGGGCACCCCTCCCGCCTCCAGGAGACCGAGGCCACGATGAAGGACCTCTGCCACCGCGACGGCGTCCGCTGCATCTCCTTCCGCCAACTCGCCGACTGGCTCGACGCCCAGGACCCGGCCGTCCTGAACCGCCTCCGCGCCCTCACCCCGCTCACCGCACCCAACTGGACCACCGTCGTCGGGCCGTAGTGCCGAGCCCTGCCGCCCGGTTCGCACCGGGCCGCTCGGCCGCGAGCGGGTGGACGACGGCCACCTCGACCAACTCCCGTCAGCGACACGTGACTTCGGCGAGCTCACCGCACGGTCGGATGCGTGACGCGTGATACGTCAGCCGGCCGTTCCGGCGGCGGTGCGGCAGGCGGTGCAGGTGCCGGTGAGTTCCACGGTGTGGTGGACGTCGGCGAAGCCGGAGGTCTCGGCGATCCGGTCGGCCCACGCCTCGACGACGGTGGAGTCGACCGGCTGGCTCAGCCCGCACCGGCGGCAGATCAGGTAGTGCCGGTGGTCGGTGCCCGGCCGGTAGCGGAAGAGCCGTTCGCCGTTGGTGTCGCGCACGACGTCGGCGCGGCCGACGGCGGCGAGCGCGGTCAGCGTGCGGTAGACGGTGCTCAGGCCGACCCGGGAGCCGGTGGCGAGTAGGCCGGCGTGCAGGAGCTGGGCGCTGACGAAGTCCTCGCACCCGGCGAGCGCCCGTAGCACCTCGGCGCGCTGCGGGGTCAGCCGGTGGAGCGGATCGGCGCCCTGGTCGGGCGTCGCGGCGTTCGTTTCCCGCCGCCGGGCGGCCCGTACGAAGCTGCTGGCCTTCTCACTGGTCATGGTCGGCCCCCGTTTCCGCGGGCACTTCAGGCCGTGGCCGGACGAGTGGCGGTCCGGTTCGGGCGGACGAGGAAGGTGGCGGCGTAGACGGCGCTGGCGGTGGCCATGATGGCGAAGCTCGGCGGCAGCTTCGGGGCCGCCGCGCTGAGCAGCAGCCCGCCCCACATCTCCGCGACGGCGAGTGCGGCGGACAGTGCGAGGGCGCGGAACGGGCGGTCGGTGAGCCGGATGGCGGCGCCGGCCGGGGCGGCGAGCAGGCCGAGCAGCAGCAGGGAACCGACGGCCTGGGTAGCCTCGCCGGCGGTCGCGCCGACCAGGGCGAGGAAGGCGAAGCCGAGCAGCCGTACGGGCACGCCCCGGGCAGCGGCGACCGCTTCGTCGAGGGTGGCGAACAGCAGCGGTCGGGCGATCAGGAGCACGAGCAGGCACACCCCGCCTGCGATGGCGACCGCGACGGTGGTCTGGTTGCCGTGCAGGCCGAAGATCGAGCCGAACAGCACGCTCGTTCCGGCGCCGCCCTGGGCGCCGCTGCGGGAGGTGGTGTAGACGGTGAGGAAGAACGCGCCGAGGCCGAGGATCCAGGCGAAGACGCTGCCGATCACCACGTCGTCCGCGCGTCCGCGCCGGCCGAGCCCGCCGATCAGCAGGCCGACCCCGATGGTGGCGGCGAACAGCCCGAGTCGTAGGTCGTAGCCGCCGGCCAGGGCGGCCATCGCGCCGGTGAACGCGACGTGGCTGAGCGCGTCACCGGTGAAGATCTGCGCGCGGAGCACCAGGAAGTAGCCCACCAGGCCGCACGCCAGCGCGATGAACGTCCCGGCAAGCAGGGCGTGTTGGAAGAACGCCTGACTGATGACCTCGGTCATGCCGAGCCTCCGATCGCGAGCGGCGCACGCCCCCGGGCGACGGCGTCGCGGGCGAAGCGGTAGAGGTGTGCGAGGACGAAGCCGGCGAAGGCGAAGCCCGTCACGAAGAAGCCCAGCGGGTACGGCTGGTAGTACGCCGCGATCAGCCCGGCCCAGCACGCCACCAGAGCGATGAGCACCGACAGCAGCAGGCTCGACCCCGGCCGGGCGGTGAACTGCTGGGCGGTCGCGGCCGGTATCACCATCAGGGCGAAGACCAGCAGTGTGCCGGTGATCTGGCTCGCCTCGGCGGTAGCAGCGCCCAGCAGTACGAGGAACAGTGTGCCGAGGGCTCGTACGGGTACGCCGCGTCCGGACGCCACCTCCGGGTCGACGGAGGCGAACAGCAGGGGCCGTCCGATCACCGCCAGCACGCCGAGGACCACCGCGCCGACCACGGCGAGGACCACGACCTGGCCGGTGGTGATGCCCAGGAAGCTACCGAACAGCAGCGCCGTCGGCCCCTCCAGCAGGCCCTTGTACAGGCTGATGAACAGGTACCCACAGGCCAGCGCGAACGCCTGCACCGTACCGGTGACGGCGGACTCCTCCGAGCCGCTGCGCCGCAGTGCGGCTATCACGAGTGCGGCGGCGACGCAGAACCCGAAGTAGCCGAGCGAGGTGGAGAAGCCGGCCAGCACAGCCAGCGACGCCCCGGGGAAGGCCGCGACCGACAGAGTGTGACCGGCGAAGGTCTGCCGGCGCAGCACCATGAACCAGCCGACGACCGCGCACACCACGGCCACGACCAGGCCGGCGCGGAAGGCGTTCACCATGAAGTCGTAGGACCACATGTCCTGGAAGTCGGCGATCAGGTCCCAGGTGAAGACCGGCGAGGTCGCGTCGGATGCCAGCAGCATCAGGAGCCTCCGTGCGGGTGCCGGTCGGTGTGGACGGCCGGGGCCTCCGGCTGGCCGACGACCACCAGCCGCCCGTCGGAGGTGCGCAGGACCTCGACAGGCGTGCGGTAGAGGCGGGTCAGTGTCTCGGAGGTGATCACCTCGGTCGGGGTGCCGGAGACTGCGCCGCCCTCGGCGATGTAGACCACCCGGTCCAGGTGGTGGAGGATCGGGTTCACGTCATGGGCCACCATCAGCACCGACACGCCCTCCTGGTGGCAGACCCGCCCCAGCAGGGCCGCGATCGCGCCCTGGTTGGGCAGGTCCAGGCTGTCCAGCGGCTCGTCCAGTAGCAGCACGCGCGGACGCCGTATCAGCGCCTGGGCGATCAGCAGCCGCTGCTGCTCCCCGCCCGAGCACTGCCCGATCGGCCGGTGCGCGTAGGCGGTGGCGCCGACCAACTCGACGACCTCCTCGACCCGTTGGCGCGCGGCCTGGCGCTTCGCGCGGTTCAGGAACGGGACGGGGATCCCCCACGAATCCCCGTCCAGCCCCAGCCGCACCACGTCGATGCCCCGGATGCGCACGCTCGCGTCGAAGTTGCGCCGCTGTGGCAGGTAGCCGACGGCGGCGTTGCGTTCGCCGGGCGCCGTGCCGAGCACACGCACCTCGCCGGCCGCAGCCGGGAGGATGCCCAGCAGGACCTTGACCATGGTCGACTTCCCGACCCCGTTGGGGCCGAGGACGGCGGTGAACTCCCCGGCCCCCACGGTCAGATCGACACCCGACCACAGGGTCCGCCCGCCCACACGCACGGCGGCCCCGTGCAGCGACAGCACCGGCTCTCCGCCGGGCGCGGTGCGCTCCATCTCCGTACGGACCTTCTCGGTCGGGTGGATGCTCACTTGCCCGTCGCCGCCTTCAGCGCGTCGGCGATGCCCTGCAGCTGCTGGGTCTGCCAGTCCTGGAAGGTCGCGTTCGCCGGCGCGAGGGTCTCGGTGACCTGGGCGACCGGGATCCCCTGCGCCTTGGCCGCGTTGACCTGGGCGACCACGTCGGGGTTGGAGTTCTGGGTGTTGTAGACGTAGATCTTGATCTGCTTGCCGGAGATCTGCTGGTCGATGGTCGCCTTGTCGGCGGCGGTCGGGTCGGTGCCCTCGCTCTCCGCGTCCAGGAAGCTCTCCGGGGTGAGCATCTTCAGGCCGACGCTCTCGGCGAGCGGGGTGACGATCGACTCCGAGGCGCCGATCGGGGTGCCCGCGTACTTGGCCTTGATGTCCGCTTCCAGCTGGGTGTACTTGGCCAGCGTCTGGGTGGTGAAGGTCTTCTGCTGAGCGTCGAAGTAGGCCGCGTCGGCCGGGTCCATCTTCTTGTAGTCGGCCGCGATCTGGTCGATCACCTTGGTGACGCTCTCCGCCGAGTACCACTGGTGCGGGTTGTCACCCTCCTTCTTCCCCAGCAGGTCGCCGACCTTCAGCGCGGTGCGACCGGAGGCGGGATTGGCCGCCAGCAGCTTGTCGGACCAGGCGTCGTACCCGATCCCGTTGCTGATCACGTAGTCCGCGCCCGCGACCGTACGGCCGTCGGCGGCGGTCGGCTCGTAGGAGTGCGGGTCGGTGTCCGGGTTGGTGATGACGCTGGTGACCTTCACGTGGTCACCGCCGAGCTGGGTGGCGATCGAGCCCCAGAAGTTCTCCGCCGCGGCGACCTGGATGACCTTCGAGCTGCCGCCGGCGCTGCTGGATCCCGAGGAGGAGGCGGTCTTCGCCGGGGAGGAGGTCGAGCAGGCGGTGGTCGCGGCGAGCGCGGCGACGGCGGCGGCACTGAGGACGAGTCTGAGGGGCTTGCGGCGGGACTGGGCGGTGCTCATGACGGGCTACTCCTCGCATACCTGCTGGCCCTGCCCCGTGGGCAGGATCCAGCGCCGGTGGACATCACCCAGCCTAGATAAAAACGATTTTCATAACCAGGCCTGTCGAGCCCGAGATGGAAATCATTGCCAAAGCTTGGCGAACGGCGAACCGGCGCGACCGCCAGGGCCGAGCGGCGGCACCACGGGTCGAAGCGCATCGGATGACCGACGCTCCCATCTTATTGAAAAGCATTATCGTTTCATTCTAGGATCGCCTGCACCGACACGCCTGGAGTGAGGACGAAGTGACGCTTCATCAGATAGACCGACGCGCCCTGCTGCGCGGCGCCGGAGCCGGGCTCGGAACCCTGCTGGCCGGCGGACTGCTGGCCGCCTGCGGGAGCGGCGACGGCAAGGCCCCGCAGCTCGCCACGAGCAGCGGACCGTCCATGGCCCCGCGCAAGGGCGGCCGGCTGCGCGCCGCGTTCGCGGGCTCCGCCGCCGAGTCCACCAACGTGCTCCAGGCCACCAACAGCGCCGTCGACTACGTCCGGGCCCGACTGATCTGGGACACCCTCGGCGAGATCGACGGCAGCAAGCCGGCGTGGCGCCTCGCTGAGTCCGTCGAGCCCAACGCCGACGCCACCAGGTGGACCGTCCGCGTCCGCGACGGCGTCACCTTCAGCGACGGGCGCAAACTCACCGCCGACGACGTGCTGTTCAGCCTGCGCACCCTGGCCGGCAACCCGACCACCCAGGCCGGCCTGTTGGCCGGGCTCGACCCGGCCGCCAGCACGGTGCGCGACCCGCGCACCGTCGAGCTGGCCCTCAAGTCCCCGGACGGCTTCTTCGACCTCGCGCTCGCCCAGTCCATCTTCGTCATCCCGAACGGCACCACCGACTTCGAGCACGCGGCAGGCTCCGGGCCGTTCGTCCTCAAGAACTGGACCCGAGGCGCGAGCAGCCTGCTCACCGCGCGCACCGACTACTGGGGCACCGCACTCGGCGGTGGGCCCTACCTGGACGAGATCGAGCTGTCGTCGGTCGCCGACGCGGGCGCCCGGATCAACGGGCTCAAGGCCGGCCAGTTCGACTACGCCGGCGGGATCACCCTCACCGCCGCCCGCGCCGAGGCCAGGAACCCCGGCGTGCGGGTGGTCACCGCACCGCAGGAGCTCTGGAGTGACCTCGCGCTCACCATGAACCTCGGCCTCCACCCGTTCGACAAGCCCGCGGCGCTCCAGGCGGTGCGCTACGCGATCGACCGCGAGGCCATGGTCCGCACCGTCACCCTCGGCTACGGCGAGGTCGCCGACGACGCGCTGGGCCGTCACCAGTCCTGGTACGACAGCTCGTTGCCGCGCCGGGCGTACGACCCCGAGAAGGCCAAGAAGGCACTCGCCGACGCCGGACTCTCGGACGTCAAGCTGTCCGTGCGCACCAGCGACTACGAGTACGGCACCCTGGAGAGCGCCACCGCCTTCGTCCAGCACGCGCAGGCCGCCGGGCTCGCGGTGGGCGTCGACAAGATCCCGGCCGCCGACTACTACACCGACTTCAAGGCACTGCTCAGCACCCCGCTGCAGACCAACCTCTACCACGCGATGCCGCTGCCGCTGCAGCTGTCGTTCTTCTACGGCTCCAAGGCGTCCTACCCGTTCACCGGGCCCGCCGGCCCCACCCTGGACGGGCTGCTGACCGCGATGCACGCGGCCGTCGGCGACGACGCCAAGCGGACCAAGGCCGTGCAGGACGTCCAGCACTACCTCTACGACCAGGGCGGCGACGCCGTCTTCGCGCGGATCCCCCCGGTCGCGGCGGCGAAGCCGACCGTCCAGGGCGTCAAGGCGCTCGGATCCTTCGACTACCCGTGCCTGCGCGACGCGTTCCTCTCCTCGTGATCCGCTGGTTGCGCCGGCTCGGCACGGCGGCCGCGACCCTGCTGGCGGCGTCGGTCCTGGTGTTCACCGCCACCGCGCTCGCCCCCGGGGACGCGGCCTCCGCCCGGCTGGCCGGCCGGGCCGGACCCGAACAGGTCGCCGCACTCCGGCACCAGCTCGGCCTCGACCAACCGCCATGGACCCGCTACCTGCACTGGCTCTGGCACGCCCTCCACGGCGACCTCGGCACGTCCTACGCCAACGGGGTGCCGGTCTCCCAGCTGGTCACCGAGCGGGCGGGCAACTCGCTGCTGCTCGGCACGGTGACCGCCCTGCTGCTCGTCCCGCTTGCGATCACACTCGGGCTGTGGGCGGGACTGCGGGCCGGGCGACTCACCGACCGGGTGCTCTCGATCGGCACGCTCACCCTGGTCAGCCTGCCGGAGTTCGTCATCGGCACGCTGCTGGTGCTGCTGTTCGCGGTGGGCCTCGGCTGGCTGCCCGCCGTCTCGGTCCCGGCGGCCGGCGAAAGCCCGCTCTCCCAGCCGGAGTTGCTCGTCCTGCCGGTGCTCACCCTGCTCTCGGTCAGCCTGGCGCAGAACGTCCGGCTGGTCCGCTCCGGGGTGGTGGAGGCGGCCGGCTCGGACGCGGTGCTCGCCGCCCGGCTCGGCGGAGTGCCGGAGCGCCGGGTGGTGCTGCGCTGGATCCTGCCGGCCGCCATCGTGCCGGCCGTTCCGGTGCTCGCCCGCTACCTCGCCTACCTGCTCGGCGGCACGCTGGTCGCCGAGAGCCTGTTCGGCTACCCCGGGCTGGCCGCGGCCCTGGTCAACGCCACCGCCTCCCGCGACACCCCGGTGGTGCTCGGCATCGCACTGCTGGTCGCCACGTTCACCGTCGCCCTCAACCTGCTGGCGGACGCCCTCGCCACCATGCTCAACCCGGCTGCCAGGAGAACGAATTGACCACCGAAGTGGCCCCGGCTCCGCCGAAGCGGCGGCGGCTGCGGGCGGTACTCGCCGGGACAGTCCTGGCCGCCACCGTGCTGCTCGCCCTGGCCGGCCCGGCCCTCGCCCCGCACGACCCCGGCGAGGTGCTCGACATGCCGTACGGGCAGGCCGGCGGCGGCGCCCCGCTGGGAACCGACCACCTCGGTGCGGACGTCCTCAGCCGATTCCTCGACGGCGGACGCTCGTTGGTCCTGCTGTCGCTGGGCGCGCTCGCCGTCTCCTACTTGGCCGGCGGCGCGGTCGGCATGACGGCCGCGCTGCGCGGTGGGCGGGTGGACGCCTGGATCCTGCGGGCGGCGGACGTGCTGCTCAGCCTGCCCGGATTCCTGCTGCTCAGCGTCACCGTGGTGGCCACCGGGCGGGGCGCCCTCGGAGTGGGGGCCGCCGCGACCGTCGTCCTGTTCCCCGAGATCATCCGGGTGGTCCGGGCGACCGCGCTGCAGGCGCTGCAACACGACTACGTGGAGGCCGCGTTGGCGCGCGGCGAGCGCACCTGGTACGTGCTGGCACGGGAGGTGCTGCCCAACGCGGCGCCGGTGCTGGCCGCGGACGCGGGAGTGCGGTTCGTCGGCGCGGTGTTCATCGTCTCCACCGCCTCGTTCCTCGGGTACGGGGCCCAACCTCCGGCGGCTGACTGGGGGTTGATGATCCTGGAGAACCGCGACGGTCTCTCCCTCCAACCGCTCGCGGTCGCCGTCCCGGCGGCCGGCATCCTGGCGCTGCTGCTGAGCGCCAACCTGCTGGTGGACAACGCCTTTCCGGCCGCCGCGCGGCGACGTCGTCCGGCCGGCAGCACAGTTGCGGACCACAACCACGGTTCGGTGCTCTCGGTAGAGGAGTTGACCGTACGGACGGCGAGCGGCGCCACCGTCCTGGACGGCGTCGACCTGGAGCTCGCTCCAGGCCGCATCCTGGCCCTGGTCGGCGCCTCCGGCAGCGGCAAGACCACCCTCGCGCTCGCCGCCCTCGGCGAGATCCGCCCGGGGCTGGTCGTCGAAGGCGGCTCGGTCCACCTCGCCGGCGCGCCGGTCCTCGGCCTGCCCGAGCGGACACTGCGCCGCCTGCGCAGCCGGCACTCCGGATACGTCCCGCAGGATCCGCGCACCTCCCTGGCACCCACTCTGCGGGTCGCCGAGCAGATCGGCGAGTTCCTGCGGGCCCGGGCGGTAGCGAAGGCCGACCGGCCCGAACGGGCGCGCGCCGCCCTGCGGTTGGCCCGGCTGCCGGACGACCCCGCCTTCCTGCGGCGGCTGCCGCACCAGCTCTCCGGCGGCCAGCGGCAGCGGGTGGCGCTGGCCGCCGCGCTCGCCCACCGGCCGGACCTACTGGTGCTCGACGAGCCGACCAGCGCCCTCGACCCGGCCACCGCGAGCGCCCTGCTCGCCGACGTGCGGCGGCTTCGGGCCGACGGCGGACCGGCCGTGCTGCTGGTGGCCCACGACCTCGCGCAGGTGGCCGAGGTGGCCGACGAGGTGGCGGTGCTGGACGGCGGGCGGGTGGTCGAACGCGGCCCGGTGGCCGAGGTGCTGGCGCGGCCCGCGAGCGCGGCGGGACGGCGGCTGGTCGAGGCGGTCCGAGTCACCGCGCTGCCCAGGGCGGTGGCCGGCTCCGGTGCGCCCGTCCTGGAGTTGACGGGCCTGGTCGCCCGGCGTGGTGGCGCCACCGTTCTCGACGGCATCGACCTCACGCTCGCCCCCGGCGACTGCCTGAGCGTGGTCGGCCCGTCCGGCGGCGGCAAGACCACCCTGCTGCGCTGCCTCACCGGGCTGCACGCCGACTGGACCGGCACCCTGCGGCTCGGCGGCGAGCCGGTCTCGCCCGGGGTACGGGCCCGGGGGCGGGCGCAGCTGCGCCGCCTCCAGCTCGTCCCGCAGGATCCGCAGGACTCGCTCAACCCCCGCCACCGGGTGGGCGCGGCCGTCGCCCGCCCGCTGCGGCTGTACCGGCCCGAGCTTGACCCGGCGGCCGTCCGGGCCGAGGTGCACCGCCTGCTGGAACGCGTCGGCCTGACGCCCGAGCACGCCGAGCGGTACCCGTCCGGACTTTCCGGCGGGCAGCGCCAGCGGGTCGCGCTGGCCCGCGCCCTGGCGGCCGGGCCGGACGTGCTGCTCTGCGACGAGGCCACCAGCGCCCTCGACCCGCCGACCGCCGCCACCGTGCTCGCCCTGCTCGACGAGCTGCGGCGGGAGTTGGGCGTCGCGCTGGTCGTCGTCACCCACGACCTGCCCGTGCCCGCGCGGCTGGGCGGTCACCTCGCGGTGCTGGCCGAGGGCGAGATCCGGGAGGCGGGGACGGTGGAGAGGGTGCTCGCCACCCCTGCCGACCCGGTCACCGCCGGTCTGCTGGCCGCCGCCCCCGGCCTGCCCGCCCTTGTCTCCGACTCCTGAGGACCCCGCGCCATGACTTCCACCCGCTGGCTGCGTCGCCCGCAGCCGCGACCGGCTGCCGCCGTCCGGCTGTTCTGTCTCCCGCACGCCGGCGGTTCGGCCGGCCTCTACCGTTCCTGGGCCCCACTCCTGCCGCCCGACGTCGAGCTGCTGACGGTCCGCCTGCCGGGTCGCGAGGACCGGCTCGACGAGCCCATGCCCGCCGACCTGCCCAGGCTGGTGGCCGGCCTCGCCGCGGCCGTCGGGCCTCTGCTGGACCGGCCGTGGGCGGTGTTCGGGCACAGCATGGGCGCGACCGTCGGACACGAACTGGCCCTGCACCTGCTGCGGCGGGGGCACCGCCCGCCTGCCCACCTCTTCGCCTCCGCCCGCGAGGCACCGCAGTTCCACCACGGTGGCACCGTCCATCTACGGGACGACGACGCGCTCTGCGCCGAACTCGCCCGTCTCGGCGGCACCGACGCCGAGTTGCTGGCGATCCCCGAAGTCCGCGCCCTGGTCCTCCCGGCCGTCCGCGGCGACTACCGCCTCATCGAGACGTACCCCGCCCGCCCCGAGGGGCTCCTCCCCTGCCCCGTCACCGCCCTCGTTGGCACCGAGGACGAGGAACTCACCATCGAGGAGGCGGAGGGCTGGAAGGCCTGGACCGACACCGGCTTCGACCTCCTGGACTTCCCCGGCGGCCACTTCTACCTCTCCGAGCAGCCGGCCGCCGTCGTGGCGGCCGTCGTGGAGCGGCTGCGGAGCTGACCTCGCAGGACACGCGCCTGTGCCCGGTTGCCCCCGCGGAGGGGACAACCGGGCACAGGCGTAGGCGGCTACGCGACGGCGTCGCGCGGGCGGACCAGGACCAGGCTGGCACCGGCGGCCAGCAGGGCCGCGATGGCGGCGATCAGGAAGATGGAGGACAGGGCGGACGTGTAGGCGGAGTGGGCGAGGGCGAGGACCTGCTCACGGGCGGGGGCCGGATAGGGGGCGGCCATCGCGTCGAACTGGCCTGCGGCGACCAGCTCGTGGACGTGGCCCGCGTCGGAGACCGGGACGCCGAGGGCGGCGAGCGCGGACGGGGAGAGCGCGGAGTCGACCCGGTGGGACAGGACGACGCCGAAGAGCGCGACGCCGCAGGCCGTGCCGAGCGGGAAGAAGCTGTTGGCCGCGCCGGAGGCCGTCCCGGCCCGGGCGGCGGGGACGACACCGACGGCGAGGTCGAGCAGGTGCGGGAGGGCCAGGCCGGCGCCCGCGCCGAGCAGGATCAGCATCGGCAGGACGGCCGCCCAGCCGTCGGCCGGGCCGATGCCGACGGCGGTGAACATCCCGGCGGCCACCAGCACCATGCCGAGCGCCAGGACCGCCGAGACCGGGACCTTCTTGGCGAGCAGCATGCCGACGGGCGCGGCGAGCAGCAGCGCCACGGACTGGGCGAGCAGCACCAGGCCGATCCGGAACGGGGACAGGCCGAGCATGCCGCCGAGCCACAGGGTGAGGAACGGCAGCAGGCCGAAGCTGAAGATCCGGGCGGCGAAGCTGAGCAGCACCGCTCCGCTGAACGTGGGGATGGCGAACAGCCGCAGGTCGAGCATGGCGTGCTCGCCGAGCCGCCACTGGACGAGGGCGAAGGCCGCCGTCAGCGCAGCCCCGGCGGCGATCGAGCCGACCACGTCCGCCCGTGACCAGCCGTGCTCGGAGCCGGTCAGCAGGCCGTAGTTGAGCGCGAAGAGGGCGAGGACGGCGAGGACCGCGCCCGCCCGGTCGACCCGGCCGGACGCGGCGGGGTCGACGCTCTCGGGGACCTTGCGCACGGCGCCGTACAGGATCAGCAGGCCGACGGGGACGTTGACGGCGAACAGGAAGGGCCAGCTCAGCCACTCGGTGATCGCGCCGCCGACGAGGGGGCCGAGTGCGGCGGAGATGGCCGCGCCGGCGGTGTAGAGGCCGATCGCGCCGGTACGGGCCCGGGCGGGGGCGCCCTCGTAGGCGCCGGCGATGAGGGCGAGCGAGGTGCCGAGGACCATGGCGCCGCCGGCGCCCTGGACGGCCCGGGAGGCGATCAGCACACCGGCGTCCGGGGCGAGCGCGCAGGCGGCGGAGGCGGCGGTGAAGACGGCGACGCCGGCCAGGAAGACCTTCCGGCGACCGATGCGGTCGGAGACCGAGCCGGCGGTGAGCAGGAGGGCGGCGAAGGTCAGCGTGTAGGCGTTGACGATCCACTGGAGGGCGTCCAGCGAGGCGTCGAGGTCCGCGCCGATCCGGGGCATCGCGACATTCACGACGGTGATGTCGAGGGTCATCATCGCTGCCGCGAGCGAGGTGACGCCGGTGGTCCAGGTGCGCGTCAAGCGCACGTCGACCGGGGTTTCGCCAACCTCTTCCTGCTTGCTGGGCAGCATTTCTGACGCTGCGTTATCCATTCCCGCCCCTTCCTCGCGGCCTACTGGAGACAGCGGGACGCTAGCACTAGATGGAAATGGTTTTCAATGCTATTAATGATGAACACACCACGCCTTCGTGGTCCGCCCCCTGCCCAAGGAAGGACCTCCACGTGTCGCACGACCGCGCGGCGGCCGCCGTCAATCTGCCCCAGGCGGTCGGCGAACTGCTCGACCTGACCGCCGAGTCCATCGCCGAGGACGCCAACCTGATCGAGCTGGGGCTCGACTCGCTCACGATGATGCGACTGGCCGGGAACCTCAACCGGGCCGGCGTCGACGTCGGCTTCGCCGAGCTCGCCGCCCAGCCCACCCTCGCCGCCTGGCGGGCCCTGGTCGACGGTCGGGCCCTGATCGACGGGCACCGCACCACCAGCTCCTCCGCACCGGCCGAGCCCGCCGCCGTCGACGAGGACGCCCCCTTCGACCTCGCGCTGATGCAGCACGCGTACTGGGTCGGACGCGCCGACGGGCAGCAACTCGGCGGCGTGGCCGCCCACTTCTACCACGAGTTCGACGGCGCCGGGGTGGACCCGGAGCGACTGGAGGCAGCCGTCCGGGCCGTGCTCGCCCGCCACGGCATGCTCCGGGTGCACATCCTCGACGACGGCCGGCAGCGGATCGCCCCGCAGGCCGCCTGGCCCGGACTACGGGTGCACGACCTGCGGGAACGGAGCGCCACCGAGGCCGAGGCGGAACTCGCGGAGCTGCGCCGATGTCTCTCCCACCGCACCCTGGACATCGCCTCCGGCGAGGTCCTCGACGTCCAGCTCACACTGCTGCCGGACACCGTCCGCCCGGGTGGGACCAGGCTTCACCTCAACCTCGACATGGTCGCCGCCGACGCGCTCAGCCTGCGCGTCCTGCTCGCCGACCTCGCCCGCGCCTACACGGCTCCGGACCAGGAACTGCCCGCCCTCGGCTACAGCTTCCCGCGCTACCTCGCCGACCGGGCCGCGGCCACCGACCCGGCCGTCCTCGAGGCCGATCGCGCCCACTGGCGCGCTCGTCTGCCCGAACTGCCCGCCGCGCCGCTGCTGCCGCTCGCCCCGGACGCGCACGGCTCCGCCGCGACCACCGTGCTGCGCCGCCATCGCCTGCTGGACACCGCCGAGTTGGGGCGCTTCGAAGCGCACGCCCGACGGCACGGCCTGACCCCGGCCATGGCCCTGGCCGCCGTGTTCGCCGAGACGCTGACCGCGTTCAGCGCCGAACCTGACTTCCTGCTCAACCTCCCGCTCTTCGACCGCACCCCGCTGAACCCCGAAGTCGGCGAACTGGTCGGCGACTTCACCTCCTCCGTGCTCCTCGCCTGGGACGGCACCACGCCGGGCACCTTCGCCGAGCGGGCGGTGCGCCTGCAGCGGCGGTTCCACGCGGACGCCGCGCACGCCGGGCACTCCGGCGTCGAGGTACTGCGCGACCTGTCCCGGCTGCACGGCGAACAGGTGCTCGCGCCCGTCGTCTACACCAGCGCACTCGGCCTCGGCGAGCTGTTCGCGCCCGCCGTCCGGGAGGCCTTCGGCGAGGCGTCCTGGATCATCTCGCAGGGGCCGCAGGTCTGGCTGGACGCCCAGGTCACCGAGATCGGCGGCGGCCTGCTGGTCAACTGGGACGCCCGCGAGGACGCCTTCGCCCCCGGCGTCCTGGACGCGATGTTCGCTGCCTACAGCGGCCTGCTCGACCGGCTGCTCGCCGACGAGAGCGCCTGGTCCACCGCCGTCCCCGCGCTCCCGCCGGACGCTCAACTCGCCATCCGCGCCAGGGCGAACGACACGGCGGCAACCCGCACCGGCGCCCGGCTGCACGACGGCTTCTTCGCCCACGCAGCCGCCCACCCGCAGGCCCCCGCCCTGCTGTGGGGCACCGACGACGCCATGGACTACGGTCAGCTCGCCCACCGGGCCCTGGCGTTGGCCGGGCACCTGCGCGCACGCGGAGCCGGACCGGGCGAACTGGTGGCCGTCACCCTGCCCAAGGGCCCCGACCAGATCCTCGCCGTCCTCGCCGTGCTGGCCACCGGCGCCGCCTACCTGCCGCTCGGCGTCGACCAGCCCGCCGCCCGTCGCGAGCGCATCCACCGCTCCGCGGGCATCCGCCTGGTGGTCGACGACGTCACCGTCCCCGCCGGCACCACTCCCCTGCCCGCCCCTGTACCCGGCGGTGACGGCGACCTCGCGTACGTCATCTACACCTCCGGCTCGACCGGCGAGCCCAAGGGCGTCGAACTCACCCACGCCGCGGCGATGAACACCATCGAGGACCTCAACTCCCGCCTGGAGCTCGGCGCTTCGGACCGCACACTGGCACTGTCCGCGCTGGACTTCGACCTGTCGGTGTACGACGTCTTCGGCCCGCTGTCGGCCGGCGGCGCGGTGGTCTGCGTCGAGGAGCCGGACCGCCGGGACGCCACCGCGTGGGTCGGCCTGGCGGTCCGCCACCGCGCCACGGTGGTCAACTGTGTACCCGCGCTGCTGGACATGCTGGTCACCGCGGCGGAACGGCCGCTGCCCGACCTCAAGGCCGTCCTGCTCGGCGGCGACCGGGTGCCGCTCGACCTGCCGGCCCGGCTCGCGACCATTGCCCCGCAGTGCCGGTTCGCCGCGCTCGGCGGCACCACCGAGACCGCCATCCACTCCACCTGGTGCGAGGTCCGCGAGGTTCCCGCCGACTGGGCGTCCATCCCGTACGGCACACCGCTGGAGAACGTCGCCTGCCGGGTGGTCGACCCGCTCGGCCGGGACCGTCCCGACCACGTCCCCGGTGAGCTGTGGATCGGCGGCGCCGGCGTCGCCCGCGGCTACCGGGGCGACCCGGACCGCACCGCCGACCGCTTCACCGAGCTGGACGGCGTGCGCTGGTACCGCACCGGCGACCGCGCCCGCTACCGGCCGGACGGCACTTTGGAGTTCCTCGGCCGGGCCGACCACCAGGTCAAGGTGCGCGGCCACCGGATCGAACTCGGCGAGATCGAGGCCGCGTTGACCGCCTTCCCGGGCGTGTCTCAGGGCGTCGCGGTGGTCTGCGCGGACGGCCGGATCGCCGCGGCCGTGACCGACGACCGGGCGCAGGCGGCCGCCGACTGGGCGGCGCTGGCCACCGTCGGCGCGCTGCGCGACGGCGGGACGCCGGCCGCCCTGCGCGAATACCTGCGGGGCGTGCTTCCGGCGCCGATGGTCCCCGAGCGGATCGCCGTGCTGCCGGGCCTGCCGCTGACCGCCAACGGCAAGATCGACCGCGGGCTGCTGCGCCGCGTGCTGGCCACCGCCGAGCTGCCCGGCCGCACGCCGGTGACCCCGCCGGTCGGCGAGACCGAGCAGCGGGCGGCGGCCGCCTGGGCCGAGGTGCTCGGCGTCGACGTGGTCGGCCGCGAACACGACTTCTTCGCGCTCGGCGGCGACTCGCTGCTCGCGACCCGGCTGATCGGGCGGCTGCGGGCGGCCGGTTTCGCGGGCGTCCGGCTGTCCGAGCTGTTCGCCCGTCCGGTGCTGGCCGACTTCGCGCCGACGCTCCAGCCGCTGGAGGCCGAACCGGAGAACGCCGCACTCGCGGCCGACCCGGCACGGCGGCACGATCCGTTCCCCTTGACCGACGTCCAGCGCGCGTACTGGCTGGGCCGCGGCGAGGGCTTCACGCTCGGCGGCACCGGCTGCCACTACTACCGCGAGTACGACGTACCGGATCTCGACCCGGCCCGCCTGGAGGAGGCCGTCAACCGGCTGGTCGCCCGGCACGAGATGCTGCGCGCGGTCGTCGACGAGCGCGGCGAGCAGCGGATCCTCGCCGAGGTACCCCGGTTCACCATCCCGGTCACCGAGGCCGGCGACGATGCGGAGGCCGCCTTCACCGAGCTGCGCGAGGCCGCCTCGCACCAGGTCTTCGACCCCAGCCGCTGGCCGTTGTTCGCGATCCGCGCGGTCCGCGCGGGCGAGCACACCCGGCTCGGCATCGGCATGGACAACATCGTGCTGGACGCGCTGAGCATCCTGCGCTTCTACGGCGAGCTCGGCGCCCTCTACGAGCACCCGGAAGCCCAACTCCCGCCGGTGGAGGCCTCGTTCCGCGATTACGTGCTCGGCGCCACGCCCGCGCCGCAGGAGCTGGCCGCTGCCCGGACGTACTGGGCGGAGCAGCTGCCCGCGTTGCCGCCGGGCCCGCAGCTGCCGCTCGCGGTGGACCCGGCGGAGATCGGCCGGCCGCGCTTCACCCGCCGGGAGGCCCGGGTCCCCGGCGAGCGGTGGCGGCCGGTAGTCGAGCGGGCGCGCGAGCACGGGCTGACCCCGTCGGTGGTGCTTCTGGCCGCCTTCGCCGAGGTGCTGGGGCGCTGGAGCGCCCGCCCGGACCTCACCGTCAACCTCACCCTGTTCGACCGTCGCGACGTCCACCCGGACATCGGTCTGGTCATGGGCGACTTCACCTCACTGGTGCTGGTGCCCTCCCGCCCCGAGCCCGGGGAGAGCTGGCTGGCGGCGGCCCGGCGGGTGCAGCGGGAGCTGTGGCGCGGACTGGACCACCGGGAGCTGTCGGCGGTTCAGGTGCTGCGTGACCTCGCCCGCTTCACCGGCGAACCGGAGACGACCATGCCGGTGGTGTTCACGAGCGCACTCGGTGTCGGCGGCGATCCAACTGAGGGTCCGTTCACCGAGCCGGTCTGGGGCGTCTCGCAGACCCCGCAGGTCTGGCTGGACCACCAGGTCACCGAGACCTCCGACGGTGGCGTGCGGCTGACCTGGGACGTGGTCGAGGAGCTGTTCCCGGCCGGGCTGGTGGACGAGATGTTCGCCGCCTACCGACGGCTGGTCGGCTGGCTCGGCGAGGCCAGGGCCGACTGGCAGGGCGCGGTACCCGACCTGCTGCCCGAGGCACAGCGGCGCACCCGGGCAGCCGTCAACGCGACCGGCGAGGGCGCCGAGGACCGCCTGCTGCACGCCGAGTTCTTCCGCCGGGCCGCCGAGCAGCCCGAGCGCACCGCGCTGGTGTGGGGCGAGGGCGAGTCCCTGACGTACGACTCGCTGGCGCAGCGGGCGCTGCGGGTGGCCACGGTCCTACACGACCAGGGGGCCGGACCCGGTGAGCTGGTGGCAGTGACGCTGCCGAAGGGGCCGGAGCAGCTGGTGGCGGTGCTGGGTGTGCTGGCCACCGGAGCGGCGTACCTGCCGGTCGGGGTGGACCAGCCGGCGGCCCGGCGCGAGCGGATCGTCGGGGTGGCCGGGGCGCGGCTGGCGGTGACCGAGGAAGTGCTGCGGCAGGCCGGGGCCGCCGTGCCCGCGACCTTGGCGCAGCCCTCCCCGGACGACCTGGCGTACGTCATCTTCACCTCGGGCTCCACCGGTGAGCCGAAGGGCGTGGAGATCACCCACCGGGCGGCGGCGAACACCGTCACGGACGTCAACGAGCGGTTCGGCGTCGGCGAGCAGGACCGGACGCTCGCGGTGTCCGCGCTGGACTTCGACCTGTCGGTGTACGACGTCTTCGGCCCGCTGTCGGCGGGCGGGGCGGTCGTGCTGATCGGCGAGGAGGACCGGCGGGACGCCCGGCGGTGGCTGGAGCTCGTGCGCCGGCACGGGGTGACGGTGTGGAACACCGTGCCGGCCCTGCTGGACATGCTGCTGACGGTGGCCGAGGCCGCCGACACACCGGAGCCGCTGCGGCTGGCGCTGGTCTCCGGCGACTGGGTCGGGCTGGACCTGCCCGGCCGGCTGGCCGTGCTGCGGCCGCAGTGCCGGTTCGTGGCGCTCGGCGGGGCGACCGAGGCGGCGATCTGGTCCAACTGCTTCGAGGTGGCCGGGGTGGACCCGGCCTGGCGCTCCGTCCCGTACGGCCGGCCCCTGCGCGGCCAGCGGTTCCGGGTGGTGGACGCGCTCGGCCGGGACTGCCCGGACGGTGTGCCGGGCGAGCTGTGGATCGGCGGCGCGGGCGTGGCGCGCGGTTACCGGGGTGCCGTCGGGCTGACGGCGCAGCGCTTCGTGGCCCGCGCGGGCGAGCGCTGGTACCGCACGGGGGACCTCGGGCGGTACTGGGCGGACGGCACGCTGGAGTTCCTCGGCCGGGCCGACCAGCAGGTCAAGCTGCGCGGCCACCGGATCGAGCTGGGCGAGATCGAGGCCGCGCTGCGCTCGGGGCCGGGGGTGGGCCGGGCGGTCGCCGCGGTGGTCGGCGAGGGGACTGGCCGCAGGCTGGTGGCGGGCGTGGTGCCCGTCCCGGCGGCCGTCGATGGCTCCGGGGTGCCCGGTGGCGCCGGGGTGCCGACCGACGTCGCCGTGGCCCGGGCGGGCGCGTGGGAGCTGGAGGCGGACACCGCGGGTGCGGTGCTGGCCCGGCTGCTCGGCCTGGACGCTCTCGAGGAGGGGACGGCCTGGCGGTTCGAGGACCTGGTGGCGCGCCTGGACGCCGTGGACGAGCACCATGCGGTGCTGCGGCTCTGGCTGGGGCTGCTGGTCGACCGGAAGGTGGTGGCCGAGGACGCGGGCCGCTATCTGGCCGGTCCCGAGCTGGAGACTGCGCTGCTCCGCGAGGCCCCCCGGGCCGGGGCGGACGAGTACGGCGCGCTGATCGCGCGGGCGCACCGGCGGCTGTCGGAACGGCTCGGCGACTACCGGGAGATCCTGGCGGGCCGGCTCGACCCGGCGGCACTGCTGGACGACGACGTCCTCGCCCCGGCCAGCCTGGCCGACCACGACCCCGGGACGGCCCTTGCGCTCGCCGAGCTCGCCTCCCAACTCGCTGACATGTCGGCTGAGTTGGGTCGACCGGTCGAGGTGGTCGAGCTGGCCGGGCGGGACGGCCGGACCGCCGAGCGGCTGCTCGCCCTGGTCGGCCCCGACCAGGTGCGCTACACCCTGCTGGACGCCGCCCCCGGCCTGGTCGCCACGGCGACCAGGCGGCTGGAGGCCTTGCCGCACCACACCGTCTGCCGCCTGCTGCCCGGCACGACGGTGCCCGACGACCTGCGGTACGGCTTCGACGTGGTGCTGGCCGGCAATGTGCTGCACCGCTACCCGGAGCCCGGGCAGGGCCCGGCGCTGGCCGCGCTGCTGGCCCGGCCCGGCGGGCGGCTGCTCGCCGTGGAGCGCGCCGCGCTGACGCCGATGGCACTGCTGACAGCCGGTCTGCTCGACCGCGGGTACAACGGCTTCGACCGGGAGCGGCGCCTGGCCGGCTCTCCGATGCTCCCCGGGGAGCGTTGGACGGAGCTGTTCGCGCGCGCCGGGCTGAGCGGGGCCGGTCACCGGCCGGTGGGCAAATCGTTCATGGATCTGCTGTGGGCCGAACGCCCGCAGAGCGCGACGGCTCCCGAGCCGGCGGTGCTGCGCGAGCACGTCGCGGGCCTGCTGCCGGGCCACATGGTGCCCGAGCGGATCGAGGTGCTGCCCTGGCTGCCGCTGAGTGCCAACGGCAAGGTCGACCGCAAGGCTGTCGCGGCGGTGCTGGCGGACGCTGGCGACGAGCTCGGCCCGGACGAACCGCCGGAGGGTGAACTGGAGTGCGAACTCGCCGCGATGTGGCGGGAGTTGCTCGGGACCTCGGAGGTCGGCCGACGGCGAGGCTTCTTCGAGCTGGGCGGCGACAGCCTGCTCGCCACCCGTTTCATCACCCGGGTGCAGCAACGTTTCGCCGTCGAACTGCCGCTGCGCCGCATCTTCGCGGGCCCGAGCCTCGCCCAGGTCGCCGCCGTGGTGGCCGACGAGCTCGCCCGGCTGGAGGACCTGGAAGAAGGGTCACTGTGATCGGCGTCATCGGCGGCTACGGCACCGTCGGAGTACAGGCCGCCCGGCTACTGGCGCGCTGGGGGGCCGGTCCGCTCCGGGTCGGCGGGCGGGACGAGGCGCGAGCCGCCCGGCTGGCCGCGGAGCTCGGCCCGTCGGCGGAGGCGGCCCGGGTGGACGTCGAGGACGAGGCCTCGCTGGCGGCCTTCGTCGACGGGTGCGCGCTGGTCGTGCACTGCGCGGGACCGTCGCACCGCACCGCTGTCCAGGTGGCGCGGGCCGCGCTCGCGGCCGGGGCGCACCATGTGGACGCCGGTACGGCGAACGGCCTGGCCGAACTCGGGGCGGTCGACCGCGCGGCCGTGTTCGCGGCCGGCGCGCTGCCCGGTCTGTCCGGCCTGCTGCCGCGCTGGCTGGCCCAGCAGCACTTCGCCGAGATCCACGGGCTCACCGCGTACGCGGCCGTGCTGGACGCGTTCACGCAGACCGGTGCCGAGGACTACCTGCACGGCGTCCTCGGCGCCGACAGCGAGCCGCTGGCCGCCTGGGCCGACGGCGCCCGCCGCCCGGGTGCACTGGCCCGGGCCGCCGGACGGCGGCTGCCGTACCTGCCGCGCCCGGTCACCGTGCTGCCCTACCTGGACGGCGAGGGCGAGCGGGTGGCCCGCGCCCTCGGGCTCGACCACGGCCGGTGGTTCACCGCGCTCGACGGCGAACACCTCGCCGCCGCCCTCGACGCGGCCCGCACGCTGAACCGGGCGGACGCGGTCGCGGCGCTGTGCCGGGCGACGGCGCTGGACCTCGCCGGGCGCAGCCCGTACGCCGTGCTGCTGGCCCAGCTGGACGGGGTCGCCGAGGGCCGCCCGGTCAGCCGGACGGCGGTGCTGCGGGCGCCGGGGATCGCCGAACTGACCGGCGCGGCAACGGCGGTGGCCGCCCTGGCGGTCCTGCACGGCGAGGTGCCGGCCGGGGTGCACCTCGCGGACGCGGTACTCGACCCGGTCGCGGCCGTCGGGCGGCTGCGGGAGGTGCCGGGGGTCGTGCTGACGGTGGCCGACTCGGCCCTCGCCGAGCTCGCCGTGGAAGAAGAGGGAGCGCTGTGAAGGGCCGTCGGCTGCGGGTGGTGGTGTGCGGGACGACGTTCGGCCAGTTCTACCTGGCCGCCCTCGCCGGGCTGCCGGAGGAGTTCGAGATCGCCGGGGTGCTGGCGCGCGGCGGTGAGCGGTCGGTGGAGTGCGCGCGCCGGTACGGGGTGCCGCTGTACACCGATCCGGACACGCTTCCGGGCGACATCGACCTGGCCTGCGTGGTGGTGCGCTCGGGCGTGATGGGCGGCGCCGGCACGGAGTTGGCGCTGAAGCTGCTCGGCCGGGGCGTCCACGTCCTCCAGGAGCAGCCGGTGCACCATGACGACCTGGCCGCCTGCCTGCGCGAGGCCCGCCGCCGGGGTGTGAAGTACCGGCTGGGCGACCTGTACGTCCGGCTGCCCGCCGTGCGGCGGTTCACCGCGGCGGCCCGGCGGCTGCTGGACCGGCGGTCGGCGCTGTATCTGGACGCTGCCTGCTCGGTGCAGGTCGCGTTCCCGCTGGTGCACATCCTCGGGGACGCGCTGGGCACGCTGCGCCCGTGGAAGCTGGAGGCGCTGCCGGCCACCGGCCCGTTCGGGCTGCTCACCGGGACGGTCGGCGGGATCCCGGCCACCCTGCGGGTGCAGAACGAGGTGGACCCGGCGGACCCCGACAACCACGTGCACCTGCTGCACCGGGTGACCCTGGGCACGGCAGCGGGCAGCCTCACCCTGACCGACCCGCACGGCCCGGTGCTGTGGAGCCCGCGGCTGCACATCCCGGACGCGGTGAAGGAGCGGTTCGACTTCGACGGTCCGGGCACCGGCCACCTGGCCGAACCCACCACGGCCGTCCTCGGCCCGGCCGAGCCACCGCGCTACCGGGACGCGCTCGGCGCGGACTGGCCCGGCGCGATCGGGGCGGACCTGCTCGGCCTGCGGGCGGCGGTGCTCGGCGAGCCCGGCGCGGAGCGGCCCGAGCAGTACCACCTGACGCTGGCCCGGATGTGGCAGGACGTCACGGCCCGGCTCGGCTACCCCGCGCTCCGGCCCGGGCAGCACCACGAGCCGCTCCCGGTGACCGAGCTGTGGCCGACGGGGGCCGCCGGAGCGCCGACGCTGGACGGCGTGGTCCGGGCCGCCGCCGAGGCCGCCGAACCGCAGGCCCGGCACGTCGCACGCGGTCAGACGGAGGAGTTCGTCCGCCGGCTCGACGAGGCGGTACTCGCCGCGATGCTGCTGTCCTTCCAGGACCGCGGGCTGCTGCTGCCCGCCGGGACCGGACACACCGTCGAGGAGTTGCTCACCGGGGTCGCACCCGCCCACCACGTCCTCGTCGGACGCTGGCTGACCGTGCTGACCGAACGCGAGTGGCTCACTCGGGACGGCAAGCGCTACACCGGGGTCCGCACCGCCGACGCGGTCTCCACCGCCCGGGCCTGGGACCGGGCCGCCGGGCTGTGGAAGGACGGACTGGGCGGCGCCGAGTTCGTCGACTACCTGCGGCTGAACGCCGAGCGGCTGCCCGCGCTGCTGACGGGCGAGCAGCAGGCGACGCTGCTGCTCTTCCCTGAGGGGCGGACCGAGCTCGCGGACGCCGTGTACCGCGACACCGTGACCGCCCGCTACCTCAACACCGCCGTCGCCACCGCGGTCCGCCGGCTCGCCGCCGCGGGCGGCAGCGAGCCGCTGCGGGTGCTGGAGGTCGGCGCCGGGACGGGGGCCACCACCGAGGCGGTGGCGATGGCGCTCGCCGGCGAACCGGAGGCCCGGGTGGACTACCTGTTCACCGACGTGTCCCGGTTCTTCCTCGACCCGGCCCGGCAGCGGTTCGCCCGGCTGCCGTGGCTGCGCTACGGAACGTACGACATCGACCGGGCACCGGACGAACAGGGCCTCGCCCCCGGCTCCTTCGACGTGGTGATCGCGGCCGGCGTGCTGAACAACGCCCGGGACACCGACGCCACCGTCCGCGCACTCACCGAACTCCTCCTCCCCGGCGGCTGGTTGCTGATCACCGAACCGACCAGGGAACACCTGGAGATCCTCTCCTCGCAGGCGTTCATGATGACCGCCGCCCAGGACGCCCGGCTGGCCTCCGGCACCACTTTCCTCTCCCGCGAGCAGTGGCTCGACGCCCTGGCGGGCGCCGGGATCCCCGAGGTCCGCACGCTCCCCGCCGAGAACCACCCAATGGCCCCGCTCGGGCAGCGCCTGTTCGCCGCCCGAACCGCAACCGAGCACGCAGCAGCCGAGCACGCCTCAGCCAATGGAAGCGCAGCACCGAAATGAGCACCATGACACCCAGTCTCGACCTGAGATGCAGTCACATCCTTTGCAAGGTGCACGACATCCACTCCGCCGTCGCGGACTTCACCGCCGCCGGTTTCACCGTGACCTGGGGAAGCACACCGGACAAGGCCCACAACGCCCTGATCTGGTTCGAGTCCGGGCCGTTCATCGAACTCTTCGAGCTGCCACGCCGATTCGGCCTGCTGAGCCTGCCGTTCGGGCTCCTCAACGGCGCCCCGGCCGGCCGGCGGCTGGCCCGCTGGGCGGCCGGCGGCGAAGGCTGGCGGGACGTGGCACTGGAGACCGACGGCACCGAACTGACCGGTGCGCACCTGGCGTTGCGCGAGACCGGGATCTCCGGCTCGCGGGTGATGAAGGGACGCCGCAGCACGCCGGACGGCTCCCGGGTGCGGTACCAGTTCCTCACCCCGGCCCCGGCCCGGCTGCCGTTCGTCGTCTCCCAGTACGACCCGCCGCAGCGGCCGGCCGCCGTCACCCACCCCAACGGTGCGCTCGGCGTCGCCCGGGTGCGCTTCGGCGTGGCGCAACAGGACCGCGAGGCCTTCGACGCGCTGGCCGGAGCGGACCGCCGACTGGCCGCCGAACCGGCCGACCGGACCGGCGTCCGGGCGGTCCGGCTCGCCGGTCTGCAGCACGAGATCCACCCCGCCGACGTCCACGGCGCGGTCTTCGAGCGGAGCCCCGGATGCGACTGATCACCCCAATCGACCCCGGCTACGACCAGGCCCGCCGGGTGCGCAACGCCCGCGCCGACCGCCGCCCCGCCGCGATCGCCCGCTGCGCCGACCCGGAAGACGTCCGGACGGCCCTGGAGCACGCCCGCCGGCACGGCCTGCCGGTCGCGGTGCGCGGCGGCGGCGCCAACGTCGCCGGCTGGGGCACCTGCGACGGCGGGATGGTCATCGACCTCGGCGGCATGAAGCGGATCGAGGTCGACCCGGGGAAGCGCCTGGCCGTCGCCGAACCCGGCCTCACCTGGGGCGAGTTCGACGCCGCCACCCAGCGCCACGGCCTCGCCCTGCCCGGCCCCCGCAACCCCGACGTCGGCATCGCCGGCCACACCCTGAACGGCGGCATCGGCGACCTCTCCCGCCAGTACGGGCTGACCAGCGACAACGCCGTCTTCTTCGACCTGGTGACGGCCGACGGGCGGCAGCTTCGGGCGAGCCCGACCGAGCACCCGGAACTCTTCTGGGGCCTGCGCGGCGGCGGAGGCAACTTCGGCGTCGTGGTGCGGTTCGGCTTCCGGCTGCACCCGGTGGCCGGGGTGGTGGCCGGTCCGCTGGTCCACCCGGCCGCGCACGCCCCGGCCGTGCTGCGCACCGCCCGGGACTGGCTGGCCGGGGCTCCCGACCAGGCGTCGCTGATCATGCTGCTCTGGACTGCGCCCCCGTTGCCGTTCATCCCCGAGCGGCTGCACTTCGAGCGCTCGATGGTGCTGATCCCGACCTGGTTCGGCGATCCGGCCCGCACGGACGAGGTGCTCGGCCCGCTGCGCCACGGCTGCCCCGAACCGGTCGCGGACGGCATCCGCCCGATGGCGTACACCGCCTACCAGCGCCTCCTGCCGTCCCCGCCCGACGTCACCCGCCAGCAGGTCTACAACCGCGGCGAATTGCTGACGGAGCTTTCCGATTCCACCATCGACGACCTGCTCGCCCACTGGGCGGCCGGCGGGCCGAACTTCTCGGTGGTGCTCGGCGCCCTCGGCGGCGCCATCGGCCGCGCCCCCGCCGGACCGACCGCCTTCACCCACCGGGACGCCGCCTGGTTCGCCGAGATCTGCGCCCAGTGGTACGGCGACCCGGACAGCCCCGCCCACCTGCGCCCGGCCCGGGACGGCTGGCGCGCCCTCCAGCCGGTCACCCGGGGCCCGTACGTCAACCTGCTGCCCGACCCCGAGCCGGAGTGGGTCCGCGCCGCCTACGGGCCCGAGGCCCACGAGCGCCTGGTCCGGCTCAAGACCGTCTGGGACCCGGACAACGTGTTCCGGTTCAACGCCAACATCCGTCCGCGACCCGAAGAGGCCACGCACGCATGAACGTCACCGAGCTGATCACCGAACTCCGCCACGCTGGAGTGCAGTTGTGGGAGGACGCGGGCCAACTCCGGTACCGGGCACCCAAGGGCGCCCTCACCCCGAACCTGCTCGCCCGGCTCAAGGCCGGCAAGGAGACCGTCCTCGCACACCTGGCCGAGGAGCACGCCAGGCCCGCGATCGTCCCCGATCCGGAGTCCCGTACCGAGCCCTTCCCCCTCACCGACGTCCAGGCCGCCTACCTGCTCGGCCGGGGCGACGCCTTCGGCCACGGGAAGGTCGCCTGCCACGTCTACCTGGAGGTCAACTACCCCGACCTCGACCCGCAGCGCACCGAGCGGGCGTGGAACCGGCTGGTCGCGCGGCACGGCATGCTGCGCGCCGTGGTCGAGGCCGACGGCTACCAGCGGGTGCTGCCCGAGGTCCCGCACCTGACCGTGCCCGCCACCGACCTACGGGGCGCCGGCCAGGAGCTGGTCCAGGCCGAACTCGTCTCGGTGCGCGAGGACTTCGGCCACCGGGTGTACCGGACCGACCAGTGGCCGCTGTTCGACCTGCGCGTCACCCGGACCGACGAGCGGGCCGTCCTCCACCTGTCGATGGACTTCCTGATCGCCGACTGGGCCAGCATCTGGCTGCTGCTCGCCGAGTTCGAGACGCTGCACGCCCAACCGGACGCCGAACTCCCCGCGCTGGAACTGGAGTTCCGCGACTATCTGCTGGCAGAGCGGGCGCTGCGCGAGTCGCCCCGCCACCGGCGCGACCGCGACTACTGGTGGGCGCGGATCGACGAGCTTGCGCCCGCCCCCGACCTGCCGGTGCTCAACCGGGAGACCCCCGGCCGGTTCCGCCGCCGCTTCCTCAAGCTGGACACCGTCGCCTGGGACGCGCTGCGCGAGCGCGCCCGGCGGCGCGGCCTCACCCCGTCCTCGGTGGTGCTCGCCGCGTACGCCGCCGTACTCGAACGGTGGAGCCGCACACCGAAGTTCACCCTCAACCTCACCGTACTCAACCGGCTGCCGTTGCACCCGCAGGTGGACCAGGTGGTGGGCGACTTCACCTCGGTCAGCCTGCTCGCCGTCGACTGGACGCAGGGCGCGTCCTTCGCCGAGCGGGCCCAGGCGCTCGGCGGCCGGCTCTTCGAGGACCTCGACCACCGGCTCTGCTCCGGTGTCGAGGTGCTGCGCGAACTCGCCCGCCGGCGCGGGCGCGAGGCCGCCCTGATGCCCGTGGTCTTCACCAGCGCGATCGGCCTCGGCGACGACGGCACCGAGCAGCGCGCCGAGGGCAGACTGGACGGCTTCGGCATCACTCAGACCCCGCAGGTGTTCATCGACTGCCAGGCCATGGACGACGCCGAGGGCCTCCAGGTCAACTGGGACATCCGTGACGGGATCTTCCCCGACGGCCTCGCGGACGACATGTTCGACGCCTTCGAGAGGCTGCTGCGCGAGCTCGCGGCCGATGACCGGCCCTGGGACGCCGAAGACGTCGTCCCCCTGCCCGCCTGGCAGGCCGAGGAGCGGCGGGCGGTCAACGACACCGCCGCACCGCTGCCGGACGCCCCGCTGCACCACGCGTTGTTCGCCCAGGCCGCCCGCACCCCCGACCGGCCCGCCGTGATCGGCCCGAACGGCACCGTGAGCTACGGCGAACTCGCCGGCCGGGCCGCCGCCGTCGCCGAGGCGCTGCGGGCGGCCGGCTGCACCCCGGGCGAGCGGGTGGCGATCGTCATGGACAAGGGCGTCGAACAGGTGGCGGCTGTGCTCGGCACCCTCCTCGCCGGGGCGGTCTACCTGCCCATGGACACCGTGCAGCCGGCGCTGCGCCGGGAGGCGATCCTGGCGGACGCGGGCGTGCGCCATGTGCTCACCCAGTCCTGGACGGAGGCCGCGCCCGGCGCCATCGCGGTGGACGCACTCACGGCCGTCGAGCCGCCGCTGCCGGACGGCGGCGACCCGGACGACCCCGCCTACGTGATCTACACCTCCGGCTCGACCGGCCGCCCCAAGGGCGTCGTGGTCAGCCACCGCGCCGCGGCCAACACCGTCGCGGACATCAACCGCCGCTTCGCGGTCACCGCCCAGGACCGCGTGCTGGGCCTGGCCAACCTCGGCTTCGACCTGTCGGTCTACGACGTGTTCGGCCCGCTCTCCACGGGCGGGGCGCTCGTCCTGCCGGACCACGAGCGCCGCACCGACCCCTCGCACTGGGCCGCCCTGATCGCCGACCACCGCGTCACCGTCTGGGACTCGGTGCCCGCGATGATGCAGATGCTCGCCTCCTACCTGGATTCCGAGCCCGTGGCGCTGCCCTCGCTGCGGCTCGCCCTGCTCTCCGGCGACTGGGTGCCGCTCACGCTCCCCGACGAGGTCACCAACCACCTGCCCGGCCTGGAGGTGGTCGCCCTCGGCGGCGCCACCGAGGCCGCCATCTGGTCCATCGCCCACCCGTACCGCGGCCTCGAACCCGGCTGGCGCAGCATCCCGTACGGACGCCCGCTGGCCAACCAGGGCTTCCGGGTGCTGGACTCGGCCCTGCGGGACCGCCCGGTCTGGACGGCGGGCGAGCTGTACATCACCGGCGACGGCCTCGCCCAGGGTTACCTCGGCGACCCGGACACCACCGCGCGCCACTTCCTCACCCACCCGGTGGACGGCCAACGGCTCTACCGCACCGGCGACTTCGGGCGCTACCTGCCCGGCGGCGAGATCGAGTTCCTGGGCCGCGAGGACACCCAGGTCAAGCTGCGCGGGCACCGGATCGAACTCGGTGAGATCGAGGCCGCGCTGCTCGCCCACCCGGCGGTCGCCGCGGCCGGGGTGGTCGTGGACGGCGAGGGTCTGCTCGGCGTCGTCGAGCCCGCTCGCACCGGGGAGCCGGCGCCCGACGACAGCGCGCTGCTGGCGTCGGCCTCGGCCGAGGCCGACGCGGCTGTCCCCGGGCTCGTCCCGGCCACCGTCGCGCACGCCGTCGAGCGGCTCGACCACGCGGTGCTGACCTCGATGGCGCTCGCCCTGGCCCAGGCCGGCGAGGACGTCGCCGAGCGCCACCGCTGGCTGGCGCGCCGCTGGGAGTCGGTCCTCGCCGACACCGACCTCGGCCCGGTCGACGCGGCAACGGCCGCCGCCCGCTGGGAACGCGCCGAACGGGCCTGGACGGCCGAGCTGGGCACCCCGGAGTTCCCCGCCTACCTGCGCCGCAACGCCGAGCAGCTAACCGAGCTGCTGGCTGGCCGCCAGGACCCGCTCGCGCTCCTCTACCCCGAGGGCGGGTTCGCCACCACCCGGGCGCTGTACCGGGAGAACGCGATGGCCCGCTACCTCAACCAGGCGGTGGCCACCCTGTTCCAGCGGATCGCCGACGGGACCGCCGGGGCCGGGCGGCCGCTGCGCGTCCTGGAGGCCGGCGCCGGCACCGGCGGCACCACCGAGTCGGTCCTGGAGGCGCTGGCCGGCACCGAGGTGGACTACCTGTTCACCGACGTGGCGCCGTTCTTCCTGCCGGAGGCTCGGGCCCGGTTCGGCGAACACGCTGGAGTGCGCTTCGGCGTCTTCGACGTCGACCGGGACCACCGGGCGCAGGGCCTGGCCCCGAACTCCTTCGACGTGGTCCTGGCCGCCGGCGTGCTGGAGAACGCCCGGGACATCCCGGCCGCGCTCGCCCGGCTCGCCGAACTCGTGGCGCCCGGAGGCTGGTTGGTCCTCACCGAGCCCACCAGGGAGCACCCCTGGATCCTCGCCTCGCAGGCCTTCCTGATGACCCCGCCCGCCGACGAACTGCGCGACGGCGGCCCCTCCTACGTGGACCGCGACCAGTGGCTGCGGCTCATCGAGGCCACCGGCGCCGAGCGGGTGCTCACCCTGCCCGAGGACGGCCACGCCCTCACCCCGCAGGCCGTCCACCTGTTCGCCGCCCGGTTGAAGACCGACCGCGTCCCGGTGACCGAGGCCGAGCTGCGTGATCACCTCGCCCGGCGACTCCCGGCCCACATGGTGCCCTCGCACCTCCAGGTGGCCGACGCCCTCCCGCTCACCGGCAACGCCAAGGTCGACCGCAAGACCCTGCGCACCTGGCGGCCCGCCGCCGGTACCGCCGAGCCGACCGCCACCGGCGGCGCACCCGCCGACGAACTGGAGGCGAGGCTGGCCGAGTTGTGGGCGGCCACGCTCGCCATCCCCCGGATCGGCCGCGACGAGAGCTTCTACGAACGCGGCGCCGACTCGCTCATCATGGCGCGGATGGCCGGCCGGCTCCGCACGGAGCTGCCACAGGCCGCCGGCGTCCCCTTCGACACCCTGCTGCGCCGGCTGCTCAACCAGCCGACCATCGAGGCGCTCGCCCGCCTCCTGCGCGGGCGCGGCGCCGACGGGAGCAACGTCGCCGAGCCCGAACTCATCGGCCGCCGCGGCGAGTCGGGCAACGCCCTGCTGGTGCCGTTCAGCACCGGCGGCGACGGCCCGCTGCGCGTCCTGTTCCACGCGGGCCTGGGCACCATGGACTGTTACCGGCCGCTCGCCAAGGAGCTGGTCGCCCAGAACCTCGGCCCGGTGCTCGGCATCGTGATCGACGACACCGAGAGGTACCTGGCGACCGACCCGGCCGAGGTGATCGAACGGGCCGCCGACGACTACGCCGAACGGCTGATCGCCGAGGGCCACACCAGGGTCCAGCTGGTCGGCTACTGCCTCGGCGGCCTGTACGCCACCGAGGTGGCCCGCCGGCTGGACGAACGCGGCATCGTGGTCGAGGACCTGGTCCTGGCCAGCAGCCACCCGGTGGTCTTCGACGTCGACGACGACCTGATGATCGAGCTGCTGTTCCTGCCCAACCTGCACATCGCGCTTCCGCAGGCCGGCTTCGGCCCGATCGACCCGGACGCCGTCCTGAAGGCCTTCATGCAGGTGATCGAACGCCACGGCGACAAGGTCCCGGAGGGCTCCCTTCTGGACGTCGGCGGCGATCCCGAACTCGACGCGGCCGCCACCTACTTCCGCCTGCTCAGTGCACACACCCGCAGCGATCGCTTCGCCCGCTACGCCCGCGCCGCCTCCGCCGAGACCGGCCAGGAACTGCCCGCCGAGATGGCCGAGGGGATGTTCCGGGTGTTCGCGCAGAGCTTCCGCTCGGCCCGGTTCACCCCTCCCCCGTACGCCGGCGACATCCGCTTCCTGCGCCCGCGCGGCTCCTCCGGTTTCGCCCCCGGCATGGACGAGACCACGCTCGCCTTCTGGCAGGACGTCGTCCTCGGCGAACTGGCCGTCACCGACATCGAGGGCAACCACTTCAGCTGCATCGAGGAGCAGAACGCCCGCGCCGTCGCCGAGCTGATCGCCGCCCCGCTGCGCACCACCCCGTGAGGAGCACCATCGTGATACGGCACTACCAGGAATCCACCGTGCAGGGGCCGTTCGACCCGCTCGCGGTCGTCGCCCAGCTGACCGGTTCGGGGCTGCTCGGCGAGTACGTGGTGTACGAGCGAAGCGGGCGCTGGCACGTGGCCGGTGACGCGCTGGCTGAGGTCCGGGTCGATGCCCGGCACGTGCGCACCGGCGACGGCGAGGCCCGGGAGTGGTCCGGCACCCCGTGGCGGCGGGTCGCCGAGGCCCTGGAGAGAACACCGGTCGCCGACTGGCGCGCCTACGGGTGGGCCTGCTTCGAACTGGCCGCCCCGGACCGGCCGGCCGACGACCGGGTGCTCGCCCATCTCGTCGTCCCCCGGCTGGAGTTCGAGATCACCGCGGACCACGTACTGGTCCGGGCGGTGGACCCGGGCGAGCTGGACGAGGCACTCAAACTGCTCGCCGAACCCGCCGCCCGGCCCGAGCACCGGCCCGTCCCGGTCGACGTGCGCGCCGACCCCACGACCTACCACTGCGGGGTCTCCCACACGGTGGCCGAGATCGGGCGCGGCAGGCTGGAGAAGGCCATCGTCTCCCGCCCGGTACCCGTCCCGTTCCGGGTCGACGTGTGCGCCACCTACCTGACCGGCCGCCGCCACAACACCCCGGCCCGATCCTTCCTGCTGGACCTCGGCGGCTGGCAGGCCGCCGGGTTCAGCCCCGAGACGGTGGTCGAGGCGGACGCCACGGGCCGCACCTCGACCCAGCCGCTGGCCGGCACCCGGGCGCTCACCGGCGACCCCGACACCGACGAGGCGCTGCGCGCCGAGCTGCTGGCCGACCCGAAGGAGGTCTACGAGCACGCCGCCTCGGTCCGCCTCGCCGTCGAGGAGCTGACCTCCGTCGGCAGACCCGGTACCACCCACGTCACCGAGTTCATGGCGGTCAAGCGGCGCGGCAGCGTCCAGCACCTGGCCTCCCGGGTCGCCACCACGCTGGCCGAGGGCCGCACCGGCTGGGACGCGCTCGGCGTGGTGTTCCCGCCCGTCACCGCCTCCGGCATCCCCAAGGCCGCCGCCTACCGGCTGATCGCCGAACTGGAGGACCAACCGCGCGGCCTGTACGCCGGAACGGTGCTGATGGCCGGCGCCGACGGCTCGCTCGACGCCGCGCTCGTACTGCGCGCCGTCTACCAGCGCGACGGCCGGGCCTGGCTGCGCGCCGGCGCGGGCATCGTCGCCGGCTCGCGGCCGGCCCGGGAGTACGAGGAGACCTGCGAGAAGCTCGCCACCGTCGCCCCGTACGTCGTGCCCGCCGCCCACTGACCCACCGATCCCCCTGGAAGGGCCCCATGCTCGACGGATTCACCGCCTGGCCGACGGAGTTCGCGGACCGCTACCGCGAACTCGGCTACTGGCGGGGCCGCACCCTCGGCTCGCTGCTGCGCCAACAGGCGCTCGCCACGCCCGAGCACACCGCCGTGGTGGACGGCCGCCACCGCTGGACCTACCGCGAGGTCGACGACCGCGCCGACCACCTGGCCGCCGGACTGTACCGGCGCGGATTCACCGCCGGTGACCGGGTGCTGGTCCAGCTGCCGAACATCGCGGAGTTCGTGCCCCTGCTCTTCGCGCTGTTCCGGCTCGGCGCCGTCCCGGTACTCGCGCTGCCCGCGCACCGCGAGACCGAACTCGTCCACCTGGCCCGGCTGTCAGGAGCCCGGGCGTACGTGATCCCGGACGTCCACCTCGGTCACGACCACCGGGCGCTCGCCCGCACCCTGACGACCGAGGTGCCGGAGCTGCGCGAGGTGCTGGTGGCCGGCGAGCCGCAGGAGTTCACGGCGCTGGCCGAGGTGACCGCCGACCCGCTGCCGCTGGCCGGGCCGGACCCCTCGGACGTGGCGCTGTTGCTGCTGTCCGGCGGCACCACCGGCGCCCCCAAACTCATCCCGCGCACCCACGACGACTACCTCTACAACGCCACGGCCAGCGCCGAGGTGTGCGGCTTCGACGCCTCCACCCGCTACCTGGCCGCGCTGCCGGTCGCCCACAACTTCCCGCTGGCCTGTCCGGGCCTGCTGGGCACGCTGAGCGTGGGCGGCACGGTGGTCCTCACCCCGACCCCGAGCCCCGACGACGCCTTCCCGCTGATCGAACGGGAGCGGGTCACCGCCACCGCGCTGGTGCCGCCGCTGGCCCTGCTCTGGCTGGAGGCCGCCGACTGGACACCGGCTGACCTCCGCAGCCTGGAACTGCTCCAGGTCGGCGGGGCCCGGCTCAAGCCCGAGGCCGCCCGGCGGGTCCGCCCGGTTCTCGGCTGCGACCTCCAGCAGGTGTTCGGGATGGCCGAGGGCCTGCTCAACTACACCCGCCCGGAGGACCCCGAGGAGCTGCTGCTGGAGACCCAGGGCCGCCCGCTCGCCGAGCACGACGAACTGCGGATCGTCGGCCCGGACGACCGCGAGGTCGCGCCCGGCGAGGTCGGCGAACTGCTCGTGCGCGGCCCGTACACGATCCGCGGCTACTACCGCGCGCCCGAGGCCGACCGCGCCGCCTTCACCCCGGACGGCTTCTACCGCAGCGGCGACCTGGTGCGCCGGCTGCCCAGCGGCCACCTGATCGTCGAGGGCCGGGTCAAGGACGTGATCAACCGGGGCGGTGACAAGGTCCCGGTGGAGGAGGTGGAGAACCTGCTGCTCGCCCACCCGGCCGTACACGACGCCGCGCTGGTCGGGGTGCCGGACGACGTGCTCGGCGAGCGCAGCTGCGCCTGCGTGATCGCCCAGGGCGCCGCCCCCACCCGGGCCGAGCTGAACGCCCACCTCACCGGCCGCGGCCTCGCCGCGTTCAAGCTGCCGGACCGCGTGGTCGTGCTGGACGCCTTCCCCCGAACCGCCCTCGGCAAGGTCGACCGGCGTGAACTCGCCGCCCTGGTACGGGACTCGGACCATGGCTGAGCGCACGGAAGGCGGGCTGCGCACGCTGTCCGCCCTGGTGGCCACCCAGCCGGGCATCCGCGCCCGGCTGCGGTCGGCCGCCCTGCTCGGTGTGCTGGCCGGCACCGGGGCGGTCGCGGGCTTCGTCTGCGCCGCCTACGCCACGGGCGGACTGTTCGGCGCCGACCCGTCCTTCCCGGTCGGCTGGACGGTCGGTGCGCTCGCGGCGCTGCTGCTCTCCTTCGCCGCCCGCTGGCTGGCCGACCACCTGGCGCACGAGGCGAGCTACGAGTTCGAGGTCGCGCTGCGCCGCCAACTGGCCGACGCGCTGGCCCGGATGCCGCTCGGCGAGGTGCAGCGGCTGGGCTCCGGCCGGATCAAGAAGATCGTCCAGGACGACGTCAAGGCCCTGCACAACGCGGTGGCCGACGCCCTGCCGTTCGTCGGCTCCGGCATCGCCCAGCCGCTGGCCGCGCTGCTCGCCCTCGGCGCCGTCCAGTGGCGGCTGCTGCTCGCGGTGCTGGTGGTGGTCCCGGTGGCGATCGTCTGTATGTCGCTGCTGACCCGGGACCACGCCGAGCAGCGGGCCAGGTACAACGCCGCCAACGAGCGGGTCAACGCGGCCGTGGTGGAGTTCGTCCAGGGCATGCCGGTGGTGCGGACCTTCGACGACGGCCGCTCGTCGGTCGGCCGGTTCACCGCCGCGGTGCGGGAGTTCACCGAGGCGGTGGCCGCGTGGATCGCCACCTCGTGGGCCTCCGGGGTGGTCAACCAGCTGTTCGTGGTGCCGCTGCCGACGCTGTTGGTGGTGGCCGCCGCCTCGGTGCCGATGCGCGCGGCCGGCTGGATCTCCACCACCGAGCTGCTGCTCGCCCTGATGATCGGAGCGATGCCGGTCGAGGCGGTCGCGCCGCTGATGCACCTGGCCAACCACCTCAACGACGCCAAGGCGGGCGCGGTGCGGATCGCCGAGCTGCTGGCCACCGAGCCGCTGCCCGAACCGACCAACCCCCGCGTGCCGGAGGGCTCCGCGATCACCGTGGAGGGCGTCACCTTCCGCTACCCGGGCGCCGACCGGACCGAACCCGTCCTGGACGCCGTCGACCTGCACGTCCCGGCCGGGACGGTGTGCGCGCTGGTCGGCCCGTCCGGTTCCGGCAAGTCGACGGTGGCCCGGCTGATCCCGCGCTTCTTCGACGTCGACTCCGGGTCGGTGCGCATCGGCGGGGTGGACGTCCGCGACATCGCCGGGGACGTGCTGCTGCGGCAAGTCGCCCTGGTGTTCCAGGAGCCGTTCCTGGTCGCCGGAACGGTCGAGGAGAACATCCGGCTCGCCCGGCCGGAGGCCACCGACGCCGAGGTCCGCGCCGCGGCCCGGGCCGCCGCCGCCCACGACTTCATCGTCGGCGAGCTGCCGGACGGCTACCGCAGCCAGGTCGGCGAGCGCGGTTCCCGGCTCTCCGGCGGGCAGCGCCAGCGGATCACCATCGCCCGCGCGATCCTCTCCGACGCGCCGGTCGTCGTCCTGGACGAGGCCACCGCCTTCGCCGACCCGGAGAGCGAGGCCGCTATCCAGGAGGCGGTGGCCCGGCTCACCCGTGGCCGGACCGTCCTGGTCATCGCCCACCGGCTCGGCACCATCACCGACGCCGACCAGATCGCCGTACTCGACCGCGGCCGGATCGTCGAACGCGGCCGGCACGCCGACCTGCTCGCCGCCGACGGCCGCTACGCCGGGCTCTGGGCCCGCCACGACCGGGCGGCCGGCTGGGGGCTGTCCAGCCACGCCGCCAACGACCACGGCTCGAACGGCCACCGCACCACCGGAAAGGAGGCCGTCCGTTGAGGCGGATCCTGCGCCTGATGCTCACCGCGGCCGGCCCGTACGCGCCGCAGTTCCGCCGCACCCTGCGGATCTCGGTCGCGGCGAGCCTGGTCCAGGCGGCGGCGTACGCGAGCTTCGTACCGCTGCTCGCCGAGCTCACCCACGAGCCGGTGGACACCGGCCGGGCCTGGCTCTGGACGGGGGTACTGGCAGCCCTGGTGGCGCTCGAAGGGGCGCTGCGGGTCCGGGAGCTGGGCTTCACCTACGGCTACTGGCACCTGGTCACCGAGGCCACCAGGCTGCGGCTCGGGGAGCGGCTGCGGGCGATCCCGCAGCAGGAGCTGGCCCGCCGGGCGGCCGGCGACCTGACCTCGGTGGTCGGCGCCAACGCGACCGCCGCGGCCACCGCCGTGTCCACGCTGTCCACCCTGTTCGTCCAACTGGTGACCGTCCCGGTGGTGCTCGGCCTGGTGGTCACCCTGCTGGACTGGCGGCTCGGGCTGGTGCTCGCGGCGGCGGTGGGCGCGGCACTGCCGCTGGTCCGCCGAGTACAGCGCTCGTCCAACGCCGGCTTCCACGCGGTGGACGAGGCCGACGCGCGGACGGCGAGCCGGATCGTCGAATACGTGCAGGGCCAGCCCGTGTTCCGGGCCACCGGGCAGTCCGGCGCCGGCTCGCCCCGGCTGAAGGACATGCTCGCCCACCAGCACCACACCCAGTCGGCCGCGAACCGCTCGGCCGCCGTACCCCTGGCCGCCGCCCAACTCCTCGTCCGGCTGGCCCTGGTGGCGCTGGTCGCGGTCGGCGCCGCGCTGGTCCTCGACGCCCGCCTGTCCCCCGGGCTGCTGGTCGCCGTCGTGGTGACCGCCGCACGGTTCGCCGAGCCGCTGAGCATGGCGGCCGTGATGACCAAGCTGTTCGAGATGTCCGAGGCCGCGCTGGCCCGGGTGGACGAGGTCCTCCAACTGCCGTCCCTGCCGGTCGAACCGGGCGGCACCGAACCCAAGGGCTTCGAGCTCCGCTTCGAGCAGGTCACCTTCGGCTACGACGGGCAGGACCGGCCCACCCTACGAGAGTTCGACCTCACCGTCCCCGAACGCAGCCTGACCGCGCTGGTCGGGCCGTCCGGCTCGGGCAAGACCACCGTCACCCGACTCATGGCCCGCTACGCCGACCCGCAGCACGGCACCGTCCGGCTCGGCGGCGTGGACCTGCGGACCCTCGACCCCGACGAACTGCTGCGCCACATCGCCGTGGTCTTCCAGGACGTCCACCTCTTCGACGACACCATCCGCGCCAACATCGCGATGGCCCGACCGGACGCCACCGACGAGGAGATCGAGGCGGCGGCCCGCGCGGCCAACGTGCACGAGTTCGTCGACCGGCTGCCGCAGCGGTACGAGACCCGGGTCGGCGAGATCGGCTCGGCCCTGTCCGGCGGCGAGCGCCAGCGCATCTCGATCGCCCGGGCGATCCTCAAGGACGCACCCGTGGTCCTGCTCGACGAACCCACGGCCGCGCTGGACAGCGAGTCGGAGCTGGTGGTCCAGCAGGCGGTCGAGCGCCTGGTGGCCGGCCGGACCGTGGTGGTCATCGCCCACCGGCTGTCCACGGTGGTCGGCGCCGACCAGATCGTGGTCGTCGACGAGGGCCGGGTCACCCAGCGCGGCACCCACACCGACCTGCTCACCGAGCCCGACGGCCGCTACGCCCGAATGTGGGCGGCCCAGCAGGCCGTTCGCCATTGGCAGCTGCCTGGTGCCGAGATCCCGCCGGCGAGCGACCCCGCTGGCTTGCGCCCGGTTACTGGCTGACGGACCGTCGACCGATCGCCAAGACGCCGACTCGGGCCCGTCAAGCATGCACACGACACCTAGATGAAAGTGATTATCACCGCTACCCTGGCGACCACTCACGCATTTCTGACGGTGAGCATTCATGCCTTGCCGCACGCCCGCGGCGAGCGGGCTGAGGGGCGGTCACGATGGTGGACACGAGTCTCGACGGCGTCCGACGACTCCCGGCGGCCCCGACGACAGCGAGACAGGCGCCGCGCCACCGACGGCCGGTACCGCTCGTCATCGGGGCGGTCGCCCTGACGGCGGCAGTGGTCGCCCTCGCCCGGGCCTGGGACACCGGCGGGGTCCGCGCGTGGCGGACCGTCATGGTGGCCATCGTCGTCCAGGGCGTACCGTTCCTCGTCCTGGGCACGGTAATCTCCGCGGCCATCGGGGCGTTCGTCCCCGCCCGCGTGTTCACCCGGATCCTGCCGCGAAGCCCCGCCCTGGCCGTCCCCGTGGCGGGCATGGCCGGGGCGGTGCTCCCCGGGTGCGAGTGCGCATCGGTGCCGGTGGCGGGAAGCCTGATGAAGCGCGGGGTGGCCCCGGCGGCCGCACTCGCGTTCCTGCTCTCCGCGCCCGCCGTCAATCCGGTGGTCCTCGTCGCCACCTCGATCGCCTTCCCCGGACAGCCCGCGATGGTGCTCGCCCGGCTGGTCGCCTCGCTCGCCACGGCAGTGGTGATGGGCTGGCTCTGGGTGGCGTTCGGCCGCCCGGAGTGGCTGCGGCTGTCCAAGGCCGCCGGCGGCGACGGCCCGGCCGGGCGCAACCCACTGGAGGAGTTCCGCCGCGGCTTCCAGCACGACTTCCTGCACGCCGGCGGCTTCCTGGTGGTCGGCGCGACGGCCGCCGCGATCTTCAACGTGCTCGTCCCGCCATCCGTTCTCCGGGCCTTCACCGACTCCCCGTGGCTGGGCGTGCCGATGCTGGCCCTGCTCGCCGTGATCCTGGCCGTCTGCTCCGAGGCCGACGCCTTCGTGGCCGCCTCGCTCAGCGGCTTCTCCCCCACCGCCCGGCTCGCTTTCATGGTGGTCGGCCCGATGGTCGACCTCAAGCTGATCGCCCTCCAGTCCGGTTCCTTCGGCCGCGCCTTCGCTGCCCGCTTCTCCTCCGCGACCTTCGTCGTCGCCGTCCTCGCCAGCGTCGTGATCGGGAGTGTGCTGCTGTGAAGGCCACCGTCCGGGAGCTCGTCCCGTCGCTGCTGGTCGCGCTGGTGGGGATCGCCTTGCTGCGGATCACCGTCAACAGCGACCTCTTCCTGCAGTACGTCAAGGAGGGCCTGCGCTACCCGCTGATCGGCTCCGGGCTGGTACTGCTCGGGCTCGGCATCACGGGGGCGGCGCGCCGGTTGACCGCGCGGCGGCGGGAGCCCGTCATGCGCTTCGGGCGCGACACCGACGGCAACGCGGTCTGGCTCGAACCGTCCGCCGAGGAGCAGGACCACGAGCACGAGCACCACCACAGCCCCGGGATCGCCTGGCTGCTGACCGTGCCCGCCGTGCTGCTGCTCTGCTTCACCCCTCCCGCGCTCGGCTCCTTCACCGCCTCCCGGGACGGCGCGGACGCAACCGTCGAGAAGACCGACTACGCCGCCCTCGCCCCGCAGGCGTCCGCTGTCGAGGTGCCCACCCCGATGTCGCTGACCGAGTTCATCGGGCGCAGCCGCGACCCGGAGGGCGGCCTGAAGGATCACAAGGTCCGCCTCACCGGCTTCGTCACCCCCGGTCCGAACCCCGACGAGTGGTACCTCAACCGCCTGGTGGTCAGCTGCTGCGCCGCCGACGCCCGCCGGCTGCGTGTGCTGGTCCACGCGCCGGGCCCGACGCCCGCCGCCGACAGCTGGGTCGCTCTGACCGGCGTCTGGACACCCGTCCCGGGCGCCGCGAACGGCACCCCGCCCCGGATCGAGACCACCGAGCAGCACGCCGTCCCCCAGCCCCGCGCCCCCTACCGCGACCTGCCACCCTCCGAAAGCTGAGCCACCCATCCGGGCGCACCAACCGCAGCGCCCGCTCATTCCGCGGCATCGACGGCTGTCGCGTGCGCACTGTGCGGGTGTCGGAGCCGTCGTGTGGTGCTGGCCGAGTTCACTTGGACGCCGCGATCCACAACAGCAGATCCGAAACCTCTCCGGAGTTCATCCTGCTGAACCACATAAGCGTCACGTACTGCTCCAGGGTCGTCCGCTGAACGCTGACGGGCTCCGGGCACGACTTCCCAGCCGCGTGCCGCGCGCAGACGTGACTCCTTCCCCACTTGCAGCCCCCCTGCAACCCCAGCACCGGGCAAGGTCGGTCAACAGGTGGTACTTGATGCTGCTCGGCTGCTCCTCGTACCTCAGGTGCCCTTGCGGGTGAAGCGGTCCAGGAATGCACACCACAGGATCGGCACCTCGCCGACCAGTACGGCGGACACGGCCTTGTCGAACTCAGGCCGCTTTACGTCGTTCTATGCGGACAGGTTGTCCACCCAGACGTCCCGGACCCGCTTGCCGTTCTTGGCTGCCCACGCTCGGCCCAGCTCCTCCTGCGTCTGGACAGAGAGAAGATCACGAGGATCTTCCGTGCGGTTCTTCTCGGGCGTCAGACCTGTGCGCTGCATTGGTTGAGCCTCCTATCAGCCAAACGCGAACGTCAATGGCCGTGCCAGGGTCCGCGACTGACCAGTACGACCTCGGGATGGAGTACGTCGGCTACGTCGAGCCGGGCGGCTACGACCAGGTGGTGTTCCGCGGCGACCCGGCCACCCGCGAGTTCATCGCGTTCTGGCTCTCCGGCGGCCGGGTGCTCGCGGGGATGAACGTCAACGTCTGGGACGTCACCGACCCGATCCGCGAACTGGTGCGCTCGGGGCGGGTGGTGGACGCCGAACGGCTCGCCGACCCGGGCGTGCCGCTCGGCGAGGTCTAGCGAGGTTCGTTCCGACCGGGGCGCCGGGGTTCACTGGGCCCCGGCCCCCGGTGACGGTGTTGGGGGAGGAACAGGCCGTCGCCCAGAGTGGACTGGACCATTCCGGAGCGTCCGGAGCGCCTCCGCCGCGCGATACTGGGGTTCCGGGATCCCGGGGTTCTGGATTCCCGAGGAAGTCTCGGACTGGGAGGCGCGGTGGGCGGGACGGCCGGATTCGCCGTTGTGGTGTTCGGCGCGCTGGGCGGCGTGGTCGCCTACCTCGCCGGGGTGGTCGGGCTGCGCGAGCTGCGGCGGCTGCGCCGGGTCGGGGTGCCCGTGCGGGCGCTGGTACGGGCCAGGGTGCCGGCACCGGAGGACCGCGCGCTGCCGCCGCGTCCGCTGCTGCAGTTCGAGACCGAGGACGGCCGGGTGGTCGAGGTCTTCTCCCCCGTCCCGTCCACGGCGCGCCACCCGCTGCCGGACGGCGGCTACGTACCGGTCCGCTACGACCCGGCGGACCCTCGGCAGGTGCTGGTGGACGGGCGGGAGCGGGTGCGGGTGGAGTACGGCTTCGTGACGCTGGGGTTGCTGATGCTGCTGGCCTCGATCACACTCGGTGCCGCCGTACTCTGACCGCCGCCACCTGCCGGCCCGCAGTCCTGCCGGGGTGAGACCGCCTTCCACAAGTCCCGGGCGATGGGCGACCCGTTGACGCGGATCGAGGACATCGCCCTGGCGTTCCCCTTCCTCTGGCATCACGGTCGACGCTCCAGGGCCTCGACCAGGCGGCGGGCGCGGGTGTCCTCCTCCAACAGCGCCCGGACCAACCGCTCGGCGCCCTGGGCCGCGGCGGCGGCCAGGTAGGCCTCCACGGAGCGCGGGTCGGCGGGCAGGGACACCTCGCCGGCGTCGAGGACGGCGTGGACGCGGGCGTAGTCGAGGCCCCGGCCCGAGAGCAGCGCGCCACCGGCGGTGTCCAGGTCCGACCAGGGCTCACGGCAGGCCACTTCATGGACGGCCAGCAGTGCGAGCAGGATGTGCTCGGTACCGGGAGTGCGGCGGCCGAGGCGCAGGGCCTGGGCGTCCGTCTCCAGCCTGATCCAGACCCCTCGCCCGGCCGCCCCCGGCTGCAACAGGCGCTTCCAGCGCGGGAGTCGGTGGGTACGGCGGGCGAGCAGCGCCTCCCGGGTGGGGCGCAACAGCGGGTCGAGGGGGCCCGGGCGCTCACCGGCGGCCCGCGGCGCCACCACGTCGGGGCCGTCCGGCCCGGCCGCCGGCGCGGCGCCGGCCACGTGGGCGCCCGCCGCCGCCGACATGGCGCCGTCCAGGCGGTCCAGTACGGCCTGCGGCGACACGCCCACCGTGTGCAGCAGTTCGGCGGCGCGGGTGCGGTCGTCGGCGAGCAGGGCGCGCAGCAGGTGCTCGGCGGTGAAGGTCCGCTCGTCGTCCCGGCGGGCGCGTTCCGCCGCCCCGGCGAGTGCCCGGGCGGCGGCGCCGGTCAGCACCAGGCCGTCGTCCCCGGCGGGGCCGAGCACCTCCCGGGCGGGCACCCCGTCGCCGGTCCCGTCGTCCGTGCCCCACCGGCCGTCACGGTCGCGGCGCAGGGAGTGCAGGAGGTCCGCCGCGGCCCCGGCGGCGGTGAGCGCCGCCCCGGCGGGGCCCGGCGAGCCGGCGACGGCGATCAGGAGGTGTTCCGTCCCCAGCCGCCCGCCGCCCGGCTCGCCGAGTGTGCGCCAGTCCGGCTCCAGCATGGTGTCCATGAGCCCCTCCCACAGATGCGGCTTTGCTCGAACTCTACGCCTACTTTGCCTGTGCTTTATTGTTTTTCGGACGCCGAGAACCCGTCAGGACACGGCGGAAGCCACGATCCCGCACCGTTGTTGCTACCTGGCACACACCCGGCCACCCGCAGAAACCCGGCCACCCGCCCGCGAGAGGGGTGAGCATCATGGCCGACACTCCCCGGACCGGGCCGCGTTCCCGAGGCCGAGGCACCGATGGACGCCTACTCGCGGATCGTCACGTCCGTCGCCGCCGCCGTGACGCCGCGCGTCGCGGCCCTCCAGGTCCCCCGGCGTGGCAGGGGCGGCTGGTTCAGCACCGCGCTCGGCGCGGCGGTGGTCTTCACCGAGGACGGCTTCCTGCTCACCAACGCCCATGTGGTCGGCCACGCCGACGCCGGGATGCTGGCCTTCGCCGACGGCACCAGCTCGCCCTTCCACACCATCGGCGCCGACCCGCTCTCCGACCTGGCCGTGCTGCGCGCCGACGGCCCGACCCCCTCTCCGGTGGTACTCGGTGAGGCCACCGCCCTCCGGGTGGGCCAGCTGGTGGTCGCCGTCGGCAACCCGCTCGGCCTGGCCGGGACGGTCACCGCGGGCGTGGTCAGCGCGCTCGGCCGCTCCCTTCCGGCCCGCTCCGGCAGCGCGGCGCGGATCATCGACGACGTGATCCAGACCGACGCCGCCCTCAACCCCGGCAACTCCGGCGGGGCGCTCACCACCGCGAACGGCGAGGTGGTCGGCATCACCACCGCCGTGGCGGGGAACGGGCTCGGCCTGGCCGTCCCGATCAACGCCACCAGCCGCCGGATCATCGCCGCCCTGCTCGCGGAGGGCAGGATCCGCCGCGCCTACCTCGGCCTGGCCGGGGTCCCGACCCCACTGCCACCCGCCCTGCGCCACCGAACCGGGCAGGACACGGGCTTGCGCATCGTCGAGGTGGTCCCCGGCGCCCCCGCCTTCCGGGCCGGCCTGCGCGAGGGCGACCTGCTGCTCACCGCCGCCGACGAACCCATGGGCAGCGCCCAGTCCCTCCAGCGCCTGATGCTCGCCGACGCCATCGGCCGCCCGCTCCCGCTCACCGCCCTGCGCGGCGAGGCCCTGGTCGACGTCATCGCCGTCCCGGCCGAACTCCCCAGCGACGACTGACACCGGGGCTACGCACCTTCGCCGCCCTGCGGCGCCCGCCGCATCACCCACAGCGTCGGGCCGTTCTCCGGCAGCCGTACCTCCTCCAGCACCTCGAAGCCGAAGTGCCCGTACACGGCGAGGTTCGCCTCCTTGGAGGACTCCAGATAGACCGGCAGTCCGTCCGCGTCCGCCCTCGCCAGCCCCGAGCGCAGCAGGGCGGCGCCCTGCCCCCGCCCCTGGGCGACCGGATCGACACCGAGCACCGCCAGGTACCAGTGCGGCTCCTGCGGCGCGTTCGCGGCGGCCGCGTCGACCGAGCGCCGGAACGGCTCGGCCCGCTCACCGAGCAGCTCGGTCAGCTCCCGGATCGTCTCCGCGTCCGGGACGGCCTTGTCCTGCGCCTCCGGCGACACCCAGAAGGCGACGGCGCTGTCGGTCCGCTCGCACATCCCGTGGGGCAGGTACTGCCGGGTGAACAGCGTCGTGAAGTAACCGCCCAGCGCGGCCGGGCGGCTGACGCCCTCGGGGAAGAACCAGCACATCATCGGGTCGTCACCGAAGGCCCGCGCCAGTACCCGGGCTATCGGCTCGGCGTCCTCGCCCGTCGCGGTCCTTGGCATGTTCGCTATCTGCATACGGACATTCTGCGCGCCCTTATCCCGCACGCCCACCCGGGGCCTCCGACTCGGGTCTCCAACTCCCCCACCGGGAAAGGGTCCTGACAGATCGGATGGAGTGGCCGCTGCGGGCGGCGAACCCGCTGTCCGAACGGCGGCCACTCCACCGGGAGGCGCCGGGGCGCCTCGTCCACCTGTTTTCCACCGGTTGCCGAGGGCTCCGGAGTACCGGCCGGAGCCCCGGGGTTCGGCGTGGTCCGCCCTCGCGGGCGGACCGTCCTCGGGGCGCGCCTCAGACCGTGCGGTCCAGGCGCAGCGGTGACACCCGTACCGTCCGGCGGGGCAGCGCCGTGGGCAGGGAGACCAGCAGGGCGGTGGCGGTGAACATCGCGTAGTGCCAGGCCTCCGGCCAGGGGCCGGACCAGCCGCGTTCGGCGTGCCGGTGTTCGGCGAAGGCGTTGCAGCACAGCCAGGCGGCCAGGCCGATCACCGGCGCGGCCCGGGGGCGGGAGAAGCCGCCGACCAGGCCGCAGAGCGCCAGGTAGGCGACGAAGGCGAGCCAACCGGAGTGCAGTTCGCCGAGGCCGCCGAGGGCGAGGGCGAGCAGGCCGCCGCCGAGCAGGGCGACGGTGCCGGAGGTGCCGGAGGCGAGGCGGTCCAGCACCTGGTGGTAGCGGGTGCCACCGGGGCGCGCCGAGTACATCCGCACCGCGGGCTACCCCTTCGCCGCGATCAGCTCGGGCGCGGGGCCGACCGGCAGGTGCCAGCGGGTGCGCCGGTGGAGGGACTCCAGGTCGTGCAGCAGCTCGGGCACCGGGACGATCAGCACCGGGCAGCCGGCCTCCCTGGCGCAGTACGCGGACACCGAGCGCCGCAGCCGGCGGCGCAGCGGTCCGCCGCTCCGACCGAGCACCAGCAGGTCGTCCGCGCGGTCGGCGACGTGCACCAGGGCGGGCCCGGACTGGCCGCGGATCACCACCGGCCGCATCGGGACACCCGGGTCGGCCCCGCCGAAGGCCGCGTCCAGCGCCTCGTTCAGCCGCTGCTCGGCGGCCTCCCGTACGGCGGCCAGGAGCGGCGGACAGGGCGAACGCCGGTAGCCGAGTTCGCCGCCCGGCGGCTCCCAGGCGAGCACCGGCACCAACACGGCGCCGCGCTCGCGGGCCTCGGCGACGCCGCGGTGCAGTGCCGCGAGGCTCCCCAGCGACCCGCTGACGCCGACCACCACCCTGGGGTCCGCGCTGTCCTGGTGTCGCCCGTTGCCGTGCATGATCCGTCCTCGTGTAGTTCCGTCGTCCGTCGGTCTCCACCCAACCGCCCTCCGGCCGCCGACCAGCGGTTGTTGACGGCTTCCTGACGCCCCGGGCGAAGTTCCCAACGCACTCCATACGCGGACGACCCGCGAGGCCTGACTCACCCGTTCGGCCTACCCGGCGGGCGAAGACCGCCTCCGGATGGGTGAGTGGAAGCGCCCGTGCGGAGCGGCATCCCCACGGGCCGCTCGATGTCGGGCCTTCAAGCGAGTGCGGGCTCGTACGACAGCAGCCGCGATGACGAGGCGTTCGCCCGGCCGAGGACGCCCGCGGGAGCCGAGCGCGCTGACCGGCCGTCCTCACCGGACAGCGCGGCCGCCACCACCGGGCGCAGCACGGTGGGCCGCAGCACCACCGGGATCTCCCCGGCCCGCAGCCGGCTGAGGTCCAGGAGGTTGGCGACCAGCCGTTCCATCCGGCGCCGCCCCCAGGAACACCCGCAGTCGTCCGCTCACCGCACCGCCTCCAGGTCCATGATCGGCTGTGGATCGCTCGTACGCACCAGATTTGGATGGTGCTATCGTCAGTAGCACCATGTTGCTGAAGCTGGACCTTGGCGACGCCCGCCCGCTGCACGAGCAGGTGGCGGGCGCGATCCGACGGGCCGTCGCGGAGGGCGAGTGCGCCCCCGGCGACAAGCTGCCGCCCGCCCGGGAGCTCTCCCGGGCCCTCGGCGTCAACACCAACACCGTCCTGCGCGGGCTGCGCGCCCTGCGCGACGAGGGGGTGCTGGAGTTCCGCCGGGGCCGTGGCATCACGGTCGCCTCGGACGCCGGAACGCGCGCCGAACTGGTGGACCGGGTACGGCAGTTGATCGCCGACGCGGCCCAGGCCGGCTACAGCAGGAACGATCTCGTGGATCTGATCAGGGGGATGCCGTGAGGGACGAAGAGCCCGTTTCAAGCCGGCCGGTGCGCCGGGGGGCGCTGTGGGGGGCGGTGGTCTGGACGCTCGGCGTGCTGGCGCTGCTGATCGTGCTGCCGCTGGCCGCACGCAACCGGCTTCCGGAGCAGGTGGCGACCCACTGGAGCGGGAGCAACCCGGACGGTTCGATGTCGCTGACGGCGGCGGCACTCTTCCCGGCCGGCCTCTGGCTCCTGGTGGCGCTCGCCGTTGCCGCCGTCCTCCGGTTCCGGCCCGACCAGGCCCGCGGCCGCGCGGGGGCGGTGCTGGCCTTCACCGGGGTACTGCTGACCGGGGCGCAGACCTGCATCGTGCGCGCCAACCTGGACCGCGCCCGCTGGCAGGACGCCGCACCGATGGGCATCGAGGTGGTCCTGATCGTCGTGGCAGCGGGCCTGGCCGGTGTGCTGGCCTGGCTGGCGACCCGCCCGGACGCCACCGCCCCGGCCCGACCCGGCACCCCGGTGCTGGAACCGAAGGCCGGCGAGCGGCTGGTCTGGCTCTCCCAGGCCGCCAACCCGTGGCTGCAACTGCTCGCCGCCGTCATGGGTCTGATCTCGGTGGCGGGCGCCCTGGTCACGGCGGGCGGACTGGCGGCCGCCGACGACTGGGTGTCGGTCGTCCTCTTCGGCCTCGGCTCCGTCGCCGCCCTGCTCTGCTCCTCGGTGCGGGTCCGGGTGACCGGCGAGGGACTGCACGTCGGCTTCGGCCCGTTCGGCTGGCCCGCCCGGCGTCTGCCGCCCGCCGAGCTCGTCTCGGCCCGCGTCGAGCAGCTCACCGCCCGCCAGGCCGGCGGCTGGGGCTACCGCGTCAACGGCCGGGGCACCACCGTGTTCCTGCGCCGGGGCGAGTGCCTGGTGGTCCGCACCAGGCGCGGAACGGACTTCGCGATCAGCGTGGACGACGCCGAGCGCGGGGCCGCCCTGCTCAACGCGCTGATCGCCCGCACCGCCGGTTCGAGCCGCTGAACCCCGCCGCCGGCCACCCGCCGAGTGCACTCCGGTGGCCGGCGGCGCCGTCGCCCTGTGCCGTCAAGTCGAGGATGCCGCGAACCACCTGATCCAGTGATGGCCTCCGCTCCTTTGCGGGTACACCAGTTGACGGCCGCTTCCGTGCGGCGGCGCCCGTCGACACCGCCTCATGCGACTCCCCAGCGGCCGGACGATCCGCGGGCCACGGCTGCCCGTACGGAAGGCGAGGAGGCGTCCGTGAGCGACGACCTGCGCAGCGAGAGAACCCCTGATTCCCCCCAGCAGCACATCCAGGACGAACGTACCGTCAGCTTCCTGCGTTTCGGCGTCGGGGCGATCGGCATCCTGCTGCCGCCGGCGCTGCCGCTCGGCAACTGGCTGGCCGACGAGGTGACGGGGCGCGGCACGGACGGGTTCTGGCCCGCCTCGATGAGCGCCGCGTACTACGGTGGGACGCGGAACGTCTTCGTCGGGGCGCTCTGCGCGCTCGGGGTGTTCCTGATCTGCTACCGCTTCGACCGGCGGGACGACCGGTGGAGCACGGCGGCCGGAGTGTTCGCGCTCGGGGTCGCGCTGTGTCCGACGGCGCCGCGGGATCCGACGCAGGTGCAGCGGGTGGTCGGGGGGTTCCATCTGGCCTTCGCCGCGCTGCTGTTCGTGATGCTGGCGCTGTTCTGCCTCTACTCCTTCCGCAATCCGCGCTCGACGCAGCCGGCCCGGGTCGGCGCGGCCTACCTGGGGGCGGGGGTGCTGATCCTGGTCGCGCTGCTGGCCGCGGCGGTCTGCGGGCTGTCCGGGCTCGGTACGGACTGGACGGTGCGACCGGTGTACCTGGGCGAGTGGGTGGCGACCTGGGCCTTCGGTGCGGCCTGGATCGGCGCGGCGGTGGAGCTGGCCGGCGGGCGTCCCGGCCGTGGCACGCTGCCCCGCCGGGCGGGGGCGCCGATGGTCGAACCCCGCAGTCCGGAAGTTCAGGCCTGAGCGATCGTCATCTGGTCGTACCGGAGCACCGTTACCATGCGCACCAAGGACCGCCGTCGTGGCGGCCGGTGACGGATGCCCAGCGACAACGGGAGGGCGAGCATGGCGAACGAGGTCCGGGCGCAGCACGAATCGCGGCAGGAGCCGCGGGAGGACTACCCCTCGGTGGACCTGCGGATGGACGTACCGCACTCCGCGCGGGTCTACGACTACCTCATCGGCGGCAAGACCAACTTCGAGGCGGACCGGGTGGCCGCGCGCGCCTCGGTGCAGGCCTGGCCGTCCCTGCCGATCTCGATGCGCACCACCCGCGACTTCATGCAGCGCTCGGTGCGCCACCTCACCGAGCGCTACGGGGTGCGGCAGTTCCTGGACATCGGCACCGGCATCCCCACCTCGCCCAACGTGCACGAGATCGCCCAGGCGATCGCCCCCGACACCCGGGTCGCGTACGTGGACAACGACCCGATCGTGCTGACCCACGCGCGGGCCCTGATGTCCAGCACGCCCGAGGGCCGCACCTGTTACGTGGACGCCGACTTCCGCGCCCCGGAGTCGATCATCGACGACCCCCGGCTGCGCGAGGTGCTCGACCTCTCGCAGCCGGTGGCGCTGTCGCTGATCGCGATCGTGCACTTCGTGCTGGACGAGGACGACCCGCAGGGCATCGTGCGCCGCTTCATGGACGCGCTGGCGCCCGGCAGCTTCCTCGCCCTGACGGTGTTCACCGGCGACACCGACCCGGTCGGGGTCGGCGGCGTCGGCCGGGAGTACAACGCCCGCGGCATCCCGCTGCAGATCCGCGACAAGGCCGAGACCGAGGCCTTCTTCGACGGCTACGAGCTGCTCGACCCGGGCGTCACCCTGGTCCACCACTGGCGGCCGGAGGCCGACGCCCCGGTGGTCCGCGACCAGGACATCGCGATGTACGCGGGCGTGGCGATCAAGCGCTGATCCGGGTGGGCCTGGTCAGCCGGGGACGGAGACCAGGCCCGCCTCGTAGGCCAGGATGACCAGCTGCACCCGGTCCCGGGCGTCCAACTTGGCCAGCAGCCGGGTCATGTAAGTCTTCACGGTGGCGATGCTGAGCACCAGTTCGGCGGCGATCTCGGTGTTGGACAGGCCCCGGCCGACCAGGGTGAGGATCTCCCGCTCCCGGTCGGTGATCGCCTCCAGGCGCCTCCCCGCCGGGCCGGGCACCGCCGGGACGGGCGCCGTCGGCCGGTGCCCGGCGAACGCCCCGATCAGCCGCCGGGTGACGCTCGGCGCGATCAGCGCGTCCCCGGCGGCGACCACCCGGACGGCGGCGAGGATGTCGTCCAGCGCCATGTCCTTGACCAGGAAGCCGGACGCCCCGGCGCGCAGCGCCGCGTACACGTGCTCGTCCTCGTCGAAGGTGGTGAGCACCACCACCCGGGTCGGCCCGCCGGCGGCGGTCACCAGCCGGGTGGCCTCGATGCCGTCGGTGCCGGGCATCCGGATGTCCATCACCACGACGTCCGGCCGCAGTTCGGCGGCCAACCGGACGGCCTCGGCGCCGTCGCCGGCCTCGCCGACCACCTCGACGTCGGCGGTCTCCGTGATGACCATCTCCAGCGCGGCCCGGACCAGCGGCTGGTCATCGGCGAGCACCACCCGGATCACGCGGCCACCTGCTCGGGGATCGGCAGCCGGGCGGCGACCCGGAAGCCGCCGCCCGGGCGCGGCCCGGCCTCGAACTCGCCGTGCAGCAGGGCGACCCGCTCGCGCAGCCCGGCCAGGCCGAAGCCAGCGCCGGGCGCGCCGCCGCGACCCCGGCCCCGGCCCCGGCCCCGGTCGGTGATCTCCACGGCCAACTCGCCCTCCCTGCTGCGGTCCACGGTCACCAGGCAGTCGCCGACCTCCGCGTGCCGCACCACGTTGGTGACCGACTCCTGGATGATCCGGAAGGCCGAGAGGTCGATCTCCGGTGGCAGCGGGGCCTGTCGGCCTTCGCGTCGCACCGTGACCCGCACACCCGCGGCGGTGGTCGTCACGGCCAGCCGGTCCAGGTCGGCCAGGCCCGGCGGGGCGGTGTCCGACGCCTCGCCGTCGGCCTGGCGCAGAGCGACCAGCATGCGGCGCAGCGCGGCCAGGGTCTCCCGTCCGGCGGCCTCGATCTCGCCCAGCGCCTGTTTGGCCCGCTCGGGCCGACGGTCGATCACCCGGTGGGCCGCGCCGGCCTGCAGGGCGACGATGCCGATGCTGTGCGCGACGGTGTCGTGCATCTCCCGGGCGATCCGCAGCCGTTCGGCGGTGACCGCCTCGGCGGCCGCCCGGCTGCTCAGCGCCTCGGCGTGCTCCCGGTTCTGCCGGACCGAGCGCCCGGCCAGCCAGGCGACCAGGGCGAGCAGCGCGGCGCCGTCGGCCGAGCCGATGTGGGTGCCGGTGAAGATGCCGACGGTGTTGCCGCGCACCAGGCCGATGTGCAGCACCAGGAAGACCGCCGCCAGCGCGAAGGCGGTGCGGGAGCTGCGGCGCGGGCGGGTGGCGGTGATCAGGAACAGCGCGACGTCCACGGCGAGCAGCGCCGCCGGGGGCACCTGGGTGGCGGCGGCCCAACCGTCGGTCTCGGTCCAGGTGGCGATCAGCAGCAGGGTGATCGAGAGCACCGGCAGCCGGCGCACCAGCGCGGCGCCGAGGAAGGCCACCGCCGTGTCGGCCAGGGTGAACGCCAGTCCGCCGTGCGCGGCGGCACCCCGGTGCAGCCGCGCGGTGCCGCCGAGCATGACGGCGGGGTAGGCGGCGGCCACGCACCAGGCGAGGGCGACCCAGGCCTCGGGCGGGATACGCCGGAACAGCGGGGGTGGGGGCGTCGCGGGCATGGTTCGAGATCGTAACGACGGCCTCGGGCGCCGTCATCCAACCGTGGTTGTACGGCCGGGGGTGACCTGCGGTGTCGACACCGGTCCGATGTGTCCGGGCGGCCTCCCCCGGCACCGTGGTGGCCATGATCGAAGTCACCGAGCTGACGAAGCGCTACGGCCACCGAACCGCCGTCGACCGCCTCACCTTCACCGTCCGCCCCGGCCGCGTCACCGGCTTCCTCGGCCCCAACGGCGCCGGCAAGTCCACCACCCTGCGGCTGGTCCTGGGCCTGAACGACCCGACCAGCGGCACCGCCACCGTCGGCGGCCGGGCGTTCCGCGGCCTGCCGCGCGGCCTGCGCGAGGTCGGCGCCCTGCTGGACGCGGGCGATGTGCACGGCGGGCGCACCGGGGCGGCCCATCTGCGGGCGCTGGCCCGGAGCAACGCGATCCCGGCCGCCCGGGTGGGCGAGGTGCTGGCCGAGGTCGGCCTCGCCGAGGCCGCCGGACGGCGGATCGGCGGCTACTCGCTGGGCATGAAGCAGCGCCTGGGCATCGCCGGCGCGCTGCTCGGCGACCCGCCGGTCCTGCTCTTCGACGAGCCGCTGAACGGGCTGGATCCGGAGGGCGTGCTCTGGGTGCGGCGGCTGCTGCGCCGACTCGCCGCGCAGGGGCGGACGGTGTTCGTCTCCAGCCACATGATGGCGGAGATGGAGCACACCGCCGACCACCTGGTGGTGATCGGACGCGGCCGGCTGATCGCCGACGAGAGCCTCACCGAGTTCGCCGCCCGCGCGGGCCGGGCCGGAGTCACCGTCCGGGCCGCCGAACCCGACCGGCTAACCGCGGTACTGCGCGCCGCCGGCGCCACCGTACGGCCCGGCCCGGACGGCGCCCTGGACGTGACCGGCCTGGACGCCGAACGGATCGGCGAACTCGCCCTGGAGCACCGCCTGTTGCTGTACTCCCTGACCACCCGTGGCGCCTCCCTGGAGGAGGCCTTCATGGAACTGACCGCCGACAGCGTCGAGTACCTCGCCGGAGAGCCCCGATGAGCACCAGCCCGTTGAGCACCGCAACTCCCCTCCCCCGCCCTCGTTTCGGCGACCTCCTCGGCGCCGAATGGCTCAAGTTCCGGTCACTGCGCTCGATCCCCTGGGTGCTCGGTCTCGGCACGCTCGTCATCATCGCCGCCAACCTCAAGGCCGCCCAGTACACCCACGACCACTACACGCCCGGCGACGGCGACCCTGCGGTGATGGCCCAGGTCGCACTGAACGACTCCTTCCACACCGGCTCCGCCGACATCCTGATGCTGATCGCGGGCGGCCTCGGCGCGACCGTCATCGCGGGTGAGTACGCGACCGGGCTGATCCGCACCACGCTGGCCGCCGTGCCCGACCGCCGGGCGGTGCTGCTCGCCAAGGCGGGCGTGCTGGCGGGCGTGATGCTCGGCTTCGGCGTGCTCACCGCGGGCGTCTCCTTCGGCCTCACCCAGGCGGTCCTGGCCGACCGGGGCATCGGCCAATCGATCACCGACCCGACCGCCCTGCGCTACGTGGCCGCGGCCGCGCTGTTCGCCCCGGTCTGCGCGCTGGTCGGGCTCTGTCTCGGCACCCTGATCCGACACAGCGCGGGCGCGGTGGTGGGCACCGTCGTGGTGCTGTTCTTCCTGCCGTCCTTCATCACCGAGCGCTACCGCTGGACGGCCGACCTCCTGCACGCCCTGCCCTTCCCCGCCTGGCAGCGCCTGGCCCGCACCACCCTGGCCGGCCTGCGGCCGACCGCGTACCCGGCCACGGTCGCCGGCTCCTGGACCACCTACGCGTTCTGGTCGCTCGCCTCGGTGACGCTCGCGGCGGCGGTGATCCAGCGCCGGGACCACTGAGGGGACGCAACGGCGCGCCGGGCGGTCGGCCCGGCGCGCCGAGGTCCCCCGGGCCCGCCAACGCCCCAGCGCCCCGGCTACCTCCGGTGGCCGGCCACGTCGTCCGTCAGCGCCACCAGCAGCGCCAGCAGCACCAGGCCCCCCGCCACCGCCGTGCCCAGCTGGAAGGCCAGCGCCCAATCCGGGTGACGGCCGCCGGCGTGGGCGAAGAAGACCGAGCCGACCACCGCGATGCCGACCGCCGAACCGACCCGCTGGGCGGTCTGCAGCACACCGCCGGCACTGCCCGCGCGGGCGAGCGGGACCGGCTGGAGGGTGAGCGTCTGGTTCGGGGAGATCACCAGTCCGCTGCCGACCCCGGCGATCAGCAGCGGGCCGACCGTCGTCCAGGCCACCGCGGGGCCCGACCACAGCTGCACCGCCAGGGCCGAGGCCACCAGGCCGAGCAGCACCAACAGCAGCCCCGCCACCACCAGCCGCCGTCCGAGCCGGCTCACCAGCCGTCCGCCGACCGCCGCCGACACGCCCGAGCCGAGCGCGAAGGGGGTGATCGCCAGGCCCGCCGTCAGCGCCGAGTAGTGCAGGCCCACCTGGAGGTAGAGCGTGAAGATGAAGAAGATCGCGGTGAACCCGGCGAAGTACACCAGCGACAGCAGCACCCCCGCCGCGTACGGGCGGACCGCGAACAGCGCCATGCTCACCAAGGGCTCGCACCGCCGCGCGTAGTGCCGCTCCCATCCGACGAAGGCCGCCAGCAGCACCGCCGCCACCGGCAGCAGCAGCCAGCGCGCCGAGCTGTGCCACTGCTGTCCCTGGATGAAGGGCAGCAGCAGCGCGACCGTCCCGGCGCCGAGCAGCAGCACCCCGACCGGGTCGAAGTCGCGGTGCCCGGCCCGGTCGGCGGCCGGGCGCGGCGGCGGGAGCAGCCGGTAGGCGATCGGCAGGGCGGCGACGCCGATCGGCAGGTTGACCAGGAACACCCAGCGCCAACCGTCCTGCGGGCCGAACAGGTGGATCAGCAGGCCGCCGAGCAGTGGTCCGACGGCGGTGGACAGCCCGATGACCGCGCCGAGCGCGCCGAAGGCCCGGCCGCGCTCGGCCCCCTGGAACAGGGTCTGGATGAAGCCGGACACCTGCGGCACCAGCACCCCGCCGGCCGCGCCCTGGAACAGCCGGGCCAGCACCAGCCACTCCTGGCTCTGCGCCGCCCCGGCCAGGGCGCTGGCCGCGGTGAACAGGGCGAGCCCGGCGAGGAAGACGGCCCGCCGGCTGCGGGCGTCGCCGAGCCGCCCGGCCGGGACGAGCACCAGGCCGAAGGCGAGCGCGTAGCCGCTGAGCACCCACTGCAGGCCGCTGTCGGACATGTGCAGCCCGGCGCGGACGGTCGGCAGGGCGACGTTCACGATGCTGACGTCCAGCAGGGTCATGAACCCGGCGACCAGGCAGACCGCGAGCGCCCGCCAGCGCCGCGCGTCGGCCCGCCCGCCGACGGCGGAGGCGCCGGGCGGCTCGGGGTTCACCGCGTTGCGGGAGGACTGGGCGATCATCAGGAGCCCCTTCCCGGAGTCCGGGGGCCGGTGAACTGGGCAGGGATCCGCAGGACACGCCCCAGCTCCGGCCCATCGTCGCCCGCCGCACCCGGCGCCGCCACCCGGGCCCGCGCGAAGGCACAACGCCCCCGGCACCGCACCCGAACGGCCGAACCGGATCGCGACCGGCCCCGACGGCCCCGAGGCTTGCGGCATGACCGTCGCCACCGAGGCCCAGCCCTCCGCCCCGCCGGTGCTCGACGTGCGGCAGCGGAACGTCGTCTTCGGCACCATCGTGCTCGGCATGCTGCTGGCCGCCCTGGACCAGACCATCGTCGGCACCGCGCTGCCCACCATCGTCGCGGACCTCGGCGGGGCCGCGCACATGTCCTGGGTGGTGACGTCCTATCTGCTGGCCGAGACGGTGGCCACCGTGCTGGCCGGCAAGTTCGGCGACCTGTTCGGGCGCAAGCTGCTGTTCCAGGTCTCGGCGATCGTCTTCATCACCGGCTCGTTCCTGTGCGGCCTGGCCACCGACATGATCCTGCTGATCGCCTGGCGGGCCCTCCAGGGCATCGGCGCGGGCGGTCTGATGGTCACCGCCATGGCACTGATCGCAGACGTCATCCCGCTGCGCGAGCGCGGCAAGTACCAGGGCGCGATCGGCGCGGTGTTCGGGCTGGCCACGGTGATCGGACCGCTGCTGGGCGGGCTGTTCACCGACCACCTGTCCTGGCGCTGGGCGTTCTACGTCAATGTGCCGATCGCCGTCGTGGTGGTGGCCGCGGCCGCCCGGACCATCCCGTCGGTGCGCTCGACGGTGCGGCCGGTGATCGACTACCTGGGCATCGCGCTGGTCGCGGTCGGCGCCGGCGCCCTGATCCTGGCGACCAGTTGGGGCGGCAGCACCACCGGCGGTGACACTGCGTGAGCCCGTCGGGAGGCTGACGTCCGGTTGACAGGACTCTCGACGACGAAGCTACGTTGAGTGTCAGACCCATCACACTTTGCGATCGCCCCTGCCTGTACCCGAGGAGCCCGAGCGTGACCACGACCCCCACCCGTCCCACCGCCGTACCGTCCATCGAGCAACTGCCCCAGCCGAAGCTGCGGACGAACACCGACATCCAGGGCAACATCCTGGCGGCGTTCAACAAGGACTTCACGGACTTCCGCTGTCTGCACTTCCCGGACGCCAGGGACCTCCCCAACAAGCCGGTCGGCTCCTGAGCGCCGAGCACCCCGAGGAGACACCATGGAGAACCCCGTCATCGAGGGCACGGTCGGCGACCGCGCCCGTTGGCAGACCTGTCGACAGCTGGCGCGCGAACTGCTGCTGGTCGGTCCGGACGACAAGGACCTGAAGCTGCGCTACCTCGACGTCCTGATCAAGGACGGCATCCCGGAGACGGACGAGCCCAAGGACGTGCTGATCGTCGGCGCGGGCATCGCGGGCCTGGTCGCCGGGAAGCTGCTCAAGGACGCCGGACACAACGTCACCATCCTGGAGGCCAACGCCAACCGGGTGGGCGGGCGGATCAAGACCTTCCGCTCCACCGACGACGAGGTCGACGGACCGTTCCGCGACCCGAAGCAGTACGCGGAGGCCGGGGCGATGCGGCTGCCCAGCTTCCACCCGCTCACCCTGGCGCTGGTCGACAGCCTCGGCCTGAACCGGCAGCTGTTCTTCAACGTCGACGTCGATCCGGACACCGGCAAGCAGAACGCGCCCGTCCCGCCGGTGGTCTACGAGTCCTTCGAACCCGGCAAGGTCTGGAAGTACGGCGCGGACAGCCCGGACTTCCGCGAGCCGGTCAAGCGCTTCAACTCCTGGATCCGCACCAACCGGATCCAGGCCCGCCGCAAGGAGTACGCCGCCGACCCGAGCTGCGTCAACGAGGGCTTCCACCTCACCGGCGACGAGGTGCGGATCACCGCCGCCGACATGGTCAACCAGGCGCTGGAGCCCGTCCGCGACTACTACTCGGTGATCAGGGGCGGCAAGCGGGTGAACAAGCCGTTCGCCGAGTGGCTGGACGGCTGGGCCCGGGTGATCCGCGACTTCGACGGCTACTCGATGGGCCGCTTCCTGCGCGAGTACGCGGGCTTCAGCGACGAGGCCATCGAGGCGATCGGCACGATCGAGAACATGACCTCACGGCTGCACCTGGCCTTCTTCCACACCTTCCTGGGCCGCAGCGACATCAACCCGAACGCCACCTACTGGGAGATCGCGGGCGGCAGCTGGAAGCTGCCCGACGCGCTCGCCGAGGAGCTCCGGGAGGAGCTGCGGATGGGCGAGCGGATGATCCGAATGGAGTACTGGGACCCGCGTCGGGACGGCGGAGGAGCCCGGAACGTCGGCCCGATCGGGCCGCAGGTCGCCGTCCAGACCGTCCCCGAGGACGACCCGGAGGCCGAACCCACCGTCTGGAAGGGCGACTTCGCGATCGTCACGGTCCCGTTCTCCGCCCTGCGGTTCGTCCAGGTGACGCCCCCGTTCTCCTACAAGAAGCGCCGGGCGATCATCGAGACCCACTACGACCAGGCCACCAAGGTGCTGCTGGAGTTCTCCCGCCGCTGGTGGGAGTTCACCGAGGCGGACTGGAAGGTCGAACTCGACTCCATCGCACCCGGCCTGTACGAGTACTACCAGCGGGCCGGTGAGGACGACGCCGAGGCTGCCGTGGCCGCCGCCCACAACGGCCACCGGCCGCCGCGCAACCTGCCGGAGGTCCTGCTCGGCGCGCACGCGAGCGTGGACGAGCACCGCATCAGCCGGGCCCAGCGGGAGGTCTACCAGCACACCCCGCTGCTGCGGGCGAGCGTGCGCCCCGCCACCGACTGCTTCGGCGGCGGCTCGACCACCGACAACCCGAACCGCTTCATGTACTACCCCTCGCACCCGGTGCCCGACGGCGACGGCGGCGGGGTGGTGCTGGCCAGCTACAGCTGGTCGGACGACGCGGTGCGCTGGGACTCCATGGAGGACGACGAGCGGTACGTCTACGCGCTGCGCAACCTCCAGTCGGTGCACGGCCGGCGGATCGAGGTGTTCTACACCGGCTACGGGAAGACCCAGAGCTGGCTGCGCGACCCGTACGCCTTCGGTGAGGCGGCGGTGTACACCCCGCACCAGATGACCAGCTTCCACCTCGACGTGGTCAAGCCGGAGGGCCCGGTGCACTTCGCCGGCGAGCACGTCTCGCTCAAGCACGCCTGGATCGAGGGCGCGGTGGAGACCGCCGTCCGGGCTGCCATCGCCGTGCACGAGGCACCACCGCCTCCGGCCCGGGCCGAACCGGAGATCCGGCCCGAGGTTCAGGTCCGACAGGAGAGCCGACAGGAGGCGATGCGCGGATGAGAAGCAACGACGAATGGACGGTGGCCCGTTACCTGGCCACCAGGCTGGAGCAGTTGGGCATCCGGTACCTGTTCGGGGTGCCGGGGGACTTCCTCGGCCCGTTCCTGACGATCATGCAGGCCACCACCGGCGTACGCTGGATCGGCACCCCGACCGAGATGGGCGGCGGCTACGCCGCGGACGCCTACGCCCGGGTGCGGGCCGCCGACGCCGACCCGGCCAAGGGCGAACAGGGCATCGGCGCCGTCGCGGTGACCTACGGGGTGGGCGCGTTCAGCCTGCTCAACACCATCGGCGGCGCGTACGTCGAGGACGTACCGTTGATCGCGATCAACGCGGCACCGTCCTACGAGCAGTGGCTCAACCAGCAGGCGGTCGGCCTGCTCACCTCGCACATGAGCCCGCGCCGGGAGAGCAACCTGGACGTCTACCGGCAGGTCACGGTGGACGCACAGGTGCTCTCCAACCCGGGACTCGCACCCTCGCAGATCGACAGCGCGATCACCGCGTGCCTGACCGAGCGCAAGCCGGTCTACCTGGAGGTCATGGAGGACCTCTGGCACGCGCCCTGCGAGCGTCCGCAGGGCGAACTCCGCGCTCACGAGCGGCCGTTCACCAAACGGAACAAGGACATGCTGGAGAAGGCCGTCACGGCGGCGGTGGAGCTGATCCGGAAGTTCGGCACACCGATCGTCTGGGCCGGCGAGGAACTGGTCCGCCAGCGGCTGGAGAACGAGCTGCTGGAGTTCGTGCAGACCACCCGGATGCAGTTCTGCACCACGGTCGGTGCGAAGTCCGTGGTGTCCGAACGGCACCCGCTGTTCGCCGGCGTCTACAACGGCAAGGCGAGCCTGCCGGAGATCCGGAAGACCTTCAAGAACGCGGGGTGCCGGATCGGCCTGGGGACCTGGTCCACGTCCAAGAACCTCGGCGGCGAGCAGTCCATCGGCGACGACTGGATCGTGGCGGCACGCGACGGAGTCAGCGTCGGCGCCAGGTACTTCCCCGAGGTACAACTCGGGCGGTTCATCGCGGCATTGAGCAACGCCCTGGCGGGACAGACCTTCTCGGCCGACCACTTCGCGCTGGCGCACGCGGAGGGCCTGGACGTCCCGGCCAGCACGGCCGACTTCCTCGACTCACTGAGCAGCGACCGGCACCCGCCGGAGCTGACCTATGACAGCTTCTTCCAGCACATCAACTTCTTCCTGGAGCACCAGGCCACCGGCGGGGACCCGCAGGCCCCCTCGCCGTTCACGGTGATCTCGGACGCGGCGTTCGCGCTGCTCGGCTCGATGAACCTGCGGATCACCGAGCGGGCCGGCTTCCTGGCGCAGAACAGCTGGCTGTCCATCGGCTACTCCGTCGGCGCGGCCACCGGCGTGGCGCTGGGCCGACAGCAACCGATGAAGCGCCCGCTGGTGTTCGTCGGGGACGGCTCGTTCCAGGAGATCTGCCAGGAACTGTCCACCCAGGTGCGCCACCACCTTCGGCCGGTGGTCTTCGTCCTGGACAACGAGGGCTTCTACGGCATCGAGCAGATGCTGGTCAGCCCCTGTTACTACAAGGAGAAGCCGTCCGACGGGGCCGACTTCTACAACGTGCTGCACCCGTGGCGCTACGAGAAGCTGGCCGAGGTCTTCGGCACGGACAAGGACCGGATGCACGGGTACGAACTCACCACCCACGCCGAGCTCGACTCACTCCTGCTGGACATCGCCGATCCCGGCAACGACCTCAACCACGCGCCGATCCTGGCCCGCGTCCGGCTCAGCCGGCACGACTACCCGAAGGCGCTCCAGTACAAGATCGACGAGAACTGCACGTAGCCGCCCCGGAGCGCACTGGCCCCCGTCGCCGACGGGGGCCGGTGCGCTCCGGACGCCGAGGGTGCTTTCGCTTCGCCTCACGGCACCGGCAGTTCCCGTCGGGTGCGCAGGGGGCCGGTGAGGAGGAGCAGGGCGCAGAGCGCGTTGCCCGTGTACAGGAGCCACAGGGCGCCCCGGTCGCCGAGGACGGTGCCCAGGGTTCCGCCGAGGAGGCTGCCGATCGGAATCGTCCCGTACATCACGAAGCGGATGCTGGAGCTGACCCTGCCGAGCATGTCCGGGGGGCAGTAGGCCTGGCGGAAGCTCACGATGATCACGTTTCCGGCGACGACCCCGGTCATCAGGCAGAAGTCTCCGACCAGGAAGGCCAGCAGGCCCGTGCCGTCCGTGGTGAGCGGGATCAGCAGTCCGAACGGGCCGCTGCAGAAGGCGCAGAAGATGACCGCCCGGGCGGTGCCGAACCGGCGGGCCAGGCGGGGCGAGATCACCGCGCCCAGGACGCCGCCGAGGCCGGTCAGGGCGATCAGGACGCCGATGACGCCGCCGCCGGCGCCGACCGTTCGGCTGAGGAAGACGATCGCCAGGCACTGGGCACCGGCCAGGAACAGGTTCATCGCCGCGTCGCACGCCAGGATCGTCCGCAGGAACGGGTCCCGGGCGAGGAACACGATGCCCTCCCGGATCTCGGCGGCCAGGGACCGGTCGGCTCCCGCCCGCTCCTCGCGGCCGGGCGGGCTCTCGCGGGCGCGGATCCGGGTGAGGAGCACGACCGAGATCAGGAAGCTCAGGCCGTCGGCGAGGAAACCCAGGGCCGCGTTCGCCGTCTGGGCCAGCACGCCGCCCGCCCCCGGGGCCGCGACCTCGGCGGCGGACTCGCTGGTCTGGAGCTTGGCGTTGCCGTCCGCCAGTTCCTCCTGCGGCAGGAGGGCGGGGATGTACGCGCTGTAGGCCGCGCGGAAGAACACGTCGGCGGTGCCGGCCAGGAGGGCGACGAGAAGGACTTGACCGGTCGTGAGGAGGCCCAGCCAGTCCGCCGCCGTCAGGGAGAACATCAGCACCGCCGACACCGTGTTGCACACGATCATCACCGGTCGGCGTCGCATCCGGTCCGTCCAGGCTCCTACGGGCAGGCCGATCAGAAGCCACGGCACCCAGGCCGCGGCGCCCAGCAGGCCCATGGTGAAGGAGTCGGCGTCCAGTGTGTTCACCGCGATCAGCGGCAGGAGCACGCGGGTGGTCGCACTGCCGAACTGGCTGACGGACTCGCCGGCCCACAGGAGCCGGAAGTCGCGCCGGCGTAGGGCGCGGGGTGTCGCGCTCGTCGTCGTGCTCGTCGTCGTGCTCATTAGAGGACCATCCCTTCTGCAGCCCTCTTCGGTAGGGTTGTGACCTCTCGGTCCCGGTGGGTGCATGGCCAGTCGCGCGAGCCGTTCGT
>NZ_JBIRFA010000030.1:22628-101058 GCF_044327205.1 Kitasatospora sp. NPDC018058 | reverse complement strand
GGCTTGACGCCCCGTCCGACGTTTCAAACTCTAGCCGATCCCCGCTCCGAAAAGCGAATCCGGCCGCAATCCGATAAAATGCGCACGCCGAATAACCACCAGGCCGCAACGCAAGCACGCGAAAACGACCGGCGAGAACCGGAAGTGGTGTTTCAAGGATTGGCTACCCCGGGACCGTCCGCGCAGATGCGTGTCCGGTGCTCCCTGCCAGGCAGCTCGAAGAACTGTACGCGCTTCTGCGGCCGGACGCAAACAGCGTGCAAAAGGCGGTGGCCGGACCCCGAGGGGGAGGGGTCCGGCCACCGCGACCGCGGACCGGGGCTCAGAGGTGGGGCTCAGGAGCCGTGCTCAGAAGCGGGGTTCAGCTGTTGGTGGGGAAGCCGAGGTTGATGCCGCCGTGCGACGGGTCCAGCCAGCGCTGGGTCACGGCCTTACCGCGGGTGAAGAAGTGCACGCCGTCCGGGCCGTACGCGTGGGAGTCGCCGAACAGCGAGGCCTTCCAGCCGCCGAAGGAGTAGTAGGCGACCGGCACCGGGATCGGCACGTTGATGCCGACCATGCCGACCTCCACCTCGAACTGGAAGCGCCGGGCCGCGCCGCCGTCGTTGGTGAACAGGGCCGTGCCGTTGCCGTACGGGTTGGCGTTGATGAGCGCCACGCCCTCCTCGTAGGAGGCGACGCGCACGACGGAGAGGACCGGACCGAAGATCTCGTCGTTGTAGACGGACATGCCGGGCTTCACGTGGTCGAACAGCGTGGGGCCGAGCCAGAAGCCGTCGGCGGTCGGGGCGCCGTTCTTGTCCTCGGTGGTGATCGGGTGCTTGCGGCCGTCCACGGCGAGCTCGGCGCCGTCGGCGAGGCCGGACTCGACGTAGGAGGTGACCTTGTCGCGGTGCTGTCCGGTGACCAGCGGGCCCATCTCGGAGTCGCCGTTGCAGCCGGGGCCGACCTTCAGGGCGGCCATCCGCTGCTTGATCTTGTCGACCAGCTCGTCGCCGATCGGGTCGACGGCGACCAGCACGGAGACGGCCATGCAGCGCTCGCCGGCCGCGCCGAAGCCGGCGTTGACGGCGGCGTCGGCGGCGAGGTCGAGATCGGCGTCGGGCAACACCAGCATGTGGTTCTTGGCGCCGCCCAGGGCCTGCACGCGCTTGCCGTAGCGGGTGCCGGTCTCGTAGACGTAGCGGGCGATCGGGGTGGAGCCGACGAAGCTGACGGACTTGATGTCCGGGTGCTCCAGCAGGCGGTCGACGGCCGCCTTGTCACCGTGCACGACGTTGAAGACGCCGTCCGGCAGCCCGGCCTCCTTCCACAGCTCGGCCAGGAAGTTGGCGGCAGACGGGTCCTTCTCCGAGGGCTTCACCACGACGGTGTTGCCCGCCGCGATGGCGATCGGGAAGAACCACATCGGCACCATGGCCGGGAAGTTGAACGGCGAGATGATCGCGACCGGGCCGAGCGGCTGGCGGATCGAGTAGACGTCGATGCCGGTGGAGGCCTGCTCGGTGAAGCCGCCCTTGAGCAGCTGCGGGATGCCGCAGGCGTACTCGACGACCTCCAGGCCGCGGGCGATCTCGCCCAGCGCGTCCGAGTGCACCTTGCCGTGCTCGGACACGATGATCGAGGCCAGTTCGTCGCGGCGGGCGTTCAACAGCTCGCGGAAGGCGAAGAGCACCGTGGTCCGCTTGGCCACCGAGGCGGTGCGCCACTCGGCGAAGGCCGAGGCGGCCGCGGCCACGGCCTGGTCGACCTCGGCGATCTCGGCGAAGTCGACGTGGCCGGAGACCTGGCCGGTGGCCGGGTCGAAGATGTCACCGCGGCGGGGCGCCGCGCCGGCGGTGGCCACGGGCTTGCCGCCGATCCAGTGAATGATGTGCTTGCTCAAGGTCCGTCTGCCTCCGAAGTCCCGGGCGGCGTCCTGCCACCGGTCCGGTCTGGCGCCGCCCGCGAGAGGGTTGGGCGACGGGAATTCACGGGGCTACCGCGCTCGTCTCCCAGTCTGGTGGCCGCCCCGGCAAGGCTCAACGAACAGGCTGACGGGGATCCCGGATTCAGCCTTACAGGTCGTCCGGTGGTTGCTCCGAACGCGTGAACCGGCGGCCCCGGGGCTCAGAACTCCTCGTCCTCCAGGTACGGGTCGTGCAGCCCGTCCGCCGCCTCCTGGGTCTCCAGCAGGTCAAGCCGCAGGTCCTGTGCCCAGGCCAGCGCCCAGAGCTTCAGCCCGTCCACCTCCCCGGCCTCGACGCCCCGGGTGCGGAACCGGCCGTCCGCCACCTCGGCCAGCGTCTCCAGCCGGTCGGCGAGCGCGGTGGGCTGGAATTCCGGATCCACCTCCCCCGCCAGCGCGAGCAGTTCACCCTCCCGGTAGCAGCGGGTGAGGGCGTGCACGTCGATCAGGTCGCGCGGCATGCCCCGGTCGACCAGCAGCGCGGTGGTGAGCGCCGCCGCGTCCTCCAGCGCGACCACCGGCAGCACCACCGGCGGCTCGTCCGGCGCCGGGGTGCCCAGGTCGAGCCGGACCGGCCGGCGGCCGAGCGGTTCCTTCCGCAGCTCCACCGAGTGTGTGCGCCCGCCCAGCGCCAGCCGTACGGTCAGCTGTTCCAGGCGCGGCGTGCCGGGCCGCTCGGCGACCCCTCCGCCCGCCGCGCGGTACGCCTCCGCCAGCGCGGCGGCCACCTCCGGCAGGTCGGCGCCGCCGGTCGCCAGGGTGAGCCCGTCCTGCGGGCAGGCCATGACCCCGTGGGCGCGCAGCGCGTGCCCGCCGGCCAACGCCAGCCCGTACCGGGCGCAGGCGGGCGCGGCGAGGGCGGCCAGGCGCAGCTGGGCGGGGCCCGGCCGGAGCGAGGCGTCGACGGTGTGCGGAGCGGTGGTCACGCGTCCAGTCTGACGCGACCGCCCGCACCGCGCGCCGTGCCGGGGAACGCGCGGCTGCTCACCAGCCGGTGAGCCCGGCCGCCGCCTCGTGCAGGACGAGCTCCAGCAGCACCGGGTCGTTGAGTCGCCCGGAGCCGTCGGGCGGGACCAGCCAGCGCACGGCCCGGCTGCTGCGTTCGGGGTGCGGGACGACGATCCAGGTGCCCTCCCCCGCGCAGCGCACGCTGGTGCCGACCCAGCGGGCGGCGGTGCCGACCGGCACCAGGAAGCTGACGTGCTCGTCGCCGAGGTCGGTGAGGACCGGACCCCAGGAGCCGCTGTCCAGGACGTCCAGGGCCGGGCGGCCGAGCCGTCCGGGGACGGACAGGACGTCCCAGCGGCGTCCGGCCGGTAGCGGCATCAGGCCCAGCCCGGTGCGTTCCCACTGTGCCCGGAAGACCTCCGGGTCCGGTGCCGCCTGGGCGAGCCAGTGCATTCCGGTGCTCTCCATGTCGTGTCCCCGCTTCCTGCCGTTCGTCCTGGTCGGGCACGGCGGGAAACCGAGACCCGCCGTCACCGACAAGAGGCGGACGGCGGGTCCCTCTTACACGGGTCGCATGAACCAGGTCACATGAACCAGGTCGCACGGCCCGGATCGCCTGACACGGGTCGCGTCAGCGGATCACGGGACGCCCGGAGCGGGGTCAGCTGTCGAAACCGAGCCCCAGCCGGTCGAGCGTGCGCAGCCAGAGGTTGCGGTGGCCCCCGTTGCGGTCGGCCCGCTCCAGCGAGCGGGTGGTGATCTCGATCCCGGCCCAGCGCACCGGTTCGGGCGGGAACGGCAGCGGCTTGGAGCGCACCATGTCCAGCGAGGTGCGCTCGGTGCGCTCGCCCGCGAGCAGGTCGAGCATCACCTCGGCGCCGAAGCGGGTCGCGCCGACGCCGAGCCCGGTGTACCCGACCGCGTAGGCGACCTTGCCCCGGTACGCGGTGTCGAAGAAGGCCGAGAATCGGCTGCAGGTGTCGATGGCCCCGCCCCAGGCGTGGGTGAAGCGCAGCCCCTCCAGCTGCGGGAAGCAGCGGAAGAAGTGGGTGGCCAGGGTGCGGAAGGTCTCCGGCCGCTGGTCGTACTCGTGCCGGACGTGGCCGCCGTAGTGGTAGACCGCGTCGTAGCCGCCCCAGAGGATCCGGTTGTCGGCGGAGAGCCGGAAGTAGTGGAACTTGTTGGCGCTGTCGCCGAGCCCCTGCCGGCCGCGCCAGCCGATCGCGGCGAGCTGCTCCTCGCTGAGCGGTTCGGTCATCAGCGCGTAGTCGTACACCGGCACGACGTACGGACGGACGCGCTTGAGCAGGGACGGGAACACGTTGGTGCCGAGCGCGACCCGGCGGGCGAACACCCGGCCGTACGGGGTGCGGGCGGCCATGCCGCTGCCGTACTCCCGCAGGTCGGTGGCCCGGGTGTGCTCGTAGACGCGGACGCCCTGGCTCAGGCAGGCGTCCTTGAGGCCCCAGGCAAGCTTGGCGGGGTGGACCATCGCCACGCCCTGCTTGTCCCAGAGGCCGCCGAGGAAGGTCGGCGAGTTCACCTCGGCGCGCAGCTGGTCGGCGTCCAGGACGGTGATGTCGAAGCCGTACCGGGCGACGGCCTCGGCGATCTCGTGCAGTTCCTCGACCTGGTGGGGCTGGGTGGCGACGTCGATCTCGCCGGTGCGCTCCCATTCGGCGTCGATGCCGTAGCGCTTGACGGCGGCCTCGATGCCGTCGAGGTTGGCGGCACCGAGGCGTTCCAGCTGGGCGAGTTCGGCGGGCCAGCGCTGCAGGCCGTTGCCGAAGCCGTGGGTGAGGCTGGCCGCGCAGAATCCGCCGTTGCGCCCGGACGCGGCCCACCCGACCTCGTTGCCCTCGACCAGCACGACGTCCAGCGAGGGGTCGCGTTCCTTGGCGATGAGGGCGGTCCACAGGCCGGAGTAGCCGCCGCCGACGACCAGCAGGTCGCAGGTGGTGTCGCCGACCAGGGCGGGCAGCGCCTCCGGCCGGCCGGGGTCCTCCAGCCAGAAGGGGGTGGGCCTGGCGTCACTGAGTGCGCGGGCGGAGTCCATGCATTATCAGCCACTTTCTACGGATAGATGACAGTTGCGAGCCGCCGCTGACCGACCGTGCGTCGGGTCGCGTGCCGGCGGTACGCCGGGCCTTCCGCCAGGCGTTCCGTCAGGCGGTGGCCTTCCGACGGTTGCCGAGCCACTGTCCGGCGACGGTCAGCGCGACCGCGGCGACGAACATCGCGGTGCCGATGACGTTCACCTGCACCGGGATGCCGCGCTGCGAGGCGCCCCAGACGAACATCGGGAAGGTGACCGTGGTCGGGCCCGAGTTGAACTGGGTGATGATGAAGTCGTCGAAGGAGAGCGCGAAGCTGAGCAGCGCCCCGGCGGCGATGCCGGGGGCGGCCAGCGGCAGGGTGACCCTCAGGAAGGTCTGGGTGGGGGTCGCGTAGAGGTCCTGGGCGGCCTGTTCGAGCCTCGGGTCCATGCTCATCACCCGTGCCTTGACCGCCGTCACCACGAAGCTGAGGCAGAACATGATGTGCGCGATGAGGATGGTGGTGAAGCCGAACGGGATGCGCATGTTGAGGAACAGCGTCCCCAGCGAGGCGGCCATGACCACCTCGGGCATGGCCATCGGCAGGAAGATCATCGCGGTGGTGGCCGAGCGGCCGCGGAAGCGGTAGCGGGCCAGCGCGAAGGCGACCATGGTGCCGAGCACGGTGGCGCCGATGGTGGCGAGCACCGCGATCTGCAGGCTGAGCGAGAGCGACTGGCACATGTCGGCCACGCCGCAGGGGTTGGTCCAGGCGTCGGTGGAGAACTCGTTCCACTCGTAGTTGAACTTGCCGACCGGCTTGTTGAACGAGAAGGCCAGCACGACCAGGTTGGGCAGCACCAGGTAGGCGAGGGCCAGCAGGCCGGCCAGCACCACCAGGTGGGCGCGGATCCACTTGAAAATCCGGGACATCAGACCAGTTCCTCCGTCCCGGCCTTGCGCATGTAGACCGTCACCATGCCCAGGATCAGGGCCATCAGGATGAAGCTCAGCGCGGCCGCCGTGGGGTAGTCGAGCACGTTCAGGAACTGCTTCTGGATGCCGTTGCCGACCATCTGCTCGCTCGGCGAGCCCAGCAGCTGGGCGTTGATGTAGTCGCCGGAGGCCGGGATGAAGGTGAGCAGGGTGCCCGCGACCACGCCGGGCAGCGAGATCGGGAAGGTGACCTTGCGGAAGGTGGTGAACGGCCGGGCGTACAGGTCGCCGGCGGCCTCGTGCAGCCGGGGGTCGATCCGCTCCAGCGAGGTGTACAGCGGCAGGATCATGAACGGCAGGAAGTTGTAGGTCAGGCCGCAGACCACGGCGAGCGGGGTGGCCAGCACCCGGTCCCCGGAGGTGAGGCCGAGCGCGTTGGTGACGTCCAGGGCATGCAGGGTGTTGAGCGCTCCGACCACCGGGCCGCCGTCGGACAGGATGGTCTTCCAGGCCAGCGTGCGGATCAGGAAGCTGGTGAAGAACGGCGCGATGACCAGGATCAGGATGACGTTGCGCCAGCGCCGGTTCGCCTTGAAGGCGATGGTGTACGCGAGCGGGTAGCCGATGGCCAGGCAGAGCACGGTGGCGATCGCCGCGTACGAGAACGAGCGGACGAAGTGCCACTTGTACTCGACCAGGGCGTCCCAGTAGGTCGAGATGTGCCAGGTGACCTTGAAGCCCTCTTCGAGCGAGCCGGTCTGCAGCGAGGTGGACGCCTGGTAGACCATCGGCACGGCGAAGAAGACGACCAGCCAGGCGATGCCGGGCAGCAGCAACCAGTACGGGGTGAGCTTGCGCCTGGGCTTCGGCTCCTTCGACGGCAGCGGGCCGCGATCCGGGGGTACGGCCTGCGGCGGCGCGGCCGGGGTGGTGGCGGTCATACGGCCTCCTCCGCGGTGCCCGCGTCGATCGCCTGCGAGGCGTCCAGGGCGAAGGAGTGCGCCGGGTTCCAGTGCAGCAGCACGTTGGCGCCGGGGACGATCCGGGCGTCGCGCTCCATGTTCTGCTCGAAGACGGTGACCTCCTGGCCCCCGTCGGTGCGCACCACGTACTGGGTGGAGACGCCGATGAAGCTGGAGTCGACGACCGTGCCGGCCAGCTCGTTGCGGCCCTCGGCGACCTTCTCGGAGGCGTGGGTGATGGTGATCTTCTCCGGGCGCACGCCCAGGTGGACCCGCTTGGCGTCGGTGGCACAGCGGGCCTTCGGCACCGCGAGGCGGGCGCCGGCCACGGTGAGCAGCAGGTCCGCGCCCGCACCGCCGGTGACCTCGGCGGGCAGCAGATTGGACTGGCCGAGGAAGTTGGCCACGAAGGTGGTGGCGGGGTTCTCGTACAGCTCGGCGGGCGCGCCCAGCTGCTCGACCCGGCCGCCGTTCATCACCGCGATGGTGTCGGCCATGGTCATGGCCTCCTCCTGGTCGTGGGTGACGTGCACGAAGGTGATGCCGACCTCGGTCTGGATCCGCTTGAGCTCCAGCTGCATCTGGCGGCGCAGCTTGAGGTCGAGGGCGCCGAGCGGCTCGTCCAGCAGCAGCACCTGGGGGTGGTTGATCAGGGCGCGGGCGACCGCGACGCGCTGTTGCTGGCCGCCGGAGAGCTGGTGCGGCTTGCGCCGGGCGTACGGGCCGAGCTCGACCAGCTCCAGCATCTCGTCGACCTGCTTCTTGACGTCCTTCCGGCCGCGGCGGCGCAGGCCGAAGGCGACGTTCTCGAAGATGTCCAGGTGCGGGAAGAGCGCGTAGCTCTGGAAGACGGTGTTCACCGGCCGCTTGTACGGGGGCAGGGCGGTGACGTCCTGTCCGCCGATCAGCACGGTGCCGGAGGTGGGCTCCTCCAGGCCGGCGATCATGCGCAGGGTGGTGGTCTTGCCGCAGCCGGAGGCGCCGAGCAGGGCGAAGAAGGAACCCTGAGGGACGGTCAGGTCGAGCGGGTGGACAGCGGTGAAGGAGCCGTAGGTCTTGCCGATGCCGGTGAGGCGGACGTCGCCGCCGGCCGCGTCGCGCAGCTGGTCTGTCATGGGGTGTCTTCCTGGGATCTCTGCCGTGAGCGGGGGTCAGGCGCCGATGAGCTTGGAGAACTTCTGCTCGAAGTCGCTCTCCTCGCCCTCGGCGAGCGTGCGGAACACGTGCGCCTTGGCCGCCATCTCGGGGGTGGGTACGACCAGCGGGTTGGCCGCGCTGTCCGGGGCGAGGGTGGCGAGCTCGTCCTTCATCCCGGTGACGGCGGAGACGAAGCCGATGCCCGCGACCAGCTGCGCCGCGATCTTCGGCTGATAGTAGAAGTCGATCAGCTTTTCCGCGTTCGTCTTGTGCCGCGCCTTGGCCGGGACCAGCATGTTGTCGGTCGAGGAGAGGTAGCCCTTCTCCGGGATCACGAACTCGATGTCCGGGTTGTCGGCGCGCAGTTGGATCAGGTCGCCGCCCCAGGCGACGCACGCGGCGATGTCGCCGGAGGAGAGCTCCTGGCCGTAGTCGTTGCCGGTGAAGCGCCGGATCTGCTTGCTGTCGACGGCCTTCTGCACCCGGGTGATCGCTCCGTCGAAGTCGTCCGCGCTGAACTTCGCCGGGTCCTTGCCCATGTCCAGCAGGACCATCCCGATGCTGTCGCGCATCTCGGACAGGAAGGTGACCCGGCCCTTGAGGTCGGGGTCATCCAGCAGCTGGGAGACGCTGGTGACCTCCTTCCCCTTGGTCGCCTTCCGGTTGTACGCGATGACGGTCTGGATGCCGGCCCACGGGTAGGAGTAGAGCCTGCCCGGGTCCCAGTCGGGGGCGCGGAAGCGGGGCTCGACGGTGGTGATCGCGGTGGTGACGTTCGCCGGGTTGAGCTTCTGCGCCCAGCCGAGCCGGATCAGCCGGGCGGCCATCCAGTCGGTGAGCACCATCAGGTCGCGGCCGGTGTCCTGGCCGGACGCGAGCTGCGGCTTGACCTTGCCGAAGAACTCGACGTTGTCGTTGACGTCCTCGTTGTACTTGACCTCGATGCCGGTGGCCGCGGTGAAGGCGTCCAGGGTGCCGTGCTTCTGCTTGTCCTTCTCGTCGGTGTCCACGTACAGCGGCCAGTTGGAGAAGTCGACCTCCTTCTCGCTGTCCGAGAGGTCCTTGGCGGCGTTGGCGGTCGAGTCGCCGGTCGCCCGGGGCGCCGCCGGGATGCCGCAGGCGGCCAGGGTGCCCGCCCCGGCGGTCAGCGCGGCGGCGCGTAGCAGGGTGCGGCGGCCGACCGCGGCCCGACCGCCGGTCAGACTGCGTTCCCAGGCCCTGCGGACCGGTTCGGGCAGACCGTCGGTGAGCTCGTTGAACGCCTTGAACGCCATGGAACGGGCCTCCTGGGGGATGAAGGGCGCGTGGGGGAAGCACCCGTGGTCCGGGGGTTATCTGTCTCCGAAGACGGTGCGGTGCCAGTCCTTGCGGGCCACCGCGGTGGTGTCGAACATGACGTGCTTGACCTGGGTGTACTCGTCCAGCGAGTACTGGGACATGTCCTTGCCGTAGCCGGACGCCTTGTACCCGCCGTGCGGCATCTCGCTGATGATCGGGATGTGGTCGTTGACCCAGACGCACCCGGCGGCGATCTCCCGGGTGGCGCGCAGCGAGCGGTGCACATTGCCGGTCCAGGCGGAGGCGGCCAGGCCGTACGGGGTGTCGTTGGCCAGCCGCAGGCCCTCGTCGTCGTCGTCGAAGGGCAGCACCACCAGCACCGGGCCGAACACCTCGCCCTGGACCACCTCGCTGTCCTGGGCCGCGCCGGTGATCAGGGTCGGCGCGTAGTAGGCGCCCCGGCCGAGGTCGGAGCCGTCGTGGCCCTTCTGCGGCGCGGAGCCGCCGGTGACCACGGTGGCGTAGGAGCGGGCGCGCTCCACGAAGCCGGCCACCCGGTCCCGGTGGGTGTACGAGACCAGCGGGCCGAGGTCGGTGTGCGGATTGCGCGGGTCGCCGATCCGGATCGCGGCGTACAGTTCGGCCACCCCGGCCGTGAAGGCGTCGTACAGCGGGCGCTGGACGTACGCGCGGGTGGCGGCGGTGCAGTCCTGGCCGCCGTTGATCAGCGAGGCGGCGACGGCGCCGTGCACCGCGGCGTCCAGGTCGGCGTCGTCGAAGACCACGAACGGGGCCTTGCCGCCGAGTTCGAGGTGGGTGCGCTTGACGCTCGCGGTGGCGAGTTCGGCGACCCGCCTGCCGACCGCGGTGGAGCCGGTGAAGGAGACCATCGCGACGTCGGGGTGGGCGACCAGGTGCTCGCCGGCCGTGCGCCCGGCGCCGGTGACCACGTTGACCACGCCGTCCGGGATGCCCGCCTCGGTGCAGGCCCGGGCGAACATCAGCGAGGTCAGCGGGGTCAGCTCGGCCGGCTTGAGCACGATGGTGTTGCCCGCCGCGACGGCCGGGAGGATCTTCCAGGCGGCCATCTGCAGCGGGTAGTTCCACGGCGAGATCGAGCCGACCACGCCGATCGCCTCGCGCCGTACGTAGGAGGTGTGGTCGCCGGAGTACTCGCCGGCCGCCTTGCCCTCCAGGTTGCGGGCGGCGGCGGCGAAGAAGGCGGTGTTGTCGATGGTGCCGGGGACGTCGAACTCGGTGGCCAGCTTGACCGGCTTGCCGGTCTGCGCGGTCTCCACCCGGGCGAGGTCCTCCGCCGCGTCGGCCAGTACGGCGGCCAGCCGGGTGAGCGCCTCGGACCGGGCGCCCGGGGTGGCGGAGGACCAGCCGGGCAGGGCGGCCTTCGCGGCGGCGACGGCGGTGTCCACGTCGGCGGCGGTGGCCAGTGCGACCTGTTCGACCACGCTGCCGTCAGCGGGGTTGACGACCTGGAAGGGTTCGCCGCCGCCCCGCGTCTGACGGCCCGCGATGTACTGCGCGCCCGCGCCGAAGTCGGTCAGGTCCATCTGGTTCCTCCAAGTGCCGGCGGTTCGACCGCACGCTGCGGGGCCGTGCTTCCGCCGTGGGGGTCTGCGGTCCCGCTGACCTTGCCCGGTGCGGGGTTGACGTGACAAGGGTCACTTCGACAGTCTCGACACAAAGGGCCTTACAGAGTGCAAGGCCCCTCGCAGGGCAACAGGTCGTCGCCGCGATGGATGATTCACCTGACACTCTGCCCACTCCGATCCCCACTCTGGCCCTCCCCGGCCCTGGAGGCCCGCGATGCTCCCCACCGTCGCCCGAGTACTCGACCTGGAGGTGATGCGGCGCGGCCTGCCCCAGGTGGTGGCCGGCGCCGACCGCCTGGAGCGGCCGGTCCGCTGGGTCCACGTCAGCGAGCTGCCCGACGTCGCCGGGATGCTGCAGGGCGGCGAGCTGGTGCTGACCACCGGCATCGCGCTGCCCGAGGACCGCGAGGGCCTGGCCCGCTACGTCCGCGACCTGGACGAGGTCGGCGTGGCCGGACTGGTGGTCGAGTTCGGTCGGCGCTACTTCGACTCGCTGCCGCGCGCCCTGGTGAACGCCGCCGAGCAGCGCGGGCTGCCGCTGATCACGCTCCGCCGCGAGGTGCGCTTCGTCGCCGTCACCGAGGCCGTGCACGCCCTGGTGGTCAACGCCCAGCTGGAGCAGCTGCGGGTCTCCGAGTCGGTCCACCAGGTGTTCAACGAGCTGGTGGTGGAGGGAGCCGAGGCGCCGGAGGTGATCCGTCAGGTGGCCCGGATGGCGGGCGCGCCGGTGGTCCTGGAGAACCTGGCCCACCAGGTGCTCGCCCACGATTCCGCCGGACGCCCGGAGGTCGAGCTGCTGGAGGACTGGGAGCGCCGCTCACGCGGGGTCCGTCCGCCCGGCCGCACCGGCCACGACCCGCGCAGCGGCTGGCTGGTCACCACCGTCGGCGCCCGCGGCCAGGACTGGGGCCGGCTGGTCCTGATCCAGGAACCGGGCCCGCTGCCCGAAGGCGAGACCCACCCGCACGCCATGCTGCTGGAGCGCGGCGCCTCCGCGCTGGCGCTCAACCGGCTGGTGGTGCGCGACCGGGAGAGCCTGGAGCGACAGACCCACCGCACCCTGCTCTCCGGCATCCTCACCCACGCGCTGACCGTCTCCGAGGTGGCTCTGCGCGCCCAGGCGCTCGGCGTCCCGCTGGAGGGCCGCCGGCTGGTCGGCGCGGTGCTGCGCCAGCGCCGCGGGCCGATCCCGGCCGCGTTGGAGGCGCAGGCCCGACTGCGCGACTTCACCGAGCTGGCCGCCGGCGCGGTCCGGGCCTGCCGGCTCTCGGCCCTGGTCGGCGCGCTGGACGACGAGGGTGTGGGCCTGCTGATCGCGCTCGGCGCCCAGCAGGACGAGCACGCCGCGCTGGACTCCTTCTCGGCCACCCTGCGCCGGATGTCCGCCGAGGCCGGCCGGGAGGGCTCCGACGCCCCGGGGCCGGTGGTCGCGGTCGGCTCCTCGGTCGGCTCGGTCCGCGACGCCCGGCGCACCCTGTTGGAGGCCGCCCAGGTCGCCGACGCCGCCCTGCACGACGCGCCCGGCGGCGGCCGGACCGCCTCCTACTACCGGCTGCCCGACGTCCGGCTGCGCGGCCTGCTCCACCTGCTGCGCGACGACGCCCGTCTGCAGACCTACGTGGAACGGGAGTTGGGCCCGCTGCTGGCCCACGACGCCGAGCACAACGGCCAGTTGGTGCAGATGCTGCGGATCTACCTGGAGCAGGGCCGGAACAAGTCGGCGGCGGCCGACGCCGCGCACCTGTCCCGGCCGTCCTTCTACGACCGGCTGCACAAGGTCGAGCGCATCCTGGGCGTCGACCTCGACCAGGTGGAGTCCTGCCTGTCCCTGCACGTGGCGCTGCTCGCCCTGGACGCCGTCCGCCGCTGATCGACGGCGGTCACACCCCGGCCCCCTCAGACTCCGGTCATGTGCCCCCAGACCTTGTGCAGCCCGGGCCGCTCGGCCGAGGTGACGTCGCGCATGCTGTGCAGCCGGGCGCGCATCTCCTCGGTCGGGAACACCAGCGGGTTCTCGGCGAGTTCGGCCTTCTCCTTGTCGCCGCTGTCCGCCAGCACCTCGCGGGCGGCCGGCACCGGGCAGATGTACTGGACGGCCGCGGCGAGGTCGGCGGCCACCTCGGGCTGGTAGTAGTAGTCGATCAGCAGCTCGGCGTTGCGCTTGTGCACGGCCCGGTTGGGGATCATCAGGCTCTCCGCCCACAGCTCGCCGCCCTCCTCCGGCACCACGAAGGCGATGTCCGGGTTCTCGGCGGTGAGTTGGACGGCGTCACCGGAGTAGGCCTGGCAGGCGACCGCCGCGCCGGAGGCGAGGTCGCTGGTGTAGTCGTTGCCGGTGAAGCGGCGGACGTGACCGGTGTCGACCATCCTCTGCACCAGGTCCATCGCCCTGTGCGCGTCGTCGTCGCTGAAGGCGGTGATGTCCGCGCCCTGGGAGAGCATCAGCAGCCCGAGCGCCTCGTCCAGCCCGGCGAACAGGGTGACCCGGCCCTTGAGGTCGGGTGCCCACAGGTCCGCGGTGGACTTCAGCTCCCGGCCGAGCGCCTTGCGGTTGTACGCGATGCCGGTGATCCCGGACTGCCAGGGCACGCTGCGCCTGCGCCCGGGGTCGAAGGCCGGATTCGCCAGCTGCGGGTCCAGATTGGTGGTGACATTGGGCAGGTTGGCCCGGTCCATCTCCTGCACCCAGCCCAGCGAGACGTACCGCCCGGCCATCCAGTCGCTGATCACCATCAGGTCCCGGCCCGGGTCGACGCCCTGGGTGAGCACCGGGCTGATCTTGCCGAAGAACTCGTCGTTGTCGTTGATGTCCTCGGTGTAGGTGACCGCGATCCCGGTCTTCTCGCTGAACGCGTCCAGGGTCGGGCGCTTGCCCCGGTCGTCGCTGTCGATGTACTGCGTCCAGTTGGAGAAGTTCAGCCGCTTGTCGCTCTCCGAGCGGTCCGGCGCCGAACGGCGGTCCTCGGCCACGTACGCCGACGGGATGCCGCAGCCGGTCAGCGTCCCGGCGCCGAGCAGCGCGGCCCCGCCGAGCACGGAACGTCGGCGTATGCGTGCGGGGCCCTGCGGGCGGCTCGGGGCGGAACGACGGGGCAGGGTGGAGCTGCTGGACATGTGGGGCCTTCCGGAGCGTGGGACGGCCCCGGACACACGGGTGCCCGGGGCCGTCCTGGTAGGTACGTCAGACAGTGTGCGCGTCGGTGAGCGACAGCACCTCGTCCAGCACCGCGAGGCCGGTCTTGGCCTCCTCCTCGGTGACGGTGCACGGCGGAACGACGTGGAAGCGGTTCATGTTGACGAACGGCCAGAGCCCGCGCTGCTTGCAGGCGGCGGCCAGCTCGGCCATCGGCGCGTTGTCCGCGCCCGCGGCGTTGTACGGGACGAGCGGCTCGCGGGTCTCCCGGTTCCGCACCAGGTCGAGCGCCCAGAACACGCCCAGGCCGCGCACCTCGCCGATCGAGGGGTGCCGCTCGGCCAGCTCGCGCAGGCCGGGGCCGAGCACCGTCTCGCCGATGTGCTTGGCGTTCTCGACGATGCCCTCCTCCGCCATGGTGTTGAGGGTGGCCACCGCCGAGGCGCAGGCCAGCGGGTGGCCGGAGTAGGTGAGCCCGCCGGGGAAGGCCCGCTCGGCGAAGGTGGCCGCGATCTCGGCGCTGATCGCCACGCCGCCCAGCGGCACGTAGCCGGAGTTGACGCCCTTGGCGAAGGTCAGCAGGTCCGGGGTGACCCCCCAGTGGTCGGCGGCGAACCACTCGCCGGTGCGGCCGAAGCCCGCCATCACCTCGTCGAGGATGAACACGATCCCGTAGCGGTCGCAGATCTCCCGCACCCCGGCCAGGTAGCCCGCCGGCGGGACCAGGATGCCTGCGGTGCCGACCACCGTCTCCAGGATGATCGCCGCGACGGTGCCCGGCCCCTCGAAGGCGAGCACCTGCTCCAGGTGATCCAGCGCGCGCTCGCACTCCTGCGCCTCGTTCTCGGCGTGGAAGTTGGAGCGGTAGGGGTACGGGCCCCAGAAGTGCACCACGCCGGAGACGCCGGTCTCGTTGGCCCAGCGCCGCGGGTCGCCGGTGAGGGCGATCGCGTTGGCCGTGGCGCCGTGGTACGAGCGGTAGGTGGACAGCACCTTCTGCCGGCCGGTGTGCAGCCGGGCCAGCCGGATGGCGTTCTCGTTGGCCTCGGCGCCGCCGTTGGTGAAGAAGATCTTGTCCAGGTCGCCCGGGGTGCGCTCGGCGATCAGCCGGGCGGCCTCGCTTCGCGACTCGACCGCGAAGCCGGGCGCGATGGTGCAGAGCTTCGCCGCCTGCTCCTGGATCGCGGCGACCACCTTCGGGTGCTGGTGGCCGATGTTGGTGTTGACCAGCTGCGAGGAGAAGTCGAGGTAGCGGTTGCCGTCGTAGTCCCAGAAGTACGAGCCCTCGGCGCCGGCCACCGCGAGGGGGTCTATCAGCGCCTGGGCGGACCACGAGTGGAAGACGTGCGCGCGGTCGGCGGCCTTGACGGCCTGGCCGGCGGCTGAGTCAGCGGTGGGGATGCTCATGCCGGTAAGGCTAGGGCCGCCCGCCGCCCAAGTGCAGTTCCATCCTGTCAGTCGGTCACGCGACCCGCCGACAGGGTGCAAAGCGACAGGGCCCGGATCGAAAAGACCCGGGCCCCTTGTCAGTTCAGACGATCATCAGATCGCAGTCATGACGTGCTTGACCCGGGTGTAGTCCTCGAAGCCGTACGCCGACAGGTCCTTGCCGTAGCCGGACTTCTTGAAGCCGCCGTGCGGCATCTCGGCGACCAGCGGGATGTGGGTGTTGATCCAGACGCAGCCGAAGTCCAGGCGGCGCGACATCCGCATGGCGCGGGCGTGGTCCTTGGTCCACACCGAGGAGGCCAGCGCGTACTCGACGCCGTTGGCGTACTCGACGGCCTGGTCCTCGTCGGTGAACTTCTGCACGGTGATGACCGGGCCGAAGACCTCGTTCTGGATGATCTCGTCGTCCTGCTGCAGGCCGGAGACGACCGTCGCGGCGTAGAAGTAGCCCTTGTCGCCGACCTGGTGGCCACCGGCCTCGACCTTGGCGTGGGCGGGCAGGCGCTCGATGAAGCCGGCGACCTGCTTCAGCTGGTTGGCGTTGTTCAGCGGGCCGTACAGCACGTCCTCGTCGTCCACACCGCCGGTCTTGGTCTCGGCCGCGGCCTTGGCCAGCGCCTCGACGAAGGCGTCGTGGATCGACTCGTGCACCAGCACGCGGGTGGCCGCGGTGCAGTCCTGGCCGGCGTTGAAGTAGCCCGCCACCGAGATGCCCTCGACGGCCTCGGCGATGTCGGCGTCCTCGAAGACCACGACCGGGGCCTTGCCGCCCAGCTCCAGGTGGACGCGCTTGACGTCCTTGGAGGCGGACTCGGCGACCTGGATGCCGGCCCGGACCGAGCCGGTGATGGAGGCCATCGCCGGGGTCTTGTGCTCGACCATCAGCTTGCCGCTCTCGCGGTCACCGCAGATGACGTTGAAGACGCCGGCCGGCAGCTCCAGGTCCTTGAGGACGCCGCCGATGATCTCGGCCAGCAGCACGGTGGAGGCGGGGGTGGTGTCCGAGGGCTTCAGCACGACGGTGTTGCCCGCGGCGATGGCCGGGGCGAACTTCCACACCGCCATCATCATCGGGTAGTTCCACGGCGCAACCTGGGCACAGACGCCGACCGGCTCGCGGCGGATGATCGAGGTCATCCCGTCCATGTACTCACCGGCGGCCTTGCCCTCCAGCAGGCGGGCGGCGCCGGCGAAGAAGCGGATCTGGTCCACCATCGGGCCGATCTCCTCGGAGAGGGTCAGCGCGCGGGGCTTGCCGGTGTTGCGCACCTCGGCGTCGACGATCTCGTCGGCCCGGGCCTCGACCGCGTCGGCGATCTTCAGTAGCAGCTTCTGCCGGGTGCTCGGGGTGGCGTCGCGCCAGATCGGGAACGCGGCGGCGGCCGAGGCCATGGCCGCGTCCACGTCAGCGGCACCGGACAGCGGCGACGTCGCGTACACCTCGCCGGTGGTCGGGTCCACGATGTCGAGCGTGCGGCCGTCAGCCGCGTCGACGAACTCACCGTTGATGTAGTTGCGCAGCGTGCGAAGGTCGCTCACGGGTCTCTCCTCGGTCTGGGCCTGCGGCATTGCAGATTCCGGCGCCATGGTACGTCGGCGGGTCCGGCCTACGAAGGGTGCCGAGTGGCCGGGCCCGAAGTGGCGCGGTCCACTGGTGGCGGAATGCGCGCCGCCCTGCGGGGGCGCGCGCGTACCGTGCCAGGGTAGCCGCAAGACTGTCGGGATCGACAGGCCCAGCCCGTGTGTGCGATGAAATCCGCATGCAATTTCCAAGATCGCGACGAAATCAGCAGTTTCCTCGCTTGCGAACAGGGGAGCGATCAGGCACAGTGGCCGCGTGGCCAACCGCGACCGGAACGCGAGCGTTCCCCTCGACGCCGCCTCCAAGGCGATCATCGAGCAGCTCCAGGAGGACGGGCGCCGCCCGTACGCCGCCATCGGCAAGGCCGTCGGCCTGTCCGAGGCGGCCGTACGACAGCGCGTCCAGAAGCTGCTCGACCAGGGCGTGATGCAGATCGTCGCCGTCACGGACCCGCTCACCGTCGGCTTCACCCGCCAGGCGATGGTCGGCATCCGGGTCGAGGGCGACATCGAGCCCGTCGCCGACGCGCTGGCCGCCCTCGACGAGGTCGACTACGTCGTCTGCACCGCAGGCTCGTTCGACCTCCTGGCCGAACTGGTCTGCGAGGACGACGAGCACCTGCTCGAACTGATCAACAAGCGCATCCGCGCGCTTCCCGGCGTGCGGAGCACCGAGAGCTTCGTTTACCTGAAACTCCGGAAACAGACCTACACCTGGGGCACCCGATGACAGCCGACCCGGCGCAGAAGGACCTTTCCAAGACCGCCTACGACCACCTGTGGATGCACTTCACCCGCATGTCGTCGTACGAGAACTCCCCCGTGCCGACCATCGTCAAGGGCGAGGGCACGTACATCTGGGACGACAAGGGCCGGAAGTACATCGACGGCCTGGCCGGCCTGTTCGTCGTGCAGGCCGGTCACGGCCGCACCGAGCTCGCCGAGGTCGCCGCCAAGCAGGCCAAGGAACTCGCGTTCTTCCCGATCTGGAGCTACGCGCACCCCAAGGCCGTCGAGCTGGCCGAGCGCCTGGCCAACTACGCCCCGGGCGACCTGAACAAGGTCTTCTTCTCCACCGGTGGCGGCGAGGCCGTCGAGACCGCCTGGAAGCTCGCCAAGCAGTACTTCAAGCTGATCGGCAAGCCGACCAAGTACAAGGTCATCTCCCGCGCCATCGCCTACCACGGCACCCCGCAGGGCGCGCTGTCCATCACCGGCCTGCCGGGCCTCAAGGCCCCGTTCGAGCCGCTGGTGCCGGGCACCCACAAGGCCCCGAACACCAACATCTACCGCGCCCCGCACTACCTCGAGGGCCCCGACGGCACCGTCGACCCCGAGGCGTACGGCCGCTGGTGCGCCGACCAGGTCGAGGAGGCCATCCTCTTCGAGGGCCCCGAGACCGTCGCCGCCGTCTTCGTCGAGCCGGTGCAGAACGCCGGTGGCTGCTTCCCGCCGCCGCCCGGGTACTTCCAGCGCCTGCGCGAGATCTGCGATCGCCACGACGTGCTGCTGGTCTCGGACGAGGTCATCTGCGCCTTCGGCCGCCTCGGCACCATGTTCGGCGCCGACAAGTTCGGCTACGTGCCGGACATGATCACCTGCGCCAAGGGCATGACCTCGGGCTACTCCCCGATCGGCGCCACGATCATCTCGGACCGCATCGCCGAGCCGTTCTACAAGGGTGACAACACCTTCCTGCACGGCTACACCTTCGCCGGCCACCCGGTCTCCTCCGCCGTGGCGCTCGCCAACCTCGACATCTTCGAGCGCGAGGGCCTGAACCAGCACGTGCTCGACAACGAGTCGCGTTTCCTGGGCACCCTCAGCAAGCTGCGCGACCTGCCGATCGTCGGCGACGTCCGCGGCAACGGCTACTTCTACGGCATCGAGCTCGTGAAGGACAAGGTCACCAAGGAGACCTTCAACGAGGAGGAGACCGAGCGCGTGCTCTACGGCTTCCTCTCGAAGGCCCTCTTCGGCAACGGCCTGTACTGCCGCGCCGACGACCGTGGCGACCCGGTCGTCCAGCTGGCCCCGCCGCTGATCTCCGACCAGTCGACCTTCGACGAGATCGAGCAGATCCTGCGGACCAGCCTCACCGACGCGTGGGCGAAGCTCTGATCCCCTGAGCCTTCTTCCCCACCCTCCGCCGAAGGGCGGCCCCGCTCCCCGCGGGGCCGCCCTTCGGCGTCCCGGCCCGGTGGCCCGGCAACATCACAGTCGTACGACCAAACATGCCTGAATGCGGGTGATTTGCCCGTGATGGACCAGTGCGCCGCAACCGCGACCGGCCCCGGTCGTTCTAATCTGACGACTGTCATATCCCTGCGGCACCCAGGATGGAACCTCATGTCAGCGGCACCGCCTGACAACGACGTGCTGTGGGCCCGAGGGATCGTCAAGTCCCTTTACGGCACGCCCGCCCTGCGCGGCATCTCGATCGGCGTCCGCGAGGGCGAGGTGCTCGCGGTCACCGGCCCGCGCGGCTCCGGCAAGAGCACCCTGCTCGGCTGCCTCTCCGCCCAGCTCACGGTCGACAAGGGCGAGGTCTGGTTCAACAGCTCCCCCGTGCACACCCTCGGCCGGTCCGGCCGCGAACGGCTGCGCCGCGACCGCTTCGGCTTCGTCGGCTCCGAACCGCATCTGGTCCCCGAACTGACCGCCCGCGAGAACGTCGCCCTGCCGCTGCTGCTCGCCGGGGCCGGCAACAAGGCCGCCTACACCGCCGCCGACGAGTGGCTGGAGCGCCTCGACGTCGGCGAGATCGGCCGACAGCGCCCCGACCGGCTGGTCCAGAACCAGCGCCAGCGGATCGCCGTGGCCCGCGCCCTCGCCCCGCTGCCGCCCGTCGTCTTCGCCGACGACCCCACCGCCCCGCTGCACCGCGAGGCCGCCGACCAGGTCCTGCGGATACTGACCAGCGCGGCCCGCTCGCACCAGCTCACCCTCGTGCTGGCCACCCACGACCCCGAGCTCGTCCGGTTCGCGGACCGTACCGTCGCCCTCGTCGACGGACGGCTCACCGCCCCCGCCGCCCCCGTCCCGCGCGGCACCGCCGCCCCGGGGACGACCGGTGCGTCCGCCGTCGCGGCCACCCGCCGCTGACGAGGCCCAGCCGCTGAAAGAGTCGACGTGTTCTACCTCCGTCTGGCCCGGGGCTACCGGGTGCCCGACCTCGGCCGCTGGCTGCTCACCGCGCTGGCCGCCGGCGTCGTCGCCGCCTTCCTGCTGCGTTCCCTCGGCCGGGCGCTGAGCGACCCGCTCGGCGGCACCGACGCGCTGATCCGGCTGCTCTGGTGCCTGCCCCCGCTCGCCGCCGTCGCCTGGTTCGCGGCCGTCGCCGCCCGTTCGGTGCCCGCCCGGCGGCCCGAGCGGATCGCCGGCCTCACCGCCGCCGGCACCGGCTCCCGCAGGATCCGCACCCTGATCGCCGGTGAGGTCGCCCTCGCCTGCACCCTCGGCAGCGTGCTCACCCTGCTGCTCTTCCTGGTGCTGCGCAACGACATCGCCGGGCCCTCGCTCGCCCCCGACCTCGGCATGGGCGTGCCGCTGCCGGCCGCCGCACCGGTCACCCTGCTCGCCCTGGTCCCGCTCACCGCCGGCATCGCCGCCGCCTGCGCGGTACCCGTCGCCGACACCCTGCCCGGCGGCCGCACCCGCGTCCGGACCGACTTCGGCGTCTGGCGGATCGCCCTGCCGATCGGGCTGGTGGTGATCGGCGCCGCGCTCGAACTCATCGCACTGCGGCCCGACGCCGCCGCCGACGGACGCCCGATCCACCTGCCCGCCGGACTCGGCACCACCAGCACCGCCGCCCTCGGCGGCTGGGCCGCCAGCGCGCTCGGCCTCGCGCTGCTCACCGGCCCGCTGCTCGCCTGGACCGGGCGGCTGCTCGCGATCGGTCGGCCCACCCCGCTGCGGCTGCTGGCCGGACGCGGCCTCACTGCCCAGGCCCGGCGGCTCGGGCCGCCGCTGGCCGTCCTCACCCTCACCGTCGCGCTGGTGCTCACCACCATCCGCTACTGGATCGGCACACCCGACAGCGCCGACGCGCTGCCCGCCGTCGAGGCCTGCCTGGTGCTCGGCTGTGCGGCCGCCGCGGTGGTCTCCCGGCTGGCCGAGGTCCGCACCGACCGCAGCGAGGTCACCGACGCACTGCTGCGCCTCGGCGCCTCGCCCCGGCTGCTGTTCGGCGCGGTCGCGCTGCGCACCCTCGCGGTCGGCACCGCGCTGCTGCTGACCGGCGGGGCGACCGCCGCACTGGCGGCCGCCGGACTGCGCTAGCTCCTAGCCGGCCGCGGCCAGCTGGCCGCAGGCGCCGTCGATCTCCTGGCCGCGGGTGTCGCGGACGGTCGTCGGCACGCCGTGCGACTGGAGCCGACGGACGAACTCGCGCTCGTCCTCCGGCCGGGAGGCCGTCCACTTGGAACCCGGGGTCGGGTTCAGCGGGATCAGGTTGACGTGCACCCGGTGGTTCTTGATCAGCCGGCCGAGCAGGTCCGCGCGCCAGGCCTGGTCGTTGATGTCCTTGATCAGCGCGTACTCGATGGAGACCCGGCGACCGGACTTCTCCGCGTAGTTCCAGGCCGCGTCCAGCACCTCGGCGACCTTCCACCGGGTGTTCACCGGGACCAGCTCGTCGCGCAGCTCGTCGTCCGGGGCGTGCAGCGACAGCGCCAGACGGCAGCTGAGGCCCTCGTCGGCCAGCCGGTTCATCGCCGGGACGAGGCCGACGGTGGAGACCGTGATGCCGCGCTGGGACAGCCCGAAGCCGTCCGGGGCCGGGTCGGTCAGTCGGCGGATCGCGGCCAGCACCCGGTTGTAGTTGGCGAGCGGCTCGCCCATGCCCATGAACACCACGTTGGACAGCCGCGCCTCGCCGCCCGGGATCTCGCCGGTCTTGAGCGCGCGCATCCCGGCGGCGATCTGCTCGACGATCTCGGCGGTGGACAGGTTGCGGGTCAGCCCGGCCTGGCCGGTGGCGCAGAACGGGCAGTTCATGCCGCAGCCGGCCTGCGAGCTGATGCACATGGTGACCCGGTCCGGGTAGCGCATCAGCACCGACTCGACGAGGGTGCCGTCGAACAGCTTCCACAGCGTCTTGCGGGTGGCGTCATCGTCGCAGGAGACGTGCCGCACCACCGACATCAGCTCGGGCAGCAGGCTCTCGGTGAGCTTCTCCCGGCTGGCGGCGGGGATGTCCGTCCAGCTGGCCGGGTCGTTCGACATCCGGCCGAAGTAGTGGTTGGAGAGCTGCTTGGCGCGGAACGGCTGCTCGCCCAGCTCGGCGACGGCCTCCTTGCGCTCGGCGGGGCTCAGGTCGGCGAGGTGTCGCGGGGGCTTGGCGCCGCGCGGCGCGACAAAGGTGAGTTCTCCGGGCTTAGGCATGGTTGTTCCAGTGTCGCAGACGCGCGAGGGCCCCGGACGCCTGGCGTCCGGGGCCCTCACGGTGAGCTCTCGCGCTAGCTGCCGACGAAGGCGGCCAGCAGCAGCCAGACCACCGGGGCGGTCGGCAGGAGCGAGTCCAGCCGGTCCATGATGCCGCCGTGGCCGGGCAGCAGCGTGCCCATGTCCTTGATCCCGAGGTCGCGCTTGATCATCGACTCGCCCAGGTCGCCCAGGGTCGCGGTGACCGCCGCGCAGCCGCCCAGGATCAGGCCCTGCCACCAGCTGCCGTCGTCGATGATCAGCTGCATCAGCAGAGCGCCCGCCAGCATCGACAGACCGATGCCGCCGGCCAGGCCCTCGCGGGTCTTGCCAGGACTGATCGTCGGGGCCAGCTTGGTCTTGCCGAACTTGTAGCCCACGGCGTAGGCCCCGGTGTCGCTGCAGATCGTGACGATCAGGAAGAGCACGATCCGCTGGGGGCCGTCGTCGGCCGCCAGCATCATCGCCACGAAGGTGGCCAGGAACGGCACGTAGAAGGCGGTGAACACACCCGCCGTTATGTCCCGCAGGTAGTCCTCCGGCGGTTCGGCCATCCGCCAGACCATCACCGCCAGCCCGGTCAGCGCGAGCGAGGCCGCAGCCCACTGGATCCCGGCCCAGTAGCCGGTGGCGACCATGGCGACGCCGCCCACCAGCAGCGGGATCAGCGGCACCTTGATCTGCTTGCGCTCGGCGAGCCGGGTCGTCAGCTCCCAGCTGCCGACCGCGACCGCGGCCATCACGACGACCAGGAACAGCGCCTTGACCACGAACAGGGAGGCGACGATCACCGCCCCGAGACCCACCCCCACGCCTATGGCGGCCTGGAGGTTACGGCCACCGCGCTGCTTACGCGGCTCCGGCTGCGGGGCGGGCTGGGCGGCCACGGGTGTCTCCTGCCCTGGGTGGGACGACGGCACGAAGTGGGGCTGCTTGGCCGCCTGGTGGCTCTGCGGCGGCACGGGATGCACCGGAGCCCCCGGGTACGGCTGGGCGCCGGGACCGGGGGCGGGAACGGTGGTGACGCCGTCGGCTATCGCGCGCAGCACGACCGTCTCCGTCACACCCGGCGGCGCCGTCTCGGGCTGCTCGTCCCGGAACAGCGGGCCGCCGGTCAGCCGGCCGGCCTCCCGAGCCGGGCCCGAGCCGGGCTCGGCCGGCTGACCGGGGGCCGCCGGCCGACCCTGCGCCGTGTGCTGGCCGGGGGCCGCCTGGCCGTACGGCGTCGACGGGCCCTGAGCGGGGCCGTGGTCGGGCATGCCGGAACGCGGGCCGGGATCGGCCGGTACGGGAGGCATGACCTGGGTCTCCTCCGCGTCGCCGCCCCAGTACACCGGAGGCTGCTGCGGGTGATCCGAACGGAGGTCCTGGTCACCCGGGACAGCGCTCGGCGCACCCTGGTGGGCGGCCTGGCCGCCCGGGTGGCCGGGGTGTCCCTGGGCGGGATGCCCCGGAACCGCGTGCCCCGGAACCGCATGCCCCGGGACGGCGTGCCCCTGGGCCGGCGCCGGGTGCTCGCCGTACCCCGGCGTCGGCTGGGCCGACGGCCGGGGTGCCTGCGGCTGCGGCGCCGGGCGGTAGGGCTGGAACTGCTGGTCGGACGGGCCCCAGTAGCCAGGGGCGTCAGGGGCGTCGTTCATCAGACCTCGAGCAGCTCGGCTTCCTTGTGCTTCAGCAGCTCGTCGACCTGGGCCACGTACTTGGCCGTGGTGTCGTCGAGCTCCTTCTCGGCGCGGCGGCCGTCGTCCTCGCCGACCTCGCCGTCCTTCACCAGCTTGTCGATGGCGTCCTTGGCCTTGCGGCGCACCGAACGGATCGAAACCTTGGCGTCCTCGCCCTTGGTGCGGGCGATCTTGATGAACTCCCGGCGGCGCTCCTCGGTGAGCTCAGGCAGCACCACTCGGATGATGGAGCCGTCGTTCGACGGGTTGACGCCCAGGTCGGAGTCGCGGATGGCCTGCTCGATGGCCTTCAGCGCGGTCTTGTCGAACGGCGAGACGACCGCCATCCGGGGCTCCGGCACCGAGAACGAGGCCAGCTGGTTGATGGGAGTCACGGCGCCGTAGTACTCGGCGACGATCTTGGCGAACATCGCCGGGTGGGCACGGCCGGTGCGGATGGCCGCGAGGTCGTCCTTGGCGACGGAAACGGCCTTCTCCATCTTCTCCTCGGCCTCGAGGAGGGTCTCTTCGATCACTGTGGTCTCCCTGTCCGGTTCATCTGCTGTTGTCCCGACCGGTGTCGGCGTCGGGGCCGGTCGCGGCGGACGCCGTCCCGTACGGCTGGTTGCTGCTCAGGCCCGGACGGAATCCTGGCTGATGAGTGTGCCGATCTTCTCACTCTTCACCGCGCGCGCGATATTGCCCTCCGCCAGCAGTTCGAAGACCAGCATCGGGAGGTTGTTGTCCTTGCACAGCGTGATCGCGGTGAGGTCGGCGACCTTCAGGTCACGCGCGATGACCTCGGAGTACTCCAGCGCGTCGAACTTCACCGCGTCCGGGTTGGTCCGCGGGTCGGAGTCGTAGACGCCGTCCACGCCGTTCTTGCCCATCAGCAGGACGTCGGCGTGGATCTCCAGGGCGCGCTGGACGGCCGTGGTGTCGGTGGAGAAGTACGGCATGCCCATACCGGCACCGAAGATCACCACACGGCCCTTCTCCAGGTGCCGGACGGCCCGCAGCGGCAGGTACGGCTCGGCGACCTGGCCCATGGTGATCGCGGTCTGGACCCGGGTCTCGATGCCTTCCTTGACCAGGAAGTCCTGCAGCGCGAGGCAGTTCATGACGGTGCCGAGCATGCCCATGTAGTCCGAGCGGGCCCGGTCCATGCCACGGACCTGCAGCTCGGCACCCCGGAAGAAGTTGCCGCCACCGATGACCACCGCGACCTCGGTACCGGCGCGGACGACCGTGGCGATCTCCCGAGCGATCGCGTGCACGACGTCCGGGTCGACGCCGAGCCCGCCGCCACCGGCGAAGGCTTCACCGGACAGCTTCAGCAGCACCCGGCGGCGCGAGCCCGCCTTGGGGTCCTGCGCGGTCTCCTGCGTCTCCTGCATGGACTTCTCCTTTTTGCACCTGCTGGTTCACAGGCCTGGGTGTGCGGATACCCGGCCTGCGTGTACACGCGAGGAGGCCACTGCCGCGGGAACCGGTTCGGTGTCCTGCACGGCAATGGCCTCCTCGTCGTTCATGGTGCCGAAGCGGCCCGCCCATGGACGGTTGGCGCTGGGTGAGCCCGTTCGGCGTTCCGCCCGCCCTGGTCAGCGGGCGGGGGCGGTTCCCAGCCTAAAGGGGCCGGGGACCAGGTGGAACGTGGCTCAGGCGCCGACGCGGAAGCGGGCGAAGCGCTTGAGGGCGACGCCGTTCTCCTCGAGGACCTTGGCGACGGTCTTCTTGTTGTCCTTGGCGAAGGCCTGCTCCAGGACGGAGTTCTCCTTCACGAAGCCGGTGACGCGACCCTCGACGATCTTCGGCAGGGCGGCCTCCGGCTTGCCCTCCTCGCGAGCGGTGGCCTCGGCGACGCGGCGCTCGTTCTCGAGGTCCTCGGCCGGGATGTCCTCGCGAGACAGGAACTTCGGCGCGAAGGCGGCGATGTGCTGCGCGACGTCCTTGGCGACCTCGGCGTTCTCCTTGTCCAGCTCGACCAGGACACCGACGGCTGGCGGCAGGTCGGGGCTGGTCTTGTGCAGGTAGACCGCGACGTAGCCGTCACCGTCGAACTGGGCGAAGCGACGGAAGACGATCTTCTCGCCCAGGCTCGCGTTGGCCTCGTCCACGAACTGCTGGACGGTCTTGCCGGCCTCGATCTCGGACGCCAGGGCGGCGTCCAGGTCGGCCGGGGTGGTCTTGGCGACGTGGGCGGCGATCGCGTCGGCGACCTCGACGAACTTCTCGCCCTTGGCGACGAAGTCGGTCTCGCAGTTCAGCTCGACCAGGACGCCGGACTTCTTGTCCTCGGCGATCAGCGCGGCGACGGCGCCGTTGGAGGCGTCACGGCCCTCGCGCTTGGCAACGCCCTTCTGGCCCTTGATGCGCAGGAGCTCGACGGCCTTCTCGACGTTGCCCTCGGCCTCGTCCAGGGCCTTCTTGCAGTCCATCATGCCGGCGCCGGTGAGCTCACGGAGCTTCTTGACGTCCGCGGCGGTGAAGTTCGCCATGGTGTGAATCTCTTCTCGCGTCTCGCGTGTCTGCGTGGGGTGGCACCGGGACCGGTGGTTCGGTCCCGGTGCGGGAGAGAGGGGCACCCGCCGGCTTCGTACCGGCGGTTACCCCTCACCCTTGGTACGTCAGGCCTGCTCGGCCGGAGCCTCGGCGGCGGCGGCGGGGGCCTCCTCGGCCTTCTTCTCGCCCTCGATGAGGTCCTTCTCCCAGTCGGCCAGCGGCTGGTCGGCGCCCGGCTCGGCCTTGGTGTCGCCCTTGGTGTCGCCCTTGGCGACACCGGCGCGGGCCTTCAGGCCCTCGGCGACGGCGTCGGCGATCACGCGGGTCAGCAGGGTGACGGAGCGGATCGCGTCGTCGTTGCCCGGGATCTTGTAGTCGACCTCGTCCGGGTCACAGTTGGTGTCGAGGATGGCGACGACCGGGATGTTGAGCTTCCGGGCCTCGCCGACCGCGATGTGCTCCTTCTTGGTGTCCACGATCCAGACAGCGCTGGGAACGCGCTGCATGTCGCGGATACCGCCGAGGGTCTTCTCCAGCTTGTCGTGCTCGCGCTGGAGGACCAGGAGCTCCTTCTTGGTGAGGCCGGAGCCGGCCACGTCCGAGAAGTCCAGCTCGCCGAGCTCCTTCAGGCGCTGCAGGCGCTTGTAGACGGTCGAGAAGTTGGTCAGCATGCCGCCGAGCCAGCGCTGGTTCACGTAGGGCATGCCCACGCGGGTGGCCTGCTCGGCGATGGCCTCCTGGGCCTGCTTCTTCGTACCGACGAAGAGGACGCTGCCGCCGTGGGCAACGGTCTCCTTGATGAACTCGAAGGCGCGGTCGATGTAGTTCAGCGACTGCAGGAGGTCGATGATGTAGATGCCGTTGCGCTCGGTGATGATGAAGCGCTTCATCTTCGGGTTCCAGCGGCGGGTCTGGTGACCGAAGTGGACGCCGCTCTCCAGCAGCTCCCGCATCGTGACGACGGCCATTGCCGTGCTCCTCAGGTGTTACGGCCCGGCTGTGGCGTTCCCGTGGGGTCTCCCGTCGGGTGACCGCCTACGGCCGGGTCAGTCTCGGTTTGTCCGTGGCGGCCAGGTGACAGCCACGCCTGACGCCCCGAACGTGCCGAGCCGCTCCACCCGCTCGGTCCGGGGACCGGTCGGGCTCGGCGGACCGAGCGGCACTCGCACCTGGCGGGGCTGCGGATGAACCGCGTCCGACCACCGGTGGCGGGGCGTGCGAAGTCGACCCGGTGGACCGGGTCGCGTGTGAAGTGTACGGGAAGCCCCGAGGGGCGAGCGACTTCGCGAGCGGCGGAAGGCCTGCGGAGGGCGTTGGAGAAGTCTGGGAAACGGCTGCGGCGGGCGGGTCCGCGGCGTCGGGAGGGCGGTGCGGACCGGATGCGCTTCGGCTGGGCGCCTGCCCACGATCCGGTGCCGGCCTGCCGCTTGTACACCGGATGGCGGCGTCCGTACACCCGCCGGAGGGACACCGGTCGGAGGTGGGGGCGGTTTGTCCACAGGAATCCGGACGTGGGTGGTGTGAGGCCGGGGGCACGGCGAGCCTCGGGGCATGACTGGGCTCAGTGGGGTTCGAGGGGTGTTCGCCGTCTTCGCCGGGATGGTGCTGGTGGTGACGACGGTGCTCGGGTTGTCCGGCGGCGCGGGGGCCGCGGCCGGCGCGACCGGGGACGGGCCCGAACGGGGTGCGGCGGCGCGGGCCTGGCCGGTGGGCGGGCCCGGTGGGGTGCTCCGGCGGTTCGAACCGCCGGCGAAACCCTGGGCGGCCGGACACCGGGGAGTGGACCTCGCCGCCGCGCCCGGGGCGGAGGTACGGGCGGCGGCCGCCGGGGTGGTCGCGTTCTCCGGCCTGGTGGCTGGGCGGCCGGTGGTGACCGTCGCCCACCCGGGCTCGGGGACTCCCCCGCTCCGGACCACCTACCTGCCCGTCACCGGCACCCTCCCGGTCGGCACCCAGGTGACCGCCGGGCAGGTGGTCGGGCAGCTCGCCCCGGACGGACGGCACTGCGGCGCACGGGACTGCCTGCACTGGGGGCTGCTGCGCGGCAGCCGCTACCTCGATCCGCTGGCCCTGCTCGGCGCGGGCACGGCACGGCTTCTACCACTGGGCGGCGCGGGGCGGGTGGGCGGAACGGGGCCGGTGGACGGCACGGGGCCGGTGGGCGGAACGGGGCCGGTGGGCGGAACGGGGCCGGTGGGCGGAACGGGGCCGGTGAGCGGAACGGGGCCGGTGAGCGGAACGGGGCCGGTGGGCGGAACGCCGAGCGGCCCTGTCACGGACCGTGGTTCTGTCACGGGCGGCGGCTCAGGCGCGGGCGGCGGCTCAGGCGCGGGCGAGGCCGTGCAGCGCCAGGGCGACGGCGGCGTCGGCGATCGCCTCGGTGGTCTCGGGGGTCTCGGCCGGGCAGCCCGCGCGTTCGCCGGAGGCCGGCTGCTCGGCCCGGCGGACGGCCGCCTCCACGATCCCCTGCAGCAGCGCCGCGGCGAGTCGGGGCTGCTCATGCCCGAGGTCCTCCAGCGCCTGCACGACCAGGCCGACGAGACGACCGTGCGCCGCCCGGATGCGCTCCCGCGCAGCCTCGTCGAGTTCCAGCGCGGAGATCGCCACGACCGCCCGGTGCCTCGGGTCGACGGCCAGCGCCAGCTGGCCCCGGACATACGCCTCTATCTGCTCGGCGGCGGTGTCGCAGCTCTCCATCCCGGCCTCGATCTCGGCCGCCCAGAGCGGGAAGTCCACCTCGCAGAGCGCCTCGACCACGGCGGCGCGGGAGCGGAAGTACTCGTAGACCGAGGAACGCGCCAGCCCGGTGCGCGCCGCGAGCCCGGGAAAGGTCAGGGCCTCCATGCCGCCCTCGGTGAGCAGAGTGCGGGCAGCGTCGAGGAGGGCTGCCCGCTGCAGCTGGCGATGCTCGGCCACCGTGGCCGCTCGGATCTTCGGCACGCACCCACTGTACGGAGCCGTACCCGCAGCCGGTACGGCGCCGCGCATTCGGGCGAGGTACAGGCCCGCCGGGCGGATCCGGTGCGCGCTAACGGATGTCCGAGAGCTTGGCGCGGAGCTGGAGGACGGACTTGGTGTGGATCTGGCTCACTCGACTCTCCGTCACCCCCAATACCTGTCCGATCTCGGCGAGGGTGAGTCCCTCGTAGTAGTAGAGCGTCACCACGGTCTTCTCCCGCTCGGGGAGGGTGTTGACCGCCTGAGCCAGCAGTCTCCGCAGCTCGCGGTCCTCGGCCACCTCGACCGGGTCGTCCGCGCCGTGGTCCTCCAGGGTGTCCATCAGGCTCAGCCGGTCGCCGCCCTCACCCACCGGGTGCAGCAATTCGTCCAGGGCCACCACGTTGGCGAGCGACAGCTGGCTGAAGATCGCGTGCAGGTCCTCGATCGCGATGCCCATCTCGGCCGCGACCTCGGGCTCGTGCGGCGTCCGGCGCAGCCGGGCCTCCAGCGTCGCGTACGTCCGTTCGACGGCCTTCGCCTTCTGCCGCACCGAACGGGGGATCCAGTCCAGGGCACGCAGTTCGTCGATGATCGCGCCGCGGATACGACTGATCGCGTAGGTCTCGAACTTGATGGCGCGGTCGATGTCGAACTTCTCGATCGCGTCGATCAGCCCGAAGACCCCGGAGGAGACGAAGTCGGCCTGCTCGACGTTGGAGGGCAGACCGACCCCGACCCGGCCCGCGACGTACTTGACGAGCGGCGAGTAGTGCAGGATCAGCTGCTCGCGCAGCCGCTGATCGCCGGTCCCCTTGTAGGAGCGCCAGAGCTCTTCGAGTGCGCTGCGCCCCGGGGCGCCGGGCAGTGAGGTCGCGCCGGGTGGGGAGGTGCCGTCCAGTGGGGAGGTGCCGTCCGGGGTGGGGGCGCTGCCGGGAGGGGTGGTGGCACTACCGGGAGGGCGAGGCGCATGGTCGACGGTCGCGCCGCCGGGCGCGCCCGCCCCACCGGCCGCCCCGCTGTCGTGGGTCGGCTCGGTGCCGCGGGTCGCGTCCGCGGGTTGACCGGGCACCACCGTCGGCCGGCCGCCCTGGCGCGACAGGCCTCCCATCGTCCCCGCCGGCTTGGAGGGGAACTCATTCGCAGGTCGCCGCTCGGTCCGCGGCCCTCCCGAGGACCGAGCGCCACCGGTCACTCTGTGTCCGGGAATGTGTGTGGGCATACGTTGGTCTGCGCCGTTCTGCCGAGTCATGTGCTGATAGGGAAGGCAGGTGGAGCGTAGCGTGACCAACTCACTGCAAAGCGCTACCGCCACCCGGTCGTCCCTCAATCCGGTGGCGTTCACTCACCGGATCCGGCCATACGAGCGGAAGAACCGGATCAGCAGGTCAGCCGGGCCGTCCCGGCGCGTCCTCCCCTGGCGCACTCGTGTTCTCCCCTCCTCATGGTCACCTCCTTCTCCGCACCATGCGCCAGTGCGCACCGTGCCGCTCCACATAGCCGAGCGAGACCAACTCGTAGAGCCGCTGCAGGACTTCATCGGGCGAGAGCCCGGACTGACGGGCCAGCCGCTCGACCGGGGCGCCCTCCGCCGTGGCCGGGACGGCCTCCAGCACCCGGGCCACCGCCGGCTCCAGTAGGTCCCGGGGCAGTACCGGCCCGCTGCGCTGCGGCGCCAGGTCGTCCCCGATCGCCCCGATCAGCTCGGTGATCTCGGCCGCGTCGGTCACCAGCGTGGCGCTGCCGCTGCGGATCAGGGCGTGCACCCCGGCGGAGAGCTCCGAGGTGACCGGGCCGGCGACGCCCATGGTGTGGCGGTTGAGGTCCCGCGCCCGTCTGGCCGTGCTCAGGGCTCCGCTGCGTATGGCCGCCTCGACCACCACGGTGCCCCGGGTGAGCGCCGCGATGACCCGGTTGCGGAGCACGAAGCGGAACCGATTCGGGTGCTCCCCGGGCGGGAGTTCGCTGACCAGCAGCCCCTGAACGCCGATCCGCCGGATCAGTTCGGCGTTCCCCTTCGGGTAGGCGACGTCGACCCCGCAGGCGAGCACACCAACGGTCATCCCTCCGACGGCGAGCGCCCCTCGGTGGGCGGCCGCGTCGATCCCGTAGGCGGCGCCGGAGACCACCACCCAGCCGCGCTCGGCCAGTTGGGCCGACAGCTCCCCGGCGACATGGGCGCCGTAGGCCGTGCAGGCCCGGGAGCCCACCATCGCCACCGAGCGCAGGGCGAGCAACCGGAGTGAAGCGGTGCCGGTGGTCCACAGCCCGATCGGGCGTCCGTCACCCAGGTCGTCCAGTTGGCTGGGCCATTCCGTGTCCCCCGGAATGATGAAGCGTCCACCGACTGCTCGCACCCGTTTCAGGTCGTCCGCCGGGTCGAGACCCGGGAGCCGCGCCTGGTAGGCGGCGAGCCGGGCGGCGTCCAGCCCGGGGTGCTCGGGGACGGTCCCCGCCCGGATCGCCCGGGCCACCTCCACGGCGGGGAGCTGCCTGAGCCAGCGGCCGACCACCGCGTCGCCCGGTTCGCTGAGCCGGTTCAGCAGGACGCGGGCGAGGCGCTCCGGATCGGGTCCGGCCGCGGTGGCGGGCTCGGCTGCGGTGGCGGGCCCAGCCGTTCGCGGTGCTTGAGGGTCCCTCAACAGCCGGCTCATGCCGCGTCCTCCTCGCTCACCGGGGGTTGTTCCCGCACCGGCGGCCAGTCGTCGTCCGGGCCGCTGCGGCGCTGGGGCGGGATGCCCCCGAGCTGGCCGAAGGGGCGATTGTTCAGCGGCAGTCCCTGCTCCACCCCGGTGCGCATGACCAGGGCGGTGCGCACGTCCCGTTGGTCCGGCCGGTCGCGGCCGGCCAGATCGGCGACCGTCCAGGCGACCCGGAGCACCCGGTCCAAGCCGCGGGCGGTCAGCAGTCCGCGCTCCAGCTGGCGCGCGGCGTCGTTGAGTGCGCCGGACGAGAGCTGCCAGTGGGTGCGCAGTTCATGGCCCGGCACCTCCGCGTTGGTCCGCCAGGGGGTGTGCTCCAGCCGGGCCGCCGCCCGCTCCCGCGCGGCCAGCACCCGGGCCGCGACGGTCTCGGTGCTCTCCGCCGTGGCGTCCCGCTCCATCAACTCGACCCTGGTCACCGGGGCGACCTGGACCTGGAGGTCGACCCGGTCCAACAGCGGCCCGGAGAGCCGCCCTTGGTACCGGCTGACCATCGCGGGCGTGCACTCGCAGCCCTCGCCCCGCCGTGAGTACCGGCCGCACGGGCAGGGGTTGGCGGCCAGGCAGAGCAGGAACCGGGCCGGGAGCCGGAGGGACCCGGCCGAGCGGGCGATCACCACCTCGCCCGACTCCAGCGGCTGCCGCAGCGCGTCGAGCACCCGCACCGGGAACTCCGGCGCCTCGTCGAGGAAGAGCACCCCACGGTGGGCCAGCGAGACCGCACCCGGTCTCGGCAGTCCGCTGCCGCCGCCCACGATCGCGGGCATCGTGGTGGAGTGGTGCGGGGCGCAGTAGGGCGCGGTGTCGATCAGCGGGCGCCCGGCCGGGAGCAGGCCCGCCACCGAGTGGACGGCGGTGACCTCCAACGCCTCCTTCTGGGTCAGCGGCGGGAGCAGCGAGGGCAGCCGCTCGGCCAGCATCGTCTTGCCCGCGCCCGGTGGGCCCTTCAAGTAGAGGTGGTGCCCTCCGGCGGCGGCGATCTCCAGCGCCCGCCGGGCCTCGTACTGTCCGGCCACGTCGGCCATGTCGAGCCTGAGCGCCCGGTCGTCGGGCAGGCCCCGCACGCCGGCGCTGGGCAGCATCAGGCCGGCCATCAGCGGATCCGGCCGGCCGCCGATCAGGTCGGGCGGCTCCTCCGGCGCCGTCGCCCCGGTCAGGATGGCGATCAGTTGGCGCAGGCTGCGCACGCCGATCACCGTCACCCCGGGGACGAGCGAGGCCTCGGGCGCGGTCTGCTCGGCGACCACGACCCGCACGTACCCGGCGTCGGCGGCGGCCAGCACCGACGGCAGCACCCCGCGGACCGGCCGCACCCGGCCGTCCAACCCCAGCTCCCCGATGAGCAGCAGGTCGGCGATGGAGGACGGGTCGAGCCGCTCGGCCGCGGCCAGCACGGCACAGGCCACCGCGAGGTCGAAGCCGCTGCCGCTCTTGGGCACCGAGGCGGGGCTGAGGCCGACGGTCAGCTTGCGCTGCGGCCAGGCCTCCCCACTGTTGCAGACCGCGGCGCGGACGCGGTCGCGGGCCTCGGTGAGTGCTTTGTCGGGCAGGCCGACCAGGGTGAACGCGGCCACCCCGGGCTCCAGATCGGCCTGGACCTCGACGATCACTCCGTCGACGCCGACCAGCGCGACGGAACAGGTCCGGGCGAAGGCCATCTCAGACCACCCCCCGCAGGTGGTCGACCAGGGCCGCACCCCGCGCCCGGTTGACCACTGCCACCAGGTCGATCCGCACCCCACCCGGCGGAGCGGGCGGCCATTGCGGATCGGCTGGCCCGGGGTCGTACCCGGGCCCGGCGAGCCGGGCGAAGTGGCCGGGCCAGCGTTCGGCCATCCAGCGCTCGGCCAAGCGTTGCAGTCGGGCCGCCTTGGCCCGGTCGATGGCCTCGCTGGGTTGTTGGAAGCCCCGCTCGGAGCGGGTCTTCACCTCGCAGACCGCGACGGTGTCGCCGTCGAGGGCGACGATGTCCAGCTCGCCCTCGACACAGCGCCAGTTGCGGTCCAGGATGCGGAGCCCGGCCTCCGTGAGGCGGCGGGCGGCGACCCGCTCCCCATAGCGGCCGAGCCCGTTCCTGGTGCCGCGGTCCGGGCGCTTCCCGGTGTCCGCCCCGGCTGCGGCCGTGTTCGGTACGGCCTGGTCCTGCGCGATGGTGTTCTGCATGGTGACCACCTCCGCCGAGGAGGCTGCACCACCGTGCGCGACGAAGCCGGGAAATTCCGACTCCCTGTGGATAACCCGGGCCTGTGGATAACTTTTGTCACCCGCAGGGGTGAGAAGCCCCCGTCGCGCGAAATTCGGTTGGACAACGCGGGACGGAGTCGTCCAACGTCAGTTCCCGAAGCCGGACTCGTCCGAGGGCAGCTCCAGATCGCTCTTCGCGAGTTCCTCGATGTTCACGTCCTTGAAGGTCAGCACCCGGACCTTGCGGACGAACCGGGCCGGCCGGTACATGTCCCAGACCCACGCATCCGCCATCGACACCTCGAAGAACACCTCGCCCTGGACCGAGTGCACCTGCAGCTCGTAGTCATTGGTGAGGTAGAACCGTCGCTCGGTCTCGATCACGTACTTGAACAGGCCGACGACGTCCCGGTACTCCCGGTAGAGCTTGAGCTCCATCTCGGTCTCGTACTTCTCGAGATCTTCGGCACTCATCCAGGCGTCCCCTCAACTTGTCACGTCCACCCATTGTGGACCACCACACCCACGCTCAGAGCCGTACCGGATCGACCGGCGGGCCCTCCGCCAGCAGTCGCCCGAGGAAGTCCGCCAGTCCGGCCGGATAGACCGTTTCGGCGGTCCCCCGCAGTTCCTCGACCGTCCACCAGCGCGCCGTGAGCAGCTGGGCGTGCTCCTCCTCGCCCATGCCCGAGTGGTCCAGACCCGTCTCCGTAGTCCGGGCCAGGTGGAACCACTGCTCCTGCTCGTAGCGCTGTCCCTGAAAGGAGAACGACACCGTGCCGTACGCCACCAAGGGCCCCAGGTCCACACCCCGCAGGCCGGTCTCCTCCGCGAGCTCCCGCTCGGCGGCCTCGCGCGCGTCCTCCCCCGGCTCCAAGCCGCCCCCGGGCGTGAACCACCACGTCTCCCCGGGCACGGCCGGATCGGCGCCCAGGAAAAGGAGGATGCGGTCCAGCCCGTCCAGCAGCAGGATCCGCGCAGCCCTGCGACGCTGTGCTGTCATGGCAGCGCTCCACACTCCTTCCGTACGCATCGGTGGCGCTACCGATCCTGCCACCCGACGCGTCCGTCCGGGGCGATGTTCCGCAGAGCGGCCCGGTCGGCGACGGCCACGCTCAGGAGCTGCGCCCCCGGCGAAGCCGGCGGGCCAGGCCCGCCACCCCGCCCACCGCCGAGGTCACGACGATCAGCGCCGCGCCCGCGACGCTGGCGTAGGCGGCCGGCTCCAGCGGCCCGGGCTCGCCGGCCTTCGGGCCCGCGAAGGAGTCGAAGGCCGTGGTGCGGTCGAGCACGCCCATCCGGCCGAAGGGCTGAAGGGTGGCCTCGACCCTGGCCTCGACCGCGGCGGCCGGGACGGTCCCGCCGTCCACCTCCAGGTGGGTGCGGGAGTCGAGCGAGCCGAGCCGGTTGTCACCGAGCAGGAACAGCCGCCCCTGCGGCACCGTCACGCTGAACGACTCGCCCTGGCGGCCCTGGGTCTCGAGGTAGGGCTCGTCCACCGGCTGCCCGTTCACCGTCAGCCGCTGGTCACTGCCGGTGGTGGCGACGGTGTCCCCGCCGACCGCGACCACCCGCTTGGCCATGAGCTCCCCGCCCCAGGCCTGGTCGCGGAAGACCACCACGTCGCCCCGGCCGATGTCGCCGCCGCCGACCTTGCGGGCGAGCACGGTGTCCCCGGCCTGGAGCATCGGATGCATCGAAGCGGTGGGGATCTTGTACGGCCGGTAGTCGACCGCGATGAGGGCGAAGCCGCCGATCATCAGCACCAGCCCGAGCGCGAGCGCGATGCCCTGCAGCACGGCGGCGGGCCCGCGACGGGAACGGGCGGGGGGCACGGCCGGTCGGTCGGCCGACTGTTCCACGACACTGCTCATCGACACCGTCCACTTCTGGCCGACCGGAGAACACCACTGGCACGCCGGCGGCTCGGGCGGAAACGCCGACGGGCCGTGGCACGTCCGAGCAGATTACTCGTCGGTACCACGGCCCGCACAAGAGCTGGGGACGATCCGGTGGAGCTCAGGACTCCTTCCGGCGGTCCGCCCGGGCCCGCGCCCGGCGCACCAGCGGAAGCAGGGCGACGGCACCCACCGCACCGGCCACGGGGGGTTCCATCGGCAAGGCCCCTGTCAGACCCTCCTGGTCGAAGGTGTCCGGCACCGGCAGCGTGGACCAGTGGGAGACCGGCCAGGCCACCACGAAGGCACGCCCGATGACGTTGTCCACCGGCACGGCTCCGCCACCCGGCTGGTCCATGTGGAAGCGGGAGTCCAGCGAGTCGGCGCGGTGGTCGCCCATCACCCAGATGCGGCCGTCCGGCACCTTCAGCGGGCCGAAGGGCTGCGTCCCGCAGGGGGTGTTGCCCGGGTAGACGTACGGCTCGTCGAGCGCGACGCCGTTGACCGTGACCGGTCCGTCGCCCTTGCACTCGACGGTGTCCCCGCCGACCGCGATGACCCGCTTGATCAGGTCCTTCTCGTTGGCGGAGGGCATCAGGCCGACGAAACTGAGCACGTCCTGGACACCGCGGACGAAGGAGTTGCCGCTCTGCTGCGTCGGCTCGTCGTTCAGCCAACCGCCCGGGTCGTGGAACACCACGACCTCACCGCGCTCGGGCTCGGCCCCGAACCAGGGGGTCAGCTTGTCCACCAGGACGCGGTCGCCGACCTGCAGCGTGTTCTGCATCGACTCCGACGGAATGGAGAACGCCTGGACGAAGAAGGTCTTGATCACCAGCGCGAGGATCAGCGCGATGCCGATCAGGATCGGCAGCTCCTTCAGAAAGGAGCGCTGCTTGTGCGGCTTGGCCGGAGCCTCCGACTCCGACTCGTCCGCCGGCTCGCTCCCCGACCGCCGGGGCTCCGAGGAGCCCTTCGCCCCGGTGCCGTGCTCATCGGCGGTCTGGGCGGTCGCGTCATCGACCGCGGCCGAAGGCGTCGAGGAATCGGCGGACCGGGTCACCCGGCCGCCGCCCGAGCCCTCGGGGTCCCCGGCGCCCGAGCGGGCGCCGATCACCAAATCCCCCACAACGTCTCCTCCCTGCTGTGCGGACGCCCGCGCGCCCGCGCTCAGAGTGCCGCACAGCGGGCACCACGCTCGCCACGACCATGAACGCATCAGGGCTGCCCACAACAGACTCCCCTGACACCAACACGGCCTCGGCGCACAGCCGGGACCGCTCCCGGCCGCACCTGCACTTCTCTATCACTCCAGGGCATCCGGCTCGCGGTCCCACACGCGCGGTCCGGCCGTTCAAACGCCGGAGCGGCTCACTCGGGAGGCCGCGCCGGCCGGCGAACGACGAACGGAAGGATGCCCAACACACCCATAACGAGCGGAGGTTCCATGGGAACCGGCCCAACGCCCATCGATTTCGGCGTAGTTCCGCCGGGCTGCGAAGCCCCGGCAAGAGAGGAGAGTGAACTCGGCTCATCGAGTTGATGGAAGCGGTCCAGCGGCCAGGCGATCACGAACGCGCGACCGACCACACCGCTCAGCGGGATGGTCCCCTGTCCTGGATTGCCCATGTGGAAACGGGAGTCGGCGGAGACGTCCCGGTGATCGCCCATGACCCACAGGCGCCCCTTCGGCACCGTCACCTTGAAGGGCTGCCGGGACGCCGGGTTGCCCGCCGCGAGGTACGGCTCCGCCACCGGACGGCCGTTGACACTGAGGCGCCCCTGCGCGTCGCAGCACTCAACGGTGTCCCCGCCGACGCCGATCACGCGCTTGATCAGGTCCTGCTCGTCGTCGGACGGCAACAGCCCGACGAAGGTGAGCACGTGTTTGGCCGCGCCCAGCACCGGACCGTCGTCGGACGGCTTGCGATCGTTCTCCAGCCAGCCACCCGGGTCCTTGAACACCACGACATCGCCGCGCTGCGGCTCACTGCCGAACCAGGGGGTCAACTTGTCCACCAGCACCCGGTCCCCGACCTGGATGGTCTGCTCCATCGAGCCCGAGGGGATCACGAACACCTGGATCAGGAAGGTCTTCATCACCAGCGCCACCAGCAGCGCCACCAGGATGATCAGCGGGAACTCGCGCAGCAGCGAGCGCTTGCGCCGACGGGCCGCGCGCCGGGCGGTGCGACGACGCTCGGCGCGGCCGCGGACCGTCGGGGCCGAATCGGGCCCGACGCCGCCCCGGCCGCTGTCATCCGGCTCCGGAGCCGGGCGGTCGGCGACCCGCCCCCTACCTCTGGTCCCCATGACCACCCGTCCCCGCGATCGCGGCGAAGGCCGTGGGCCGGTCCAGGACAGCCCAGCGCGAGAACGGGTAGACCACCCAGTCCGCCCGGCCGATCACCTTGTCCTCGGGCACGAAGCCGCCGCCGGGCTCGCCGAGGTGGTCGCGGGTGTCCCGGGAGGCGCTCCGGTGGTCACCCAGCACGAACAGCTTGCCGGTCGGCACCACGATGTCGAAGGCCACGTTCGACGGCTCGTCGCCCGGGGCCAGGTAGGAGCTCTCGTCCACCGGCACGCCGTTGACGGTGATCGGCTTGCCCGGGCCGGTGCTGGTCACCCGGTCCCCGCCGACGCCGACCACGCGCTTGACGTAGACCGTGTTCCCGGCCGGGGCCAGCCCGAGGTCCCGGCCGATCGAACGAACGTTGTCCCAGAAGCCGGGCTGCTCCGCCGACTCGGGCAGGAAGGAGCCCGTCCCGTCGAAGACCACGACATCGCCCCGCTGGGGGTGGCCGCCGAAGGCGTAGGCGAGCTGGTTGGCGATCAGCCGGTCGCCGGGCCGCAGGGTGTCCTCCATCGAACCGGAGGGCACCGTGAACGGACGCGCGACGAAGGCGTTCACCAGGAGCAGGACCGCCAGGCAGATCCCGACCAACAGCAACAGGTCCCGCGACCGCGAGCGCCCGGACTCCTCGTTCGGCTCCTCGCCCGGCTCCTCACTCGGCTGGGCACCCTCGGGCTGCTGCTCGCTCTCGCCCGGCTCCGCGGCCTCACACACCCCCGCAGCTGCCGCATCCCGGTCGTGCTCCGCCCCTCGCCCGCGCTCCCGCACGGCCGCGCCCTCGGCGCGGACCCCGCCACCGGAATCGACGCCGGCACCAGGAGCCGCCGCGGAACCGTCCCGCGGAACTCCCCCGGAAACGACCGCGGACCGCGACAGCGAGTCCGCACCGGTGGGTGCGGGACTGCCGTCGCGGTCCGCGGGTGGTTCGTGCGTGCTCATCGGGGGCTGAGCTTACCTTGCGGCAGCCCGGCCCTTCAGAGCGCTCCGATCCCCCGGCGTGGCCGGGGGCCGGTGGATCAGCGGTCGCGCTTCTCCTTGATCTTCGCGGCCTTGCCGCGGAGGTCACGCAGGTAGTACAGCTTGGCGCGGCGAACCGCACCGCGGGTCACGACCTCGATCTTCTCGACGACCGGGGTGTGCACCGGGAAGGTGCGCTCCACGCCGACGTTGAAGCTGACCTTGCGAACGGTGAAGGTCTCACCGACGCCGGCGCCGTGACGACGGATGACGACGCCCTGGAAGACCTGGACACGGGAGCGGTTGCCCTCGATGACCCGGACGTGGACCTTCAGGGTGTCACCGGCACGGAAGGCCGGGATGTCGGTGCGCAGCGAGGCCGCGTCGACAGCAGCGAGCTTGTTGCTCATGTTGCTCTCCATCGCAGGCGCCACGGGCCGCCCACGGAAGTTCGTCACAATGGGGTCTGCTGCGGGCCGCGTCGGCTGACGGCGATCCCCCCGTGGCGGGGGCGCCGGTCCACGTGCCCCCTACGGGAGGGGGCCGGCGACAGACAGCAGCGGCCTATTCTTCCACACCACCGGCCACGGACCGAAATCGGCCGAGCTCCTCGTCCCAGGCCAGACCCAGGACGCTGAGCGCCTGCCGGTCCTTCTTGTCGAAGGCGCCGTACTGCCAGCGCTCGACCAGGTCGGGCCGGTTGGCCAGGGTGCGAGCGAAGGCCTGCTCCCGCCGCCAGCGGGCGATCTTGCCGTGGTTGCCGCTGAGCAACACGTCCGGCACGGTCCGGCCGCGCCACTCGGCGGGCTTGGTGAAGACCGGGCCCTCCAGCAGGTCGGCCATGGCGCCGGGAGCGAAGGAGTCGTCCCGGTGGGACTCGGCGTTGCCGAGCACGCCGGGCAGCAGCCGGGCGATCGCCTCGACCATCACCAGCACCGCGACCTCGCCGCCGGCCAACACGTAGTCGCCGATCGAGGCCTCGACCACCGGCATCCGGGTGGCCGCCTCCTCGATCACCCGGCGGTCGATGCCCTCGTACCGCGCGGGGGTGAACGCCAGCCAGGGACGGCCGGCCAGCTCCTGGGCGAGCTCCTGGGTGAACGGGCGCCCGCTGGGGGTGGGCACGACCAGCGTGGGCACCTCGCCCTCGGGGCCGCCGGCCGCCACCGCGTCCAGCGCCTCGCCCCACGGCTCGGGCTTCATCACCATGCCGGGTCCGCCGCCGTACGGGCTGTCGTCCACCGTGCGGTGCACGTCGTAGGTCCACTCGCGCAGGTCGTGGACGTGCACGTCCAGCTGGCCGCGGGCGCGGGCCTTGCCGACCAGCGAGATGTTCAGCGGCTCCAGGTACTCGGGGAAGATCGTGACGACGTCGATCCGCATCCCGGACTGGACGCCCGAAGCGGCACCCTGCCCGGCGTCCTGTCCAGCGCCCTGGGGGGTCTGCTCGACGGTCACTCCGACTCCCCCGACCGCTCCGAATCGGTGGACTCGCCGGATTCAGCGGACTCGGCGGAATCAGCGGACCCGCCCGACGCCTCCGGCTCCGGCTCCGCCGCCGCCCGACCGGCGACCTCGGCCTGCTCGGGGTCGATCAGCCCGGCTGGCGGGGTGATCACGACCCGCTGGTTCTCCAGGTCGATCGTCGGCACGATCTGGCTGACGAAGGGCACGAGCACCTCCGTCCCGTCGGCCTTCGTCACCGTGAGCAGGTCCTGGTACGGCAGGTGGACCACCTCGGTCAGCTCGCCGACCAGGGTGCCGTCGAGCAGCACCACGTCGAGGCCGATCAGCTGGTGGTCGTAGTACTCCTCCGGGTCGTCCGGCCGCTCTTCCGGGTCGACCTCGGAGATGAGCAGGGTGCCCCGCAGCGCCTCCGCCGCGTTGCGGTCCTTGACGCCGGCGAAGCGCAGCAGCAGTCGGCCGCTGTGCACCCGGCCGGACTCGACGGTCAGCGGTCCGGCCGAGGCTGGGTCGGTGAGCAGGACGGCACCGGGTCCGAGCCGAAGTTCCGGCTCGTCGGTGCGGACCTCGACACTGACGTCCCCCCTGATGCCGTGGGCGCGGCCGATCTTGCCGACGACGAGCTGCACGGTGATCGTTCTCCTGGAGTTGCTGAGCAAGAAGGCAGAGACAGGTAAGCAGAGACAGCTAGCAAAAAAGGCCGACCGGGACGACATGCGTCCCGGTCGGCCTCAAGCCCGACGGCTGAACGAGCAGCTGCGTCAGCGAATGTTGTCCACGTCGACCAGGTCGACCCGGACGTTGCGACCGCCGAGGGCCCCGACCACGGTGCGCAGAGCGCGCGCCGTGCGGCCGCCCCGGCCGATCACCTTGCCGAGGTCATCGGGGTGCACTCGCACCTCGATGGTGTTGCCCCGACGCAGGTTGCGCGAACGCACCTGCACCTCGTCGGGGTGCTCGACGATGCCCTTCACCAAGTGGTCGAGGGCGTCCTCGATCACGATCAGGCCTCGGCGGCGGCGTCGGCCTCAGCCTCGGCCTTGTCCGACTTCTTGGCCTTCGGGGTGATGGCGACACCGGTGGTGGCGTCCTCGAAGCCGGCGACGGCCTTGGCGAACAGGTGCGAGAAGTCCTCGACCTTCGGCTCGGCGACCTTCAGCGGCGCCGGAGCCGGCAGGCCCTTGAACTTCTGCCAGTCGCCGGTCAGCTTCAGGATGGCGAGCACCGGCTCGGTCGGCTGGGCGCCGACGGACAGCCAGTACTGGGCGCGGTCGCTGTCGACCTCGATCTTCGAGGGGTTGTAGGTCGGCTGGTAGATGCCGATCTCCTCGATCGCGCGACCGTCACGCTTGGTGCGGGCGTCGGCGACGACGATGCGGTAGTGCGGGGAGCGAATCTTGCCGAGACGCTTCAGCTTGATCTTGACTGCCACGGGAGTGGATTCTCCTGGTGTTGACGTGGGTGAGCGTCCTCGCCGTCCGCGTGGGGTTGCGGGGCGGGGCGTTCAAGGGACACGCCAGCCGTAGGAGAGAGGGGTCCTGCCCGGCTGCCGAGTACTCAGCTGTCCATTCTGCCATACCGGCGCGAACGGTCTTGACCCGCCCTCTGCGGACGCGGCTGCTCAGGCCACCCCGAACGGAACCACCCGGGGACCACTCCGGGGGTCACTGGGGCTCACGACGGAGCCGCTCCAGGACCCGGAACACAGGGTTCAGGGCTCGACCGGGAGCCCCCGCTCCCGGTCAGCCCACAGACTCACCGACTCCGAACGTCCGATCGCCCCGGCGCACCGACTGCCCGCACAGTCGCCGACCGGTCCCGGCCGCCCGGTTATGCGATCTTGAACGGCTGCTGGCACGCGCCGCAGACGATGGACGCCTGTGCCAGTACGGACGGCACGACCCGGACGTTGCGCCCGCAGCCGCAGACCGCCTTGACCCGCACGCCGCCGCCGGAGGAACCGTGCCGGGCGGCCGGACCGCGGAAGGCACGGGTCGCGCCGTCGCCGGCCACCGCCTCCTGGTGCGCGCCGAGGGCGCGGTCCAGGCGCTCGATGGTCTCGGCGTAGCGCTCCTGCGTCTCCTTGAGCATGGTCACCTGGGAGAAGCCGCTGCTCGCGTGCGGCTCGACCGGGTGCGCCAGGCCCAGCTCGGAGGCCAGCATCAGGAAGCGTCGGTTGTGGTAGCGGCCGGCGCGCGAGGTGTCCCGGATGTCCCGGGCCGCGGCCAGACCGTGGGCAGCCTCGTGGAGGAGCCGCTCGAAACCGAGCCGCGTGCCACAGGCCGAGGAGGACTCGCCGATCAGGGCCTCGGGCGAGGCCAGGTCCGGGAGGTCCTGGTGGTGGGCCTGGATGTCGCTCCAGGCGGCGGCCAGTTCGGCCGCGAGGACGAGGGGCTGTGTCGTGCTCACGCTAGACCAACGATGCAGAGCGAGCCGATGTTCCGCATGTTCCCGTTCTCCGGGAATTCCCAGGGAACTCCCAGGAATGCGCGACTGTGCGCGAATTGCGTGTTCCGGATCTGACGCAAGACCAACCCCCTGCCGGTTTCGGCCCGTCGCAGAGTCGGCGGGCCTCGTGAATTCCGTCCGAGGGGCGGGCTGTCGCCCCAGGACGTACGGCCCGTGAACCCGTCGAAGTTGACAGGGCCACGGGCCGTACACCGTACCGCTATTCCGTTAATACCGGCAGTTGACCGGTGAGTAGGGATGTCGGGTGTCGGTAGTCGTCCGGGAGAGTTACCGGATTCTTACCCATCCGCATTCCGGGCAAATGTCGCCGCCAACGGTCATTACCTGCAGGTAACAGGCATCAGTACGCACGCGCGACGATCGCGATATTGCCGTCCTGGTCGTCCGTCTCCGGCACCGAACCGTCGGCCGCGACGATGCAGCGGACCGTGACGCCCTGCTCGGCCAGCTTGGCCTCGCCCTCCGGGCCGAGGTCGGCCCAGGAGATCCGGCCCCAGCCGGTCGCGGCGGCCTCGACGGCCTCGTCGAGGGTCTTGACATCGACGGTGCGGGCCTCGCGGCGCTCGCGGGACTGGCGCAGCAGCAGCGCCTGGTCCTCCTCCAGGATGCCCGGCAGCAGCGCGGCCAGGGCGTCGATGGAGACCGGCTCCTTGCCGCCCGGGATGCGGCGGGCCAGCATCGCGGTGCCGTTCTCGAGGTCGCGCGGGCCGACCTCGATGCGCAGCGGAACGCCCTTGAGCTCCCAGTCGACGGCGCGGCGGCCGAACGGGGTGTCGGTGCGGTCGTCGACGACGGTCCGGATGCCGACCGCCTCCAGCGCGGCGCCGATCTCGCGGACCTTGGCGATGACGGCGTCGTCGCCCTTGATGGCCAGCACGACGGCCTGGACCGCGGCCAGGCGCGGGGGCACCCGCAGACCGTTGTCGTCGCCGTGGGACATGATCAGGCCGCCGACCATGCGGGTCGAGACGCCCCAGGAGGTCTGCCAGACGTACTCGCGCTCGGCGCCCTGCAGCTGGTAGGTGGTGTTGAACGCCTTGGCGAAGTTCTGGCCCAACTCATGGCTGGTGCCCATCTGCAGCGCCTTGCCGTCGCCCATCATGCCCTCGAGGGTGAGGGTGTTGATGGCGCCGGCGAAGCGCTCCTTGGCGGTCTTGCGGCCGAGCACGACGTCGATGCCGAGCACGTTGGTCATGAAGTCGCCGTAGACCTGGGTGTGGATCATCGACGCGTAGTCGCGGGCGTCCTCGTACGTGGCGTGGGCGGTGTGGCCCTCCTGCCAGAGGAACTCGGTGGTGCGCAGGAAGACGCGCGGGCGCAGCTCCCAACGGACCACGTTGGCCCACTGGTTGATCAGCAGCGGCAGGTCGCGGTGGCTCTGCACCCACTTCGAGAAGTACTCGTTGATGATCGTCTCGGAGGTCGGCCGGACGACGACCGGCTCCTCCAACTGCTTGCCGCCGCCGTGGGTGACCACCGCGAGCTCGGGCGCGAAGCCCTCGACGTGCTCGGCTTCCTTGGTCAGGTAGGACTGCGGGATGAACATCGGGAAGTAGGCGTTCTGCGCGCCCGCCTTCTTGATGCGCGCGTCCAGCTCCTGCTGCATCCGCTCCCACAGGCCGTAGCCGTACGGTCGGATGACCATGGTGCCGCGCACCGGACCGTTGTCGGCCAGCTCGGCCTTGTTGATGAGGTCCTGGTACCAGCGGGGGAAGTCTTCCGCCTGAGGGGTGAGAACGGGTGCCTTAGCCATGGGCGGAATGGTACGGGGACGGGGCCCCCGGTTTCGAATCGGTATCACACCCCCGGCCGTTGGATGGCGGCCCGCGGTCGGCCGCAGGGGGCGCACGACCGCGACACGCGCGCACCACCCTGCACCCCTCTGGACGCCGGGCCCGACCCGCTGTTCGCTGGAGTGGGGCGGGACTTTGGGGGAGCCGTAGCAGCACACCGAAGGACCGGATGGGAGGCCGCGATGGCTTCAGCTCGGACGACCGGCACAACCGTACGACCAGCGGGCGCACGACCGCACCACCCGCAGCCCGGGGCCGCCGCGCCCGCGCGGGCGCGCGACTGGGCGGAGATCCAGGAACGCATGCTGGTGCCGCTCTACGAGGCGGTGTACGACCGCCTGGAGATCGGCCCGGCGAGCAGCGTGCTGGGACTGGGCTGCCGGTCCGGACTGGCCCTGCTGCTCGCGGCCGGACGGGGCGCCCAGGTCGCCGGACAGGAGCCGCGGGACGAGCTGCGCGAACTGGCCCGCGACCGCCGGCTGCGGGTGTGCACCGGGTCCCGGCCGACCGCCGCCGTCCCCCGCTCGGCCCATTCGCTGGTGACCGTTTTCGAGCAGTTGCCCGGCGCCACCGTGCCCGGCCCGGTGGTCGCCGAGGCGGCCCGGCTCACCCTCCCCGGCGGGCACGTGGTGCTCGCCGCCTGGGGCCCGCCGGAGCGCTGCCAGAGCGCCCCGGTGCTGGACGTGGCACGCCGGATGGCGGGCCGGACCACCGCGCGCGACCCGTTCGAGCTGAGCGCGCCCGGCGCGCTGGAGGACCTGCTCGCCCCGGCCGGCCTGCGCCCGGCCGGCAGCGGCCGGGTGAGCTGCCCGTTCGCCTACCCGGACCTCGACAGCGCGGTCCGCGGCCTGCTCTCCACCGGGCTGTTCGAGGCGGCCGAGGAGTTCTCCGGCGCCTCCCTGGTGGCCAAGGAGCTGGAGGAGGCGCTGCAGCCCTACCTGCGCCCGGACCGCACGGTCCGGATGGAGAACGTCTTCCGCTACCTGGTCGCCGAACGACCCCGGTAGCGGGCCGGTGGCGAGTCAAGCGAGTCAAGCGAGTCATCTGACGTCCGCGACAGGAACGAGCGGAAGCGAAACCGATCGGAGACAGTAGCCGGACGAAAGAAACCGGGGGCGCCCGCCATCACGGCGAGCGCCCCCGGCCGGCGCCTTCACGCCCGGTCGAGCGGCTTCCCGTCCGACCCGCCGTCGCCGTCCGACCCGCCGTCGCCGTCCGAGCCCGAAGCCGGGGACGAACCCGGGCCGCCGCCCGAGGCCGACCCGCCCTCCTCCTCCGAGGCCTTCCGCGGCACCCCCGCCGCCCGGTACGCCTCCTCCTCGTCCAGTGTCTCCGCCTCCAGCAGCGCCGCCGCCAGCGCGTCCAGCCGGTGCCGCTGCTCGGTCAGCAGCCGCACCGCGTCCTCGTAGCACTCGGCGACGATCCGCCGCGCCTCCTCGTCCACCGCGTCCAGCGTGGTGGGCGCGGCCGAGAGCCCGTACGCGCCCTGCGGGTCCGCGGGCACCGCGGTGAGCCGCCCGACCCGCTCGCTCATCCCCCAGCGCCCGGCCATCCCGCGCGCGATGTTGGTGACCTGCTCCAGGTCGCTCTCCGCGCCGGTGGTGATCACCCCGTACACCACCTGCTCGGCCGCCATCCCGCCCAGCGCGCCGATGATCCGGCCGCGCAGGTAGGGCTCGGTGTACGAGTAGCGGTCGTTCTCCGGGGTGGAGAGGGTGACGCCGAGGGCGCGGCCGCGCGGCACGATGGTGATCTTGCGGACCGGGTCCGCGCCGGGCTGGAGCATGCCCAGCAGCGCGTGCCCGCTCTCGTGGTAGGCCGTCCGCTCACGCTCCTCCTGGGGCATCACCAGCGGACGTACGGCGCCGAGTTGGACCTTCTCCAGGGCGTCCGAGAGGTCCCGCTCGTTGACCGCGTCCTGCTTGCGCTTGACGGCCAGCAGGGCCGCCTCGTTGACCACGTTGGCGAGTTCGGCACCGGTCATCCCGGGGGTGACCTTGGCCAGTTGGTCGAGGTCGGCGCTGCCGGCCAGCGGGACGGTCCGGGTGTGGATGGCCAGGATCGCGGCGCGGCCCTCCCGGTCGGGCGGGCTGACGGTGATCCGCCGGTCGAAGCGGCCGGGGCGCAGCAGCGCCGGGTCGAGCACGTCCGCCCGGTTGGTCGCGGCGATCACGATGACGCCCTCGGAGCCGGAGAAGCCGTCCATCTCGGTGAGGATCTGGTTGAGCGTCTGCTCGCGCTCGTCGTGCCCGCCCATGCCGCCGCCGGCGCCGCGCTGACGGCCGATGGTGTCGATCTCGTCGATGAAGATGATCGCCGGGGCGACCTTGCGGGCCTCGGCGAACAGTTCGCGCACCCGGCTGGCGCCGACGCCGACGATCATCTCGATGAACTCGGAGGCGGAGGCGGAGAAGAACGGCACGTCGGCCTCGCCGGCCACGGCCCGCGCCAGCAGGGTCTTGCCGGTTCCGGGCGGGCCGCTGAGCAGGACGCCGCGCGGCATCTTGGCGCCGAGCCTGCGGTACTGGTCGGGGTTCTTCAAGTAGTCGACCACCTCGGTGAGTTCGGCCTCGACCTCGTCGATGCCGGCCACGTCGGCGAAGGTGGTCCGCTTGCCCTGCTCGGCGGTGACCGGCTTGGGCGGGGCCTTGCGGCCGAGCGGTCCGGCACCGAGACCGCCGGCCATCCGGCGGGCGAGCAGCACCCAGATGAAGATCAGCAGCAGCATCGGGGCGAGCGAGAGCAGCAGATTGGTGAGGAAGCTGCGCTGCTGCACCGGTGAGGTGGCGGTGACCTCGACGCCCTGCTGCTGCAAGGTGGCCCACAGGTTGTCGCCCGCGAAGGAGGGGCGCTGGGTGTCGAACTCGGTGTAGTCGCCCTTGCCGCCGTCCGGCTTGGGCTGAGCGGTCTTGAGGGTGCCCTCGATCGCGTCGCCCTTGGAGTAGATCTTGGTGATGTTGCCCTTGTTCAGCTGGTTGTTGAACTCGGTGTAGGAGATCGTGGTGGTGCCCTCGTTGCCGAAGAAGGACAGCAGCACGTCGGAGATCAGGAACACCACGAGTGCGGTGAGGATGAGGCCCGTCCAGCCGCCGGGCATCCGGCGGCGGGGTGGCGGCGGGGGCGGGGCGCCCTCGGACCGCCAGGGCTGGTCGGGAGTCTGGCGCGGCGGCACGGGTTCGGTCACCCACCGGACAATACGGACAGGCGCTCGGACGAGCCAACCGCAACGCCGCGCCCCACCGCTCCCACGGGCCGCGCCACGGCCCCCACCAGCGGTTATGCCACGCTGCCCGGCCATTCCTCGGCGGTCAGCGCGAAGCGCTCGTGGTCGCGCCAGTCCCCCTGCAGGAACAGCATCCGCGGTGTGAAGCCCTCGTGCCGGAAGCCCAGCCGCTTGGCCATCGCGATCGAACGCTCGTTCTCCGGCTGTACGTTGATCTCCAGCCGGTGCAGGCCGAGCCCGCCGGCCGACTGCGGGGCGAAGCAGCGCTCCAGAACCAGCCGCAGGCCCTCGGTCATCCGCCCGGTGCCGGCGAACGGCAGGTACGAGTCGTAGCCCAGCGCGCCGTTGCAGAACCGGCCCATCACGATGTTGGCGACGTTCACCTTGCCGACCAGCCCGCCGGTGTCCCGGTCGAAGATCAGGAAGGTGCGCAGCCCCGCCCCCTGGCGCTCCAGCAGCTCCGGCAGACCATCCGGCTCGACCGGGTTCCACCGCCCGATGTGCTCGGCGGACCGTCGGACCGCCTCGGCGTACACAACCTCGTCGTCGGCCCTCGGGGCCCTGATCATCACTCGCACGCCAACATCATCGGACATGTGAGCGGCCCGCCGCCCCGGAAATGCGGGACGACGGGCCGATCGGGGACGGAGCCGGGCCGGGGCCTACAGCATGTCCTTGAACTCCTTGGGCAGCTCGAAGTCGGCCGGGCCCTTGCCCGCGCCGAGGCCGAACGCGCCGCCGTCGGCGGGACCCTGGGCGCCGAGGGCGCGGCGCTCGGCGGCCGCGGCCTCCTCCTGCGCGCGCTTCAGCGGGTTGCCGCTCTTGCGCTTGCCCTTGGCCTGCGGGGCCTTCTTGGCGGACTTCTTCGCGCCGCCGCCCATCCCCGGGATCCCCGGCATGCCGGGCATGCCCTTGCCGGAGGCCATCGCGGACATCATCTTGCGGGCGTCGAAGAACCGCTCGACCAGGTTCTTCACCTCGCCGACCTGGACACCCGCACCCTTGGCGATACGGGCCCGGCGGGAGCCGTTGATCAGCTCCGGCTCGGCACGCTCGGTCGGGGTCATCGACTTGATGATCGCGCCGACCCGGTTGACGTCCTTGTCGTCGATGTTGTTGATCTGCTCGCGGATCTGCCCCATGCCGGGCAGCATGCCGAGCAGCTTGGAGATCGAGCCCATCTTCTGGACCTGCTCCAGCTGCGACAGGAAGTCGTCCAGGGTGAACTGCTTCGGGCCGCCGCGCAGCTTGGCGGCGATCTTCTCGGCCTCGGCCTGCGAGAAGGTCTGCTCGGCCTTCTCGATCAGCGAGAGGACGTCACCCATGCCGAGGATGCGCGAGGCCATCCGGTCCGGGTGGAAGGCGTCGAAGTCGTCGACCTTCTCGCCGTTCGAGGCGAACATGATCTGCCGGCCGGTGACGTGCGCGACCGACAGCGCGGCACCGCCGCGGGCGTCGCCGTCGAGCTTGGAGAGCACGACACCGGTGAAGTCGACGCCGTCGAGGAAGGCCTGCGCGGTGGTGACCGCGTCCTGACCGATCATCGCGTCGACGACGAACAGGACCTCGTCCGGGTTCACCGCGGCGCGGATGTCGGCGGCCTGCTGCATCAGCTCGGCGTCGATGCCCAGGCGGCCGGCGGTGTCGACGATGACGACGTCGTACTGCTTCTGCTTGGCGTACTCGATCGAGTCCTCGGCGACCCGCACCGGGTCGCCGACGCCGTTGCCCGGCTGCGGGCCGTAGAAGGCCACACCGGCCCGCTCGGCGACCACCTGGAGCTGGTTGACGGCGTTGGGGCGCTGGAGGTCACAGGCGACCAGCAGCGGGGTGTGCTTCTGCTTCTTGAGCCAGTGCCCGAGCTTGCCCGCGAGGGTGGTCTTACCGGCACCCTGCAGACCGGCGAGCATGATGACCGTCGGGCCGCTCTTGGCGAACCGCACGCGACGGGTCTCGCCGCCGAGGATCGCGATGAGCTCCTCGTTGACGATCTTGATGATCTGCTGCGCCGGGTTCAGCGCACCGGAGACCTCGACACCGAGCGCCCGCTCCTTGACCTGCTTGATGAAGGCCCGGACGACCGGCAGCGCGACATCCGCCTCCAGCAGCGCGATGCGGATCTCGCGGGCGGTGGCGTCGATGTCCGCCTCGCTCAGGCGGCCCTTGCCCCGGAGGTTCTTGAACGTCGCTGCGAGGCGATCGGAAAGGGTGTCGAACACGTCGGCGCGGGTCCTCTGCGGCATCGGTATCGGTACGGTCGTCGTCCCCCAGGGTATCCGGCCGCCCCGGGTACGGTCTCCACCCCTGCGGGAACCCCTGTCGGAACCCCTGCGGGAACCCCCGTCGGAACCCCTGCCCGGGCGGGCTCTCAGCCCAACGCCGCCCGGACCGCCGCCGCCACCTCACCGGCCCGCTCGGCGGTGAGCGGACGGCCCTCCGCGTCGGTCAGGTAGAACGAGTCCACGGCCTCCGCGCCCAACGTGGAGACGTGCGCGGTGCGCACCCGCACCCCCGCCCCGTCCAGCGCCCGGCCGATCCGGTGCAGCAGCCCGGGGGCGTCGTGCGCGCGGACCTCCAGCACGGTCGCGGTCGCCGAGGCCACCGCGGGGGCCACCGCGACCACCGGCGGCGGGGTGGGAATGCCCTTGCGGCGCGGGGCGGCGGCGTCCCGCTCGGCGAGGCGGCGGGAGACGTCCAGCGAGCCGTCCAGGGCCCGGCGCAGATCGGCGCGCAGCCGGGCGGCCTCCGGCAGCTCGCCGAACTCGGCGGCCACCCGCCAGGACAGCAGCAGCACCGGGCCCGCGCCGATCGGGTCCAGCTCGCGCAGCCCCGCCGAGCGGACGGTCAGCCGGTGCAGCGCCAGCACCCCGGCGACCGTGCCGAGCAGGCCGGGCCGGTCCGGGACGGCCAGGGTCAGCTCGACGCCCATCGGCTCGGTGCCCGGGTCCGACCCCAAGGCCTGGGCCAGCAGCGACAGCGCGGGAGCGTCGGTGCGGGCGGCCTCGACCGCGAGCCGCTCCTGCTCGGCGGAGGGCGCCCCCTCCACGGGTGTCCCGCCGGCCCCGGCGAGCTGGGCGGCGGCCCGGGCCACCAGGCCGTCCACCAGCGAGGCCCGCCAGCTGCTCCACGCGGCCGGGCCGGTGGCCAGCGCGTCCGCCTCGGTGAGCGCGTGCAGCAGCTCCAGCTCCACCGGGGTGCCGACGACCTTGGTGATCGCCTCCACGGTGGCCGGGTCGTCCGGGTCGCGCCGGGTCGCGGTGTCGACCAGGGTCAGGTGGTGGCGGACCAGCACCGCCAGGGTCTCGGTGTCCTCGGCGCCGAAGCCCATCCGGACGGCCAGGTCGCGGACGATCACCTCGCCGGCCTCGCTGTGGTCGCCGGGCCAGCCCTTGCCGATGTCGTGCAGCAGCGCGGCGACCAGCAGCAGGTCCGGCCGGGCCACCCGGCGGGTCATCGCGGCGGCCCGCACGGCCGTCTCGACCAGGTGCCGGTCCACCGTCCAGCGGTGCACCGCGTTGCGCTGCGGACGGCAGCGCACCCGCTCCCAGTCCGGCAGCAGCCGGGTGACCAGCCCCTCCGCCTCCAGCGCCTCCCACACCGGGACGGCCGCCTCCCCCGCGCCGAGCAGGGTGACCAGCTGCTCGCGCGCCTCGTCCGGCCAGGGCACCGGCAGCGGTCGGCACTCGGTGGCCAGCCTGCGCACCGTCGCGTACGAGACGGTCAGCCCGTTCTGCGCGGCGGCAGCCGCGGCGCGCAGCGGCAGCACCGGGTCGGCGGCCGGGCGGGCGGCCTGGGCGAGCACCGCCTCGCCGTCCTGCTCGACCACGCCCTCGGCGAGCGGGCGGCGCTCGACCGCGCCCCGGGCCACCGCGCCGGTGCCCCGGCCGGTGCCGGTGAACGGGATGGCCAGCCGACCCACCCGGCGGCCCCGGCCGGACCGGGCGGCCAGTATCCGCTCCACCGCCCGCCAGGTGACGTCGCTCGCGTAGGCGATGGTCCGGGCGGCCTCGTAGACCTGGCGCAGCAGGGTGTCCGCGTCCAGCACGCCGAGCCGCTCGGCGACCTGGTCCTGGTCCTGGAGGCTGAGCCGCTCGGTGGACCGGCCGGTGGCCAGGTGCAGCGCGTCGCGGACGTCGGCCAGCCGCAGCGCGGCCGCGTCCAGGCCGTCGCGGGGCGCGTCGGCGAGCCAGGTGGCGGCGATCGCGTCCAGCGCGACGAGGTCGCGCAGCCCGCCGCGGGCCTCCTTGAGGTCGGGCTCCAGCAGGAAGGACAGCTCGCCGTGCCGCTCGGCCCGCTCCCGGCCCAGCTCGCGCAGCGCGGGCAGGCGCGCGGGGGCGCCGGCGCGCCAGTCGGTGAGCACCGCGGAGCGCAGCGCGGCGGTGAGCGCCGCGTCCCCGGCGAGGTGGCGGGCGTCCAGCAGACCGAGCTGGGCCTTGAGGTCGGCGGCGGCGACGGAGCGGGCCTCGGCGACGGTGCGCACCGAGTGGTCGAGCTTGGCGCCCGCGTCCCAGACCGGGTACCAGATCCGTTCGGGCAGCTCACGGGCGATCGGGCCGTCGTGCAGCAGCAACACGTCCAGGTCGCTCCGCGGGGACAGTTCGCCGCGCCCGTAGCCGCCGACGGCGACCAGCGCGACACCGGAGGCGGGGGCGCCGGCGGCGGTGAGCAGCCCGGCCAGCCAGTCGTCCGTGAGCCGGGCGAGCGCGGCGCGGCGGGGGCGGCCGGTCAGACCGGGCCGGTCGAGCAGCTCGGCCCGGGCGGCGGCGTGGTCGGAGGGGTCGGAGGGGCTGGTCTCGGTGGTCATGCGCGTGGGTCCCGTCCGTCAGGTGGGCCGCCGAGCGGCCGATCGGGGGCGCCGTACGGCCTGCGACCCGGCCGGGCGCCGATACGCCGTCGGCGGGCCCGCGCCCCCCGTGGGGAGGGGGCGCGGGCCCGCCGATCGGTCAGGGCCTCACAGGGCGTCCGGCCCGCGTTCGCCGGTGCGGACCCGGACGGCGGTGTCGACCGGGACGCTCCACACCTTGCCGTCGCCGATCTTCCCGGTCCGGGCGGCCTTCACCAGGACGTCGATCAGGTCGTCGGCGTCATCGTCCTCGACCAGGACCTCGATCCGGATCTTCGGCACCAGGTCCACGGTGTACTCGGCGCCCCGGTAGACCTCGGTGTGGCCGCGCTGGCGGCCGTAGCCGCTGGCCTCGGTGACGGTCAGGCCGTGGACCCCGAAGGCCTGCAGGGCGGCCTTCACCTCGTCCAGGCGGTACGGCTTGATCACGGCGGTGATGAGCTTCATCGGGCGTCGACCTCGGTCTTCTCGGCGGGCTTCTCGGCGGGCTTCTCGGCGGACACGGCGACCGGCGCGGAGGCCACGCCGCCCAGGCCCGGCAGGGCTCGGGCCAGGCCCGCGCCCACGGCGCTGAAATCGTAGGCGGACTCGGCGTGTTCGGCCTGGTCGATGCCGGCCACCTCGACCTCCTCGGCGACCCGGAAGCCGACCAGCTTGTCGACCGCCTTCGCCAGCAGCCAGGACAGCACGAACGAGTACGCCGCGACCACCGCCACGCCCATCGCCTGCTTGCCGAGCTGGCCCAGCCCGCCGCCGTAGAACAGGCCCTTGGCGGTCTGGCCGACCCCGCCGGTGGCGAACAGGCCGATCAGCAGCGAGCCGATCGCCCCGCCCACCGCGTGCACGCCCACCACGTCGAGCGAGTCGTCGAAGCCCCAGCGGTACTTCAGCGAGACGGCGGCGGCGCAGACCGCGCCCGCGATCAGGCCGATCGCCACCGCCCCGAGCGGGCTGACCGAGCCGCAGGCCGGGGTGATCGCCACCAGACCGGCCACCGCGCCGGAGGCGGCACCCAGCGTGGTGAACGCGCCGTGCTTGAGCTTCTCGTAGATCAGCCAGCCGACCAGCGCCGCGCCGGTGGCGACCTGGGTGTTGACCATCGCCATCGCGGCGACGCCGTTGGCGGCCAGCGCCGAGCCCGCGTTGAAGCCGAACCAGCCGAACCACAGCAGCCCGGAGCCGAGCATCACCAGCGGCAGGCTGTGCGGGCGCATCGGGTCCTTCTTGAAGCCGACCCGCTTGCCCAGCACCAGGCAGAGCGCGAGGCCCGCGACACCGGCGTTGATGTGCACGGCCGTCCCGCCGGCGAAGTCGATCACGCCGTTTCTGTCGCCGAGCCAGCCGCCGTTGCCGTTGTCGAAGAAGAACACCCAGTGCGCGACCGGGAAGTAGACGACCGTCACCCAGAGGGCGATGAACAGGCCCCAGGCGGAGAACTTGGCCCGGTCCGCGATGGCACCGCTGATCAGCGCCGGGGTGATGATCGCGAACATCAGCTGGAAGACCGCGAACGCGGTCACCGGGATGGAGCCGGTCAGCTCGTTCAGCCCGATGCCGCGCATCCCGAGGAAGTCCAGGTTGCCGATGAGTCCGGCGAAGGAGTCGGGCCCGAAGCTGAGCGAGTACCCGTAGAGGACCCAGAGCACGCTGACGATGCCGAGCGAGAGAAAGCTCATCGCCAGCATGTTCAGTGTGCTCTTGGCCCTGACCATGCCCCCGTAGAAGAAGGCCAGGCCCGGGGTCATCACCATGACCAGGGCCGCACTGATGAGCACGAAGGCGGTGTCGCCCGCGCTGAAGCCGTCCGGCATCGGCGTCTCCTCTGCGTGAAAGCCGCTCCACCCCCGGGTACCTGTCCCGTGCCACCCGGGGTGGCGGCGATGAAGAGGAGAGTGCCGAAGGCTGGTTTCGGCCAGTGCGGTCCGTTGTTTCGCGGCCGTGACGCGTGCGACGCGCGGGTTACGGGCACGTGAACCGCGGCCCTGCCGCAGGGCCGGATGGCGTACCGTGCCGCCGCACACCGGCACCGGCGCCGGCAGCGCTCTTCGGGGAGGAAATGCCGCCGACCGTGGCGGCGGCGGCCGTCACGGTCGGTGGAGTCCTCTGTGCGGGGGCCGTTCAGACCACCGAGACGTACTCCGGGATGTCCTGGACCACCCGCTCCTTGAGCCGGCTCACCGCGTCCACGCCCTTGAACCGGGCGGCCGCGGCCTCCGTGGTCTTGCGCACCCGGGAGTTCAGCCGCTCCGAGCGCACCTTGGTGGCGATGTCCACCGCCCGCTCGGCGTACACCACCGCCTCCTCGGCCTCCCTCTGCAGCAGGTGCACGCTGGCCATGCCGACCAGGTTGAAGGCGTACGAGCGCACGTGGTCCTCGTCCTGGCGGAACAGGTCGACGGCGCGCTCCATCACCGGCGCCGACAGCGAGGCGTACAGCTGGGCGTTGTCCGAGTGGTACGCGAGGTCGCGGTAGGAGTGCGCGTTCTCGGCGTTCAGCTCGGCCGGCGAGAAGAACTTCAGCCAGTCCGGCTCCCCGTCCCCCTCGCGGATGTCGGTGAAGGTGTCCTCGGCCAGCCGGATCGCCCGGGCGCAGCGGTTCACCTCGCCGATGGTGGCGTAGGCGCGCGCCTCCATCGCGTACAGCAGGGACTGCTGGCGCGGGGTGGCGGCGTCCCGGCTGCCGTACTGCGCCAGGTGGATCAGCTCCAGGGCGTCCTCGCCCCGGTTGAGGTGGATCATCTGGCGGCTCATGTCGGTGAGGATCAGCGCGCCGAACGGGCGGTCACCGGCCTCCTTGGCCGCGTGCAGGGCCAGCACGTAGTACTTCTGCGCGCTCGGGTGCATCCCGACGTCGTAGGACATCCAGCCGGCCAAGTGGGCGAGCTCGGCGGTGAGCCGGAACAGCCGCTTGGTGGTGTCCTCGGTGTACGTCTCCTGGAGCAGGTCGGTGACCTCGTGGAGTTGGCCGACCACGGCCTTGCGGCGCAGCCCGCCGCCGTTCTGGGCGTCCCACTGGCGGAACATGACCGTGGTCTGCTCCAACAGTTCCAGCTCGGGCTCGGAGAGCCGGCCGGTGAACGCCTCGCCGCCGTTGGCCGCGGTCAGGATCGGGGTGGGCATGCCGCCCGGGCCGGGGGCGAGCCAGCGCTGCATCGGCTCGATCAGCGCGGCGCCGGCGGTCAGCGCGAGCGAGGTGCCGAGGAAGCCCCGGCGGTTGAGCATCAGGTCGCTGCGGGAGTACTCGCTGATCAGCTGGACGGTCTGCGGGGCGCTCCACGGCAGGTCCACGCCGCCACCCACGGTGGAGACCGGGATCGCGGCGCGCAGGCCGAGGTCCTCGATCGAGACCACCGAGCCGAAGCGCTCCGAGAACAGCTCCGACATGATCTTCGGGATCGGCTCGCGCGGCTGCTCGCCGTCGAGCCAACGGCGCACCCGGGAGGTGTCGGTGGACACGTGGTGGGCGCCGATCTGCCGGGCCCGGCGGTTGACCTGGCGGGCCAACTCCCCCTTGGACCAGCCGCTGCGGGCGAACCACGTGGTCAGCTTCTCATTGGGTTGCTTCTCTGCCATGGGTAACGTCCCCATCCCGCCCGGCCCCTGAGGGGCCCCGATCGTGACCGCCCGACGGTTGCGGGCTCTTGCCAGACGTGCCGTGCCTGAGGTGTTGCGGTACCGCCTCGTCGTACTGGTGTGCCATCGTTCCGGGCGGTGCGTCAGATCCCCAACTCCCGTTCTCCGGCGGCCCGGAGCAGGCTCCTCGACGACGTCCGTGTGCCGAACGTAGTGCCCCGCGAGGTACCCGTGGGAGCGGCTCTGGCGAAACGCCACCTTTCGCCACCCCCAGGAGTGAACCGAAGTCAAGGGGCACACGCTTCACTGGATAGTCCCGACGGTCCGGCATATGCGAGCCGCCAAGTCCCCCGGCCAACCCCGGAAGGCCCGGCAGACCCCGCAGTCCACCGCAGTCACAGGCGAGCTCGCCGCCCACTCGGGACAGCAGCAGCCTCGCGCACACGACGATCCGGCATCGACGCCGCCCCCACAAGGCGGCGCCCGAGGCGCACCACTGCAACAGGCGCGCGCCAAGCGCCGCGCGCCGCCACCGCACAACGCACCACGCAACGGACAATCAACACACAGTCACCATCCCGTAACCATCGGCAACGAGAACCTGTTGGGGGAGGCATGGACAACCTGTTCGGCGAACTTCGACTGGGGCACCTGCGGCTGGCACCGCTGGGCGCGCGCCGCCGCACCAAGGTCACCGCGTCCCAGGCCGCCGCGGAGTACACCGGCCGCTGGGGCTGGACGGTCGCCACCGGCGACCCGGCCGGCTCCGCCACCGCCCCGACCCGCTGTCCCTGCGGGACCCCCCGCTGCGCCGCACCCGGCCTGCACCCCGTGCCGGGCGCCGAGCGGCGGGCCCGCTCCGCCGGCGCCGAGGACTCCGTACTGTTCCCCACCGGCCGCGCCTTCGACGTCCTGGACGTCCCCGAGCAGGCCGGCCTGCAGGCGCTGGTCCGGCTGGAGCGGATGGGCACCCAGGTCGGCCCGGTGCTCGCCCCGCCCACCGGCCGGCTGCAGTTCCTGGTCGCCGCCGGCACCGCCCGCCGACTGCCCGACCTGCTGTACCGGATGGGCTGGGACGACGCCGCGCTCGACCTGGCCTGCCACGGCGAGGGCGGCTACGTCGCCGCCCCGCCCACCGTCCTCGGCGGGCTCGGCCCGGTCCGCTGGCTGCGCCGCCCCACCCGCGACAACGCCGGCTGCCCGCCCGAGGCCCGGCTGCTGCTCGGCACCCTCGCCTACGCCTGCCACCGCAGCCGCGAGCGCACCGCCGAGCCCGCCTGGATCGCCTCGTAGGAGAGCGGGCACGCGAAAGGGCCCGCCCCCGGAGGAGCGGACCCTTCGTTCGACGGGGAGCCCCGGTCAGTCCCCGATCAGCGCGTCCACGAACGCACCCGGCTCGAACGGCGCCAGGTCGTCCGCGCCCTCGCCCAGACCGATCAGCTTGACCGGCACACCCAGCTCGCGCTGCACCGCGACCACGATGCCACCCTTGGCGGTGCCGTCCAGCTTGGTCAGCACGATGCCGGTGATGTCCACCACCTCGGCGAACACCCGGGCCTGGATCAGGCCGTTCTGTCCGGTGGTGGCGTCCAGCACCAGCAGCACCTCGTCCACCGGGCCGTGCTTCTCGACGACCCGCTTGACCTTGCCCAGCTCGTCCATCAGGCCGGTCTTGGTGTGCAGTCGGCCGGCGGTGTCGATCAGCACGGTGTCCACGCCCTCGGCGATGCCCTCCTTGACCGCGTCGAAGGCGATCGAGGCCGGGTCCCCGCCCTCCGGGCCGCGCACGGTGCGCGCACCGACCCGCTCGCCCCAGGTCTGCAGCTGGTCGGCGGCGGCGGCACGGAAGGTGTCGGCGGCGCCGAGCACCACCCTGCGGCCGTCGGCGACCAGGACGCGGGCCAGCTTGCCGGTGGTGGTGGTCTTGCCGACGCCGTTGACGCCGACGACCAGGACCACGGCCGGGCCCTCCTCGTGCTTGACGGAGTGGACGGTGCGGTCGGCGTCCTCGCCGATCAGCCCGACCAGCTCCTCGCGCAGCAGCGCGCGCAGTTCCTCGGGCGTCCGGGTGCCGAGCACCTTCACCCGGGTGCGCAGCCGCTCGACCAGCTCCTGGGTCGGCGCGACGCCGACGTCGGCGGTGAGCAGGGTGTCCTCGATCTCCTCCCAGGTGTCCTCGTCCAGGTGCTCGCGGGAGAGCAGCGAGAGCAGGCCCTTGCCGATCGAGTTCTGCGAGCGGGAGAGCCGGGAGCGCAGCCGGACCAGCCGGCCGGCGGTGGGCTCGGGGACCTCGACGGCGGGCACCGCCTCGGCCTCGGCGGCCTCGACCTCGACGGTCTCGGGGACCTCGGGGGCCTCGGGGGCCTCCGGGAGTTCCACCTCCTCGACGGTGCGGCGGGGCTCCTCGGTCGGCGGCGCGGCCTCCTCGCCGACCTGGGGCTCCTGCGGGGTGGTCTTCGGCGCCGTGATGACCGGCGCCTGCGACTTCGGGGGCAGCTGCTGGCGTCGTCTGCCGGAAACGACGAGGCCCGCGATCGCGCAAACGGCGATCACGGCGATGACTACGGCAAGGATCACGTATTCCACATCAGTTTCCTTCGTTTGTTCCCACGACAGAATGACCCTTCGGCTTTCGACGCACGAAGCGCTGCCGCCTCCCTTACGCTGGCCGCTGTCCCGTCCGGCACCGGTCAGGGCTTGGCCGTCACAAGGTCGTCAGACGACTGAGTGAGAAGCCCCCTCACACCTGAGGGGGAGGAATCACAACGTCCCCCAGTATCCGTGATCGGGGGTCGCGGGCGGGCATGTGCCCGACATCGGCCGGCGGGTCTCAACCCGTCGGCTCCGGGACGGCACCGCGAGGCTTCCGCTCCCGGTGCTCCTCCCGCAGCCGCTGGCTGATCACCTGGGAGATCCCGTCGCCCTTCATGGTCACGCCGTACAGGGCGTCGGCGGACTCCATGGTCAGCTTCTGGTGGGTGATCACGATCAGCTGGGAGCTCTCCCGCAGCTCCTCCATGATCCCGATCAGCCGGCGCAGGTTGGTCTCGTCCAGCGCCGCCTCCACCTCGTCCATCACGTAGAACGGGCTGGGCCGGGCCTTGAAGATCGCCACCAACAGCGCCACCGCGGTCAGCGAGCGCTCGCCGCCGGACAGCAGCGACAGCCGCTTGACCTTCTTGCCCGGCGGGCGGGCCTCCACCTCGACCCCGGTGGTGAGCATGTTGTCCGGGTCGGTCAGGACGAGCCGCCCCTCGCCGCCCGGGAAGAGCCGGGCGAAGACGCCCTCGAACTGGGCGGCGGTGTCGTGGTACGCCGAGGTGAACAGCTGCTCGACCCGCTGGTCCACGTCCCGGACGATGTCCAGCAGGTCGCGCCGGCTGCGCTTGAGGTCGTCCAGCTGCTCGCCGAGGAACTGGTGGCGCTCCTCCAGCGCGGCGAACTCCTCCAACGCCAGCGGGTTGACCTTGCCGAGCTGCTGGTAGGCCTTCTCGGCGGTCCTCAACCGCTTCTCCTGCTCGGCCCGGACGTACGGGTACGGCTCCCCCGGCTCCTTCCCCTCCTCAGCCATGACATCAGCGGCTGACGCCGCGGGCGACGGCGGGACGGGCTGGTCCGGCCCGTACGAGGCGAGCAGCTCGCCCCCGTCGATGCCGAACTCCTCCAGCGCACGGGCCTCCAGCTGCTCGATCCGCAGCCGCTTCTCGGCCCGCAGCACCTCGTCCCGGTGCCCGGCGTCGACCAGCTTGTCCAGCTCCTCCTTGAGGCCCCGGCCGTGCTCGCGGTGTTCGCGCAGTTCGTTCTCGCGCTCGGCGCGCGCCTGTTCGACCGCCGCGCGCCCGGCGTCGGCGCGGGCCAGCGACACCTCCAGGCAGGCCAGCAACTGCCGGGCGCCCGCCGCGACGGCCTTCGCCACCCCGGCGTCGTGCTCGGCGCGCCGACGGCGTTCGGCGGCCCGGGCGCGCGCCTCCCGCTCGGCGCGGGCGGCGCGGTCCAGCTGGTCGGCCCGGCCGGCCAGGGCGCGGACCCGCTCCTCGTGGGTGCGCACGGCGAGCCGGGCCTCCAGCTCGGCCTGCCGGGCGGCCGAGGTGGCCTCGGCCAACCGCTGCTGCTCGGCGGGGTCCGGCTCGTCCTCCCCCGCGTCCGCCGACTCCTCGGCCACGGCCAGTCGTTCGGCCAGTTCCTCGGCGGTGAGCAGCAGTTCGGCCAGGCCCTGTTCGGCCCGGGCGGCGGCGGCCGACAGCCGCTCGGCCTCCCCGACGGCGGCGCGGGCCTGCCCGCCGAGGCGGCCGAGCGCACCGGCCACCTGAGCCCGCTCCTTCTCCGCCTGCCGCCGCAGCTCGGCGAGTTGCTCCACCTCGGCGGCCGACTCCCGGCGCAGCTCGGCGAGTTCGGTCAGCCGCTCGGCCGACTCGGCGCAGCGCAGGGTGAGTTCCCCGATCGCCCGCCCCGCCTCGTCCACCGCCGCCTGAGTCTCCAGCAGGCTCGGCGCGCCGCCGGAGCCGCCCTGTGCGAAGCCGGCGCCCAGCCGGTCCCCGTCGGCGGTGACGGCGGTCAGCCCGGGGCGGTCGGCGACCAGTCGCAGCGCCCGGTCCAGGTCGGCGACCACCGCCACCCCGGCCAGCAGGCTCCGGACGGCGGCGAGCAACTCGGCCGGGCCGTCCACCAGTTCGGCTGCCCAGCGGGCCCCTTCCGGCAACTGCCCTTCCGGCAACTGCCCACCCGGCGAACGCCCGTCCGCATACGGAACTTCCGGAGCGCCGGCGATCAACAGCGCGGCCCGCCCGGCGTCCTGCTCGCGCAGCAGCCGCAACGCCCCGACTGCGGCGGTCGGCGAGTCCACGGCCACCGCGTCGGCCGCCGCTCCGAGCGCCGCGGCGACCGGCACCTCGTACCCGGCCTCGATCCGCAGCAGCGCGGCCGCCGGGCCGAGCAGCCCGGTCAGCCGCTCCCCCGCGTCCAGCAGCGCACCGGTGCCGTCCTTGCGGCGCAGTCCGAGTGAGAGCGCCTCGTGCCGCGCGGTGAGTGCGGCCCGTTCGCGCTCGGCGGCCCCGGCCGCCTCCCGGGCGGCGGCCAGCTCCCGTTCCACGGCGGCCAGCCGCTCCCGGGCCGCCCGGTGCCCGGCCTCGGCCTGCTCGTCGTCCCCGGTCAGACCGTCCACCTGCTGCTGGAGCTCGTCCAGTTCGCCCTGGGCGGCCTCGGCGCGCAGCAGCGCCTCGTCCCGGGCTTCGGTGAGCCGGCCGATCTCGGCCTCGGCCGAGGCCGCCTTGGAGCGGGCTGCGGCGGCCTGCCCCTGCAGTCGGGCGAGGCCTTCCCGGCGGTCCGCGATGGCCCGGGCGGCGTCCCGCAGCCGGCGCTCCTCGGCGGCCAGCCCGCGTTCCAGCCCGTCCTTGCGCTCGACCGCCTCGGCCAGCGCGTACTGGGCCTCCTCCAGCGCCTCGACGAGGGCGGCCTCCTCCTCGCGGACCCGCTCGGCCTCCCGCTCCAGTTCCTCGGGGTCGCGGCCGCGCCGCTCCTCGCTCTGTCCCCCGGCGGCGGCGTGCCGGGCCCGGGCCTCGGCCAGTCCGATCGTGCCGCGGGTGCGCTCGGCGAGCGCGGAGATCCGGTACCAGGCATGCCGGGCGGTCTCCAGGCTCGGGCCGAGCTGCTGGACCTGCGCCTCCAGGACCCGTTCGCGCTGCACCGCGCGGGCCAGCTCCTGTTCGACGGTGGTCCGGCGCAGCCGCAGCGCCAGTTCGTCGGCGACCTCGGCCTCGACGGCCCGGCGCAGGGTGAGCAGGTCGTCGGCGAGCAGCCGCAGCCGGGCGTCGCGCAGGTCGGCCTGGATGCCGGCGGCGCGGCGGGCGATCCTGGCCTGGCGGCCGAGCGGTCCGAGCTGGCGGCGCAGTTCGGCCACCAGGTCCTGGACCCGGTTGAGGTTGGCCTGCATCGCGTCCAGTTTCCGCAGCGCCTTCTCCTTGCGCTTGCGGTGCTTGAGGACGCCGGCCGCCTCCTCGATGAAGGCGCGTCGGCCCATCGGGTCCGCGTGCAGCACGGAGTCGAGCTGGCCCTGCCCGACGATGACGTGCATCTCGCGGCCGATGCCGGAGTCGGAGAGCAGCTCCTGGATGTCCAGCAGGCGGCAGGTCTCGCCGTTGAGGGCGTACTCGCTGCCGCCGTTGCGGAACATGGTCCGGGTGATCGTCACCTCGGAGTAGTCGATCGGCAGGGCGCCGTCGCCGTTGTCGATGGTGAGGCTGACCTCGGCGCGGCCGAGCGGGGCGCGCCCGCTGGTCCCGGCGAAGATGACGTCCTCCATCTTGCCGCCGCGCAGCGACTTGGCCCCCTGCTCGCCCATCACCCAGGACAGTGCGTCGACCACGTTCGACTTGCCGGAGCCGTTCGGGCCGACGACACAGGTGATGCCCGGCTCGAAGCGCAGGGTGGTGCTGGAGGCGAAGGACTTGAATCCGCGCAGCGTCAGACTCTTCAGGTGCACGCGGCCGGTCTCCTCAATCACTCACGACGGGGACCGACTGTATCCGGAGTCCGACACGACGAAGGGACGCCACATCCGGGCGTCCCTTGCAAAGCTGCGTCCCTTTCGGGGCGGCTCAGTGCACAGCGGCGTCGATCTGTGAGGACCGGGGCGGGGCTCAGGTGAGAGCCGGCTCCCGCTGGTCCAGATCAATGCTGTTGAGCAGCGAGTGCTCACTAGCGACAGCGGTGAGAGCGTCGTTCTCAGCCTGCATCCGAAGGAGCTCGGCTTCAAGGTCCTGGACGCGCTGCTGAAGCCGTCGCATCTCGGAGAGCATTCGCGGGTCGGGGCCGCCGACGTACCCGAGAAGCGCCTTTGCCATGATGAATGGTCCTCCACGCTGAGTGACCGAACCGGAACGGTACAGGTCTAGGGGGAAGGGGGACGCACGCGCGGCGCGCTCCGGAAGTGCTGGCTGGGCACTACGGCACAACCATCGTGAGCTGGGCTCACGACGGCATACGCCTGCCGGGAAACGCGATCGTGTGCGCGGGCTTCAAGCGTCTCACCAAAGACGGTACGGGTCAACACGATCACCGCACGCTACCGCGCCCCTGTCACCTGCCCGGCGGTGTCGTCACGCCTGGGGGTCTCGGGCCCGGGTCCACCACGTGCTCGTGGATCATCGTTCGATGCGGAGTCAACCACGAGTCTGCCCGAATGGCAACCGTATGACACCGGCGGTTGCCGATCATTTCCGGGACGCGACGGTGTCGGGCCGGAAAACAGCGGCTCAGCGGATCTCGAAACCGTCGTAACCTGCGCCGACGGCGGTCCAGATCTCGGTCACGCCGCTCACCGCGCCGGGCGTGTCGGGGCCGCGCAGCAGGGCCAGCAACTGCTCGCAGTCGGCGGCCAGACCCTCGGCCACCACCTGCACCCGACCGTCGCCGAGGTTGCCGGCGTAGCCGGTCAGACCGATCTCCAGCGCCCGCGCCCTGGCCCACCAGCGGAAGCCGACCTCCTGGACCTTCCCCCGGACCCAGGCGGTCACCCGAACCGGTTCATCACTGTGGGCGTCGCGACCGTGCATGCCCCCGACCTTAACGTTCGCCGCGGCCGGTCACAGCTCCACGGGGCCCTCGACCGTCCAACCCGGGGTGTGCACCTCGGCGTGCAGCTCGCCGCGGCGGGCCTCCCGGCCGCAGGTGCGGCAGACCCAGGCCGGGTCGAAGGGGTGCGGCTCGTGCCCCTCGGGTTCGTGCGCGAAGGTCACCGGGGAGTCCGGCACCAGCCAGCGGTCGCCCCACGTGCGCAGCGCGTGTGCGAGCGGGGCGAGGTCCCGGCCGGCCTCGGTGAGGTGGTACTCGTAGCGGAGCGGCCGCTCGCTGTACGCGCGGCGCTCGACCACCCCGGCCTCCTCCAGGGCCCGCAGCCGCGCGGTCAGCCGGTCGCGCGGGGCGCCGGTGTTGCGGGCGATCCGGTCGAAGCGGTGGTTGCCGTAGAACAGCTCTCGCACCGCCAGCAGCGCCCACTTCTCGCCCACCACCTGCAGCGCGGCCGCCATCGAGCACGGTCGGCCGGGAACGGCGGCGGGGGTGCGGGCGGGCGGGGTGTCGGAGGTCACGGTGCCAGCGTGCCACACCGGGTTGGCTTCTCAAACCGCGTCACTCGGCCCCGCCCGAGGACGGCGAACGGCCCCGCCGGAAGAACCGGCGGGGCCGTGGGGTCGGGCTCGGATCAGCGGATCACCAGTCGTCGCCACCGCCACCGAAGTCGCCGCCACCGCTCCAGTCGCTGCCGCTGAAGTCCGCGGCGTTGAAGTCGGCCCCGGTGTAGTCGCCGCCCTCGTACTGGTCCTGGTAGCCGTGGTGGCTCTCCATCATCGGCGCCGCGGCGTAGGCCGGCTCGCTCATCATCGAGCCGAGCGCGGTGCCGACCAGCAGGCCCGGCAGCAGGCCGCCGCCGAAGCCGCTGTAGTACCCGCCCGCGTACGGCGCGTAGGCCGGGCCGGCGTTCCAGTACGGCTGCGGGCCGTACTCGGTGTCGACGGTGCGGACCGCCGGGTCGAGACCGGCCGCGACCCGGTCGGCGTCGGCCTGGCAGACCGGGACGGAGCGGGCGGCGCCGCCGGCCGGGGCCCAGTCGACGTCCTTGACGGACGGGCCGTGCCGCGGGTCCATGAAGCACGGGGGACGACGCTCGGGCAGCGGACGCTTCTCCCGCCGGGCGGCCAGGGTGGCCAGCTGGAACCGGCCGTCCTCGATCGCCTCGGTGACCTGCTTGACGTCCTCGGGCTTCTTGGCCTCGTCCATCAGCCGCTTGGACTTCTCGTACGAGTCCAGCGCGCTGCTGTAGTCGGCGCGCTGGGCGTCGTCGGCGTCCGCCGCACGCGGGTTGAAGTCGAGCCGCTCCAGCTCGGTGCCGAAGGCGGTGATGTCCTCGTCGACGACGCGGCGCAGCTGCTCCAGCTCGGCACGGGCCTTCTCCTCCTTGCGCTTCTTGGCGCGGCGGAAGAGGAAGAAGACGCCGGCGCCGGCCAGTGCCACCAGCACCACCGGGATGATCACCCAGGCGATCGAGGTGCTGTGGTTGACCCCGGTGCCCTTGGTCTGCGGGGCGGCCTGGTCGACGAAGTCGTTCAGGGTGGCGTTGATGTCACCCTTGTCGGCGCGGGCGACGGCGCCCCCGATCCGGTCCGCGACGCCGGCGCCCATCGCGCCGCGGTCGGAGCGGGCCATGAAGCCGCCGGTGCCCCGCCAGACGCCGTAGACGCCGTCGATGCCCACCAGGGTGCGCAGGTCCGTCAGGACGGTGTCCTTGTTGGCGGCGTCGGGGACGACCGCGATGAAGATCGGCTTGTCGGCCTTCTCGATCTTCTTGGTCAGGGCGTCCGCCTGGGCCTGGCTGAAGCGGTCCAGCATCTGCGGAGCGACGTAGACCTGCCCCTTCTTCAGGCTGGCCGCGGCGTCACTCAGCCCGCCGGCGGCCGAGGCCGCCGGCGCGAACAAGAGCAGCAGCCCGAGCAGCGCCGCCACCAGGGCAAGCGGCCCGGTGCCCCGGGAACGTCGTGCAAGGGTTCTCATGCCCCCGACGCTACCGTGACCGGCGGCAGAGCACGGCATACCCTTCGCATACTGGTTATGACGAAATTCCCCGCCGTCCGCCGGGGCGCTTCCCCTTCTCGCGGATGACATGTCCCCCAGTCACCCCTGAGAGGGGTGGGGCGTGGGAACCGCACGAAGCGCCCGGACGTCCGTCCCGGCAGGCCCGGGGCGGTCGCGGGGGCGGTCCGCGAAGGCCCGAGGGGGCGTGCCGACCGTACCGCGCGAGCGGGCATAGTGGTCCCGGACCGCTGGTCCCATGACCTGTTCTTGAACCAACTCCCGATCGGAGCGCTCGGTGATCATCGGCCTCGTCACGGCCGTGGCGGCATCCGCCTGCTACGGCACCGGCTCGGTCCTGCAGGCCGTCGGATCCCGCCGTTCCGCCCGGGAGGAGGAGGCCAACGGCGCCACCACCGCGACCACCGAGCACGGCGGACCGAGCCTGTCCTCCACCGCGAAGGCCGCCGTCACCTGGGAGTTCATCACCGGCACGGTGCTCGACCTGATCGGCTTCGGGCTGGGCGCGCTGGCCGCGCGGCTGCTGCCGCTGTTCCTCTCCCAGACCATCATCAGCGCCAACCTGGTGATCACCGCGGTGCTGAGCATCAAGCTGCTGGGCCTCCGGCTCAAGCAGCTTGAGTGGGTCTCGATCGGCGTGCTCTGTTCGGCGCTGGTGCTGCTGGCCGTCTCGGCCGGCCCGGAGGGCGGCCACCACGCGGAGATGTCCTTCCACTGGTGGCTGCTGATCATCACCACCGTGCTGCTGGTCGGCGGCGGCCTGCTGGTGCGCCGGATGGGCTCCAAGGGCGCGATCGTCGCCGGTCTGCTCTCCGGCCTCGGCTTCGGCGCCCTGGGCATCGGCGTGCGCATCCTCAACGGCCTCGACCCGTTCGACCTCGGCCGGCTGCTCTCCGACCCGGCGCTGTACGCGATCCTGATCGGCGGCCTCGGCGGCATGTACGTGCACACCGTGGCGCTGCAGATCGGCTCGGTGAACGGCGCGACGGCCGCGCTGGTGGTCGGCGAGACGGTGCTGCCCGGCGCGGTCGGCGTGCTCTGGCTCGGCGACTCCTCCAAGGCCGGCCTGGGCTGGCTCGGCGTGATCGGCTTCCTGCTCGCGGTGGTCTCCGCGGTCGGCGTCGCCTACTTCGGCCAGGACACCCACGGCGCCCCGGCCGAAGAGTCCGCCGACCAGCCGGAACTCGCCAAGCGGTAGCGGCTCAGTCCCCGCTGCGGGTCCGCGGCACGCGCTGGCAGCGGGGGCAGAAGTAGCTCGAGCGGTTCATCCAGGCGGCCCGCCGGATCGGGGTGCCGCAGCGGCGGCAGGGCTCCTGCTCGCGGCCGTAGGCGTCGAGGTCCCGGGAGAAGTAGCCGCTCTCGCCGTTCACGTTGACGTACAGGCTGTCGAAGCTGGTGCCGCCGACGGCGAGCGCCGCGGTCATCACGTCCCGGGCGTTGGCCAGCAGCAGGGCGGCCTGCGGGCGGGTGAGCGTCGCGGTCGGGCGGTCGTAGTGCAGCTTGGAGCGCCACAGCGCCTCGTCGGCGTAGATGTTGCCGACACCGCTGATCAGGGTCTGGTCCAGCAGCGCCCGCTTGACCGTGGTGCGCTTGGCCCGCAGCGCGGCCGTGAAGGCCTCGTCGTCGAAGCGCCGGTCGAGCGGGTCCCGGGCGATGTGCGCGATGGAGAGCGGTGTGCCCTCCGGGTCGCCCTCCTCGGCCTCCTCGACCGCCAGGCCGCCGAAGGTCCGCTGGTCGACGAAGCGCAGCTCGCGCCCGCCGTCGGTGAAGCGCAGCCGGACCCGCAGATGGGTCTCGTCCGGCGTGGACGGGTCCTGGACGAGCAGCTGGCCGCTCATCCCGAGGTGGCCGATCAGTGAGAAACCCGCCCCCGTGCCGGTCAGCGGCAGCCAGAGGTACTTGCCGCGCCGCTGGGCGGTGCCGAGGGTGGTGCCGGTCAGCCGCGCCGTGAAGTCGGCCGCGCCGGCCGGCTGGCGGCGCACCGCGCGCGGGTGCAGCACCTGGACGTCGGCGACGGTCCGCCCGGCGACCCAGTTCGCCAGACCACGGCGGACGACCTCGACCTCGGGAAGTTCGGGCACGGGAACAGGCCTCCTGCGGAGAAGGGATCGGCAGGAGTGAAGGCTACTTCCACGTCACGTGCCGGCGGGCAGCCGGTCGGCGTACTTCTCCTTGATCGCGCGCCAGGCGCTCTCGGCGGCCTTCTGCTCGGCTTCCTTCTTCGAGCGGCCGACGCCGCTGCCGAAGTCCTCGCCGGCCACCCGGGCCGCCGCGGTGAAGGTCTTCTCGTGGTCCGGGCCGGACTCCATGACCACGTACTCGGGCACCCCGATGCCCACCGAGGCGGTGAGCTCCTGGAGGCTGGTCTTCCAGTCCAGGCCGGCTCCCAGCTGAGAGGACTCCTCGATCAGCGGGTCGAACAGCCGGTGGACGAACTCGGTGGCCGCCTCCAGACCGCGGTCCAGGTAGACGGCTCCGATCACGGCCTCGACGGTGTCGGCGAGGATCGACGACTTGTCGCGGCCGCCGGTGCCCTCCTCGCCCTTGCCGAGCCGGATGAACGCGCCGAGGTCCAGACCCCGGCCGACGTCCGCGAGCGCGCGGGAGTTGACCACCGCGGCGCGCAGCTTGGCGAGCGTGCCCTCCGGGACGTCCGGGTGGACGCGGTAGAGGGTGTCGGTCACCACCAGGCCCAGCACCGAGTCGCCGAGGAACTCCAGGCGCTCGTTGGTGGGCAGACCCCCGTTCTCGTACGCGTACGAGCGGTGGGTCAGGGCACGTACCAGAAGGGCGCGCTCAAGCGTGTACCCGAGGCGCCCTTCCAGGACGTCGTATTCGGTCGAAGCCGGCCCGCCGGCCTTGCCGCTGCCCGAAGAACCCTTCGAGGCAGAGGACGCCTTGCGGGTGGAGTTACCGTCCGACATCGATCCGTACACCCCGCCGATCAGACCGAGAGGACCTGGCGACGGTTGTACGTGCCGCAGCTCGGGCACGCGATGTGGCCCAGCTTCGGCTCGTGGCAGCGGTCGCACGCCACGAGGGCCGGAACGACGGCCTTCCAGTTGGACCGGCGGTGGCGCGTGTTGCTGCGCGACATCTTCCGCTTCGGAACAGCCACGGCTACTTCTCCTGGTTCTCGGCGAGACCCTCACGGGTGTCGCTGTTCTTGATTCCGTCACCCTCGTCGCCGGGGGCGGCGGAGAGTCCCTGCAGAGCCGCCCACCGGGGGTCGGCGGCGTCGTGGTGGTGCGTCGGGTCGTCGCTCAGGCGCGCTCCGCACTCGGAGCACAGGCCCAGGCAGTCTTCCTGGCACACCGGCTGCAGCGGCAGTGCGAGCACCACCGCGTCACGCAGCACCGGCTGGAGGTCGAAGAAGTCGCCCTCCAGGCGGTAAGTCTCTTCTTCCGAGTCCTCGTCGAGGTCCTCGGTCCCGGTGGTCCGGGCGCGGTGGCGCTCGTCGGACTCCGGGTAGTAGTACAGCTCCTGGAAGTCCACGTCGATGTCGAAGTCGACGGGCTCCAGGCACCGGACGCACTCGCCCTCGACGTGGGCGTCGGCGGTGCCGGTGACCAGCACGCCCTCGACCACGGACTCCAGGCGGAGCTCCAGCTCGATCGGGCTCTTCTCCGGGACGCCGACCACGTCGATGATCCCGAAGCCCTCGGGGGCCTCCAGGGTCCGGCTCACCTTGCGCATGGCGCCCGGACGACGGCCCAGCTCGTGCGTGTCGAACACGAGGGGGTCGCGGTGGTCGAGGCGGTTCAAGGTGTCCTGACTTCCATAGGAATCAACGCTGCGTCCCCATACAAGTCGACGTTGCGAGGGCAAGCCGACGGCCGGACATGGGGATGCCGGAGTGGTCAGACTACCGGAGTCTCCCGCCAGGCCCAACTTCGGTCCCGTCAGGAGACTCCCGGCAGCCCCACCGGGGCCGGCTCAGCGGCCGCCGAGCTCCCGCAGTCGGGTCATGTCGATCATGCTGGTATCGAAGAAGCTGGTCTCGTCCAGGCTCTGCTGCTGGTGCGGCACGGCCGGGGGCAGGGCGGGCTGCTGCGGGTAGTTGTAGCCGTCGTACGGCTGGGCCGCGTAGCCGTCCTGCTGCTGTGGATAGCCGTAGCCGGCGCCCTGCTGCTGGTCCGGGTAGCCCTGCTGCTGCGGGTAGCCGCCCTGCTGCTGGTGGCCCCACTGGGTGTTGTACGGGTCGCCCTGGTGGCCGGCCGGGTCGAAGCCGCCGCCGTACACCTCGGCGTACTGTCCGCCCTGCTGCTGGGCGGCCGCGTACTGGTCGGTGCCGGGGGCCTGCCAGTCGGCCGCGGCCGGGGTCTGCTCGGGCCAGGCCTGCTGCTGCGGGACGTCCTCGCGGTACCAGGCGATGTCGTCGCCGTCGGCGTCCCCGGCGAAGCCGGCGGCCACCGCCTCGGCCCGCTCCTTGGCCTGCTGCGCCTCGTCGGCGGCGGCCAGGTAGGCGCCCAGCTCGTCGATCGGCCGCTTGCCGAGCAGCTTGTCGCGCCCCTTGCCGACCGCTTCCAGGGTGGCGCCGAGCACGTTCTCCAGCGTGGCGAGCTTCACATCGACGTACTCGTCGACCTCGGGGCTCGGGCTGATCCGCTGCGGCTTGAACTCCTCGCCGTCGGCCTCGCCGTCGTGCTCGGTCTCGAAGACGCCGGAGTCGCCGCGCAGCTTGGTCCGGCCGCGGCCGACCGCGCCGAGCGTCTTGGTCAGCACGACCTCGAAGTTGGCGAGCTTGCTGTCCACGTAGTCGTCGGCCTCGGCCCGCTTGGTCTCGACGTCGGAACGGGCCTCGGCGAGGATCCGGTCCGCCTCGGCCTGGGCCCGGCGGACCACCTCGGTGTCCGAGATCAGCGAGCCGCGCTCGGCGTGCGCGCCCTGGATGATCCGGTCCGCCTCGGCCTGGGCGTCGGCCACCACCTGCTCGTGGTCGGCCATCACCGACTGCGCCTGGGCGAGTTCGGCCGGCAGGGCCGCCTTGAGGTCGTTGAGCAGGCCGATCAGCTCGGCCCGGTTCACCACGCAGGAGGCCGACATCGGCATCGAGCGGGCGTTCTCGACCGCCGCCACGATCTCGTCGACCTTGTTCTGCACGTCCACGGGGCTTCGTCTTTCCGTGTGCCGCCGACGGTCCGGCGGAGGCAGGCCCGGCGCGGTGCACCTCACCGCAGGGCAGGAATACAGACTGTACGGCCCTCGCGCGGCGAGCTCACAACGCCCGAACCGAACCGGTCTCCGAGGAAACGGACATGACGTGACGAACCGGCAGGAACCGGCAGATGGTCGAACGCTGCTCGACTACTGCTCGGCCTTGCGCTCCGCGATCCGCTCGACCAGCCGGCGGTGCACCGTCTCCGGCAGCAGGTGCGAGACGTCGCCGCCGTACGAGGCGACCTCCTTGACCAGCGTCGAGGAGAGGAAGCTGTACGTCGGCGAGGTCGGCAGGAACAGCGTCTCCACGCCGGTCAGGCCGTGGTTCATGTGCGCCATCTGCAGTTCGTAGTCGAAGTCGCTGACCGCGCGCAGGCCCTTGATGATCGCCGGGATGCCGCGCTCCCGGCAGTAGTCCACCAGCAGGCCCTGGTGCGACTCGACCACCACGTTCCCGAAGTCCGCGGCGACCTCCTCGATCAGGCCGATCCGCTCCTCGATGCTGAACATGCCCTGCTTGTTCGGGTTCACCAGGACCGCGACATGCACCACGTCGTACAGCTTCGAGGCGCGCTCGATGATGTCGAGGTGGCCGTTGTGGATCGGGTCGAACGAACCGGGACAGACGGCTCGACGCATGGCATGTGCTCCCTCGTGGGGTGACGGCTGCTGCGGGCCGCGGCCCGCTACTCGTGATCGCTGGCCTCGGCGGCGGCGCGACCGTACCAGAGCGTGCCCTCGCCGTAGCGGCGCGAGCGCAGCACCTCGAAGCCCTCGGGCCAGCCGAACTCGCCGCCACGGGTGCTGCGCTCCACGGTGACGAGTGCGTCGTCCGCGAGCCAGCCTCCAGCCAACAGTGTGATCAGCATCTCGCGCAGTTCCTCGTCCGTCACGGCGTACGGCGGATCGAGGAACACCAGGTCATAGGGGGTCTGCGGAGGCGGTCCAACGATCACCTTCTCCGCCTTGGCGGCCCGTACCTCGGCGCCCGGCAGGCCGATCGTGCGGACGTTCTCCCGGATCACCCGGGCCGCCTGACCGTCCGCCTCGACCAGCAGGACGTGCTCGGCGCCGCGCGACAGCGCCTCCAGGCCGACCGCGCCCGATCCGCCGAACAGGTCCAGCATCCGGGCCCCGTGCAGGGGACCACGCAGCGCCTCCAGGGTGGAGAACATCGCCTCGCGGGCCTTGTCGGAGGTCGGGCGGGTGCCCCGGCCGGGCGGTACGGCCAGCCGGCGGCCGCCGGCCGACCCGGCGATCACGCGGGTCATGGTGGTGGAAGGTCCTTTCGTCGCTGCCCGACCACGCTATCCCGACCATCGCTCCCCGCTCACGCCGACTGCCCCACCCCGAACCGAAGGCGCGCGCCGACGGGTGACAGCTGCGGCCCGGCGGGGCGCCCCGCCGGGCCGCGGTCGCTCACTCGGGTGGTCAGCCGACCTCGGAGCCCGCCGACTGGGCCGGGACCGCCGCGCCGAGCAGGGCCGGCGAGGCGTAGCGGGACCAGGACAGGCAGCCGTCGGGCGGGCAGAACTCGGGGCGGCGCGGGTCGTGCCCGAGCTCGCGCAGCTTGGTCCGGACGGAGTCGGGCGTACGGCCGAAGCGGGCGGCGATCCGGGCGACGGTCTCACCGTCGTGGAAGCGCCGGACCAGCTCCTCCTCGTGCTGCGGCACCCAGGGGGCGCCGTGGCCGGGGTACAGCTCGCGCAGCACGTCGCGGTCGGGGATGGGCTCGGAGACGTCGGCGACGATCGCCAGCGCCCGCAGCGCGCGGTTGAGCGCGATCCGCAGCGAGGCGACGTCCTCGACCGGCAGGCGGAGCTTGCCCGAGGCGAGCGGCGCGGCGGCCGCCCCCTCGCGCCAGCCGGTCAGGGTGAGGGTGACCTCGCGGTCGTCGTCGCTGGCGAGTTCGATCCGGAAGACCTTGTCGCCCAGCGGGAGCTCGTTGAGATGACGGAATGCCATGGCAGGACCCCCAAATGTCGTGCCAGGTACGCACCTTGAGGGTGCGCCCTGAACACCTTCATTCTCTCCCGGGGGTCTGACAATCCGGCCTGCCCGAGGGCCCGCTCAGCCCTTCTCCATGTAGGCCGCGCGGTCCTCGTCGAGCAGGCTCTCGAGCGCGGTGCGCAGCTCCGGGTGGGCGGTGAGGTCCGGGTCCTCGGCGACCAGCCGGGTGGCCTCGGTCCGGGCGGTGAGGATGACCTCCTCGTCCTCCAGCACCGAGAGCACCTTGAGCGAGGACTTCACCCCGGACTGCGCCTGGCCCAGCACATCGCCCTCGCGGCGCTGTTCGAGGTCGATCCGGGACAGCTCGAAACCGTCCAGGGTGCCGGCCACCGCGTCCAGCCGGGCCCGGGCGGCGCTGCCCCCGGGCATGTCGCTGACCAGCAGGCACAGGCCCGCCGCGCTGCCGCGGCCGACCCGACCGCGCAGCTGGTGGAGCTGGGACACGCCGAAGCGGTCGGCGTCCATGATGACCATCGCGGTGGAGTTGGGGACGTTGACGCCGACCTCGATGACCGTGGTGGCGACCAGCACGTCCGCCTCCCCGGCGGCGAACCGGCGCATCACCTCGTCCTTGGCCTCCGGGGCGAGCCGGCCGTGCAGGATCTCCACCCGAAGGCCGCTCAGCGGGCCCTTGGCGAGCTTCTCCGCCGTCTCCACCACCGAGAGCGGGGGCCGCCGTTCGTCGCTCGCGGCGCCGAGGTCGGCGATGTCCTCGAAGTCCTCCTCGGCCGCCTTGCGCTTCTTCTTCGGATCGGCCTTCGAAGTCGCCGCGGGCTCCTCGTCCCCGATCCGGGGGCAGACCACGTACGCCTGGTGGCCCTTGGCGACCTCCTCGCGGACCCGTTCCCAGGCCCGGGTGAGGAAGTTGGGCTTCTCCAGCGCCGGGACGACATGGGTGGAGATCGGCGAGCGGCCGGCCGGGAGCTGGTCCAGGACGGAGGTCTCGAGATCGCCGAAGACGGTCATCGCGACGGTGCGCGGGATCGGGGTGGCGGTCATCACCAGCAGGTGCGGCGGCTGGTCGCCCTTGGCGCGCAGCGCGTCCCGCTGCTCGACGCCGAAGCGGTGCTGCTCGTCCACCACGACCAGGCCGAGGTCCTGGAACTGGACCTTGTCCTCGATCAGCGCATGGGTGCCGATGGCGATCCCGGCATCCCCGCAGGCCATGTCGAGCAGCGCCTGCCGACGGGCGGGGACACCCATCGAGCCGGTCAGCAGCACCACCTGGGTGCCGAGGTCGGAGCCGCCGAGCATGCCGCCCTCGGCGAGGTCGCCCATCATCTCGACGATCGAGCGGTGGTGCTGCTGGGCCAGCACCTCGGTGGGCGCGAGCAGGACGGCCTGGCCGCCCGCGTCCACCACGGCGAGCATGGCGCGCAGCGCCACCAAGGTCTTCCCGGAGCCGACCTCGCCCTGGAGCAGGCGGTGCATCGGGTGCTCGGTCGCCAGGTCGGCGGCGATCTCGGCGGACACCTTCCGCTGGCCCTCGGTGAGGGTGAACGGCAGTCGGGCGTCGAAGGCGTCCAGCAGGCCGCCCTCGCGGGCCTTGCGCGGCTTGGCGGGCAGTGCGGAGTCGGCGGCGCGGCGCTGGGCGAGGGCGACCTGGAGGACGAAGGCCTCGTCCCAGCGCAGCCGGCTCTGGGCGCGCTCGCGGTCGGCCTGGCTGCGCGGGCGGTGGATCAGCTCCAGCGCCTCGGGCAGCGGGATCAGGTCGTGCCGCTCGCGCAGTTCGGCGGGCAGCGGTTCGCCGACGTCGCCGAGGTGCTTGGTGAGCGCGGTCTCGATGCAGATCGAGAGCTTCCAGCTGGGCATCTGCGCGCTGGCGCCGTAGACCGGGATGAGCCGGCCGGCGAACTGCCGGGCGGCGTCGGACCCGGCGTCCTCGTCGAGCAGTTGGTAGTCGGGTGAGACCAGCTGGCGGGTGCGGTTGAAGACGCCGACCTTGCCCGCGAACAGGCCCTGGGCGCCGGCCTTGAGCTCCTTCTGCCGCCAGCCCTGGTTGAAGAAGACCAGCGAGAGCCGGCTGCGGCCGTCGGTGACCACGACCTCCAGGCGGTCGCCCTTGCGGCCGCGGAACGGGATCAGGGTGACCTTCTCGATCCGGGCCAACACGGTGACGTGCTCGTCGATCTCCAGCTCGTCCAGGCTGGTGAGCTGGCCGCGCTCGACGTAGCGGCGCGGATAGTGGTGCAGCAGGTCCCCGACCGTGCGCAGTTTGAGGCTGTCGGCGAGCACCTTCGCGGTGCGGTCGCCGACGAGCTTGGTCAGTGGTTCATCGAGAGCGCCCATCAGGCCCCTGTTTACACCACGGGACCGACGAACCGGGCCCTACTCGACCCCGATGAGCAAGGGCGTGGACTCCTGCCCGCCGTGGAAGACCACCGAGTCCACCTCCGGCCGCCGGTGGCGCACGTGCGCGACCAGCCGGTCGGCGAGGCCGTCGTCGGCGCCCTCGCCGAGGATCAGGGTGACGAGTTCACCGCCCGCGCCGAGCATCCGGTCCAGCACGCTCTCGCCGACCTCGGCCAGCCCGCCGCCGATCACCGCGACGTCGCCGTCGATCAGTCCGAGCACGTCCCCGGCCTGGCAGACCCCGGCCATGGTCCAGGACTCCCCCTCGGCGACGGCCAGTTCGGCGTACCGGGTGGCCCCGGCGGCAGAGGTCATGGCGACCACGTCCTCGTCGAAGCGGCGGCCGCCCTCGTGCACCGCGAGCGCCGCGAGCCCCTGCACCGGCGAGCGGGTGGGCAGGACGGCGATCCGCACGCCCTCCTCGCGCAGCTGGTCGGCGGCGGCCCCGGCGGCGGCGCGCAGTTCGGGGTCGTTGAGCAGCAGCACCACCTCGCGGGCGGCCGAGCGGCGCACCGCGTCGGCGAGTTCGGCGCTGGCCGGGCGGCGGTCCGGGTCGGCGTGCAGGGCGACGGCGCCGGCCTGCTCGCACAGTTCGGCCAGGCCCTCACCGGAGACCACGGAGAGCACCGCGCGGGCCTGCTCCTCGCGCTCGCCGGGCTCGGCGGCGGTGCCGGAGCGGGCGGCGGCCTCGGCGAAGTGGGTGATCCGGATCTGGTGCGGGCGCCCGGCCTCGACCCCGGCCTCCACGGCGGCGCCCGCGTCGTCCACGTGGACGTGGACGTTCCACAGGCCGTCGCCGCCGCCGATCACCACCGAATCGCCGAGCGCGCCGAGCCGCTCGCGCAGTGCGGGCAGCGACCGGTCCGGTGCGTCCAGCAGGTAGATGACCTCGAAGGCGGGGTGCCCGGGGCCGGGCGGGCGGACGTGCACCTCGCAGCTCTCGACGGCCCGGATGTCCCCGCGCAGCGCGACCGGCCCCATCGGCTGTTGCCCCGCGACGGCGTCGGCCAGGGCGCCGAGGACGGCCACCAGGCCGCGCCCGCCGGCGTCCACCACCCCGTTCTCGGCCAGCACGGCGAGCTGCTCGGGTGTGTGCCGCAGCGCGTCCCGGGCGGCCCGGTAGGCGGTGTCGGCGACCTGCCCGAGCCCGTCCCCGGCCCGTACGGCCTCCCGGGCGGCGACCCGGGCGACGGTCAGCAGGGTGCCCTCGACGGGCTCCGCGACGGCCTGGTAGGCGGAGTCGGCGGCCCGCTGCAGGGCGGCCCGCAGCTGTTCGGCGCCGCCGCCCTCGGCGAGCGTCTCGGCGGTGCCGCGCAGCCACTGGGCGAGGATCACCCCGGAGTTGCCGCGGGCGCCGACCAGGGCGCCGCGGGCCATCGCCCGGACCGCGTCGGCCAGCCCGGGGGCCGGGTCGGCGGCGGGGTCGGCGAAGCGGCTCTCCACCTCGGCGGCGGCGGACTCGACGGTCAGGTAGAGATTGGTGCCGGTGTCGCCGTCCGGGACCGGATAGACGTTGAGCGCGTCGATCTCCTCGCGGGCCTGGCCGAGCGCGCGCAGGGCGAGCTGGCACCAGGTGCGCACGGCCGGGGCGTCGAGCGTGTGCAGCACCAGGTCTCCTCCGGATGGGACGCCGATATGGCCTGACGGGCAGCGGCACTCTCAGGGCAGCGGCAAGGGGTGATACCGGCAGGTTATCGGGGGCCGGGCGGAGCCGCCCGGACCGGCGGCCGGCCGGAGCGATCACTCGGCCGCTCATGGTAGTTTCGTGGGACGGAAGCAAGCGTTGTATGCTCTTCCGGTTGCCTGGAACCGTCCAGGCTCACCCCCTTGTCCGGTCTGGTTCACGTGAGTGCTCCGGTGGGTGAGTGGGGTTTTCGAAAGTATCTGATCTGAAGTCTTGGAGTGACTCCTGTGGCTGCCAACTGCGACGTCTGCGGCAAGGGGCCGGGCTTCGGCAACAGCATCTCCCACTCTCACCGCCGTACCCCCCGTCGTTGGAACCCCAACATCCAGACGGTGCGCGCTGTGATTGGGCGGACGCCGAAGCGGCTCAACGTCTGCACCTCGTGCATCAAGGCCGGTAAGGTCTCGCGCTGACGCGCAGACCGGCATGCCGGTCCTCCAGTGAGTCGGTTCATCCCCGGATGGACCGGCTTCGCTGTTTTCGGGACCGGTCACGCTTTCCGGACGTAACCGTGGTGGGGGGGGGCCCGTGGGGGCCGCCCCCCACAGGTGTCCGGCGGGCGGCGAGCGCCCGCGCCCCGCGGGGGCGGCCGGCCCCCTCCCCGCGCCCCCCGCGCAGCCCGCGGCGCTCGCGCCGGGGGT
>NZ_JBIRFA010000030.1:0-22620 GCF_044327205.1 Kitasatospora sp. NPDC018058 | reverse complement strand
CCGCCGGGCTGGGCGGCCCTCGTGTGCGCGTCGCCCGCGCGTGCGGGCGGTTTTGGGTTTTGGCCCGCCCGGCCCAGGGGCCCGGCCGGGGGGGGGGGGGGGCCCCCCGGGGGGCCCCCCCCCCACCACTGTTCTCCGGCTGCCGGCTAGCGCCAGCGCCAGGCGTGGTCGACCGGCCCGATCCCGGCGCCCAGCGCGAAGCCGGCGGCGATCGCGCCGGTGATGTACTCCTTGGCCGAGCCCACCGCCTCGGGCAGCGACTCCCCCTTGGCCAGGCCGGCCGCGATCGAGCTGGCCAGGGTGCAGCCGGTGCCGTGGGTGTGCCGGTTGTCGTAGCGTGGCGCGCGGTACCAGTGCACCTCGTCCGGCCCGCCGTAGAGCAGGTCGGCGGCCTCGCCCTCCAGGTGGCCGCCCTTGACCAGCGCCCAGCGGGGCCCGAGGTCGACCAGCGCCTTGGCGGCGTCCAGCATCTGCGACTCGTCCTCGACGGTCCGGCCGGTGAGCTGGGTCACCTCGTGCAGGTTCGGGGTGACCACGGTGGCGACCGGAAGCAGCCTGTCGCGGACGGTGGCCACCGCCTCGGCGGCCAGCAGCGCGTCCCCGTGCTTGGAGACGCCGACCGGGTCGACCACCACCGGGGCCGCCACTGCGGACAACAGCTCGGAGACGGTCTCGACCAGTTCGATCGAGGCGAGCATCCCGGTCTTCACGGCCTGCACCCCGATGTCGTCCACCACGCTGCGGAACTGCGCCCGGACGGCTTCGGCGGGCAGTTCCCAGTAGCCCTGGACGCCGAGCGAGTTCTGCGCGGTGACGGCGGTGATCACGCTCATGCCGTGCACACCGAGGGCGAGCATCGCCTTGAGGTCGGCCTGGATGCCGGCGCCGCCGCCGGAGTCGGAGCCGGCGATGGTGAGCACGCGGGGAGGAGCATCGGAGGGGCCGTGCGGCGGGGGTGTCCCCGGACGGAGTCCGGGGGAGCGTCGGCCGGGGGCGGGCGTGGGAGACGGGAGGGCCATGGCCCCAACCTACCCGGGCCGGTTCAGAGCACCGCCTCGGACTCCGCCCAGCGGTCCTTCGGCACCGTCTTCAGCCGGGTCACCGCGTCGCCGATCGGCACCAGCCCGATGCCGGTCCCGCGCAGCGCGGTGAAGTGTCCGAACGCGCCCTGGTGGACGGCCTCCACCGCGTGCCAGCCGAAGCGGGTGGCGAGCACCCGATCCCGGGCGATCGGGGTGCCGCCGCGCTGGACGTGACCGAGGATGACCGGGCGGGCCTCCTTGCCGAGCAGGTTCTCCAGCTCGTGGGCGAGCCGGTTGCCGATCCCGCCGAAGGTCTGGTGCCCGAACTGGTCGACGTCGCCGTGGTCGAACCGCATGGTGCCGGGCTGCGGGGCCGCGCCCTCGGCGACGGCGATGATGGCGAACTTCTTGCCGCGGGCGAAGCGGTCCTCGACCATCCGGGCCACCGCCTCGATGTCGAAGGGCTTCTCCGGGATCAGGATGCCGTGGGCGCCGCCGGCCATGCCCGCGGTGAGGGTGATCCAGCCGGTGTGCCGGCCCATCAACTCGACCACCATGACGCGCTGGTGGGACTCGGCGGTGGTCTTCAGCCGGTCGATCGCCTCGGTCGCGACGTGCACCGCGGTGTCGAAGCCGAAGGTGACGTCGGTGGCGTCGATGTCGTTGTCGATGGTCTTGGGCACCCCGACCATCGGCAGCCCGGCGTCGCTGAACAGCTTGGCGGCGGTGAGCGTCCCCTCACCGCCGATCGCGATCAGCGCGTCGATGCCGATGTCCAGGGCCAGCGTCCGCGCGTTCTCCACCGCCCAGGCGATCCGCTCGCGCCGCACCCGGGCCGAGCCCAGGATGGTGCCGCCGAGGGTGAGCAGACCGGTGACGTCGTCGTGCGAGACCGGCCGGGTGCGGCCCTCGATCAGGCCGAGGAAGCCGTCCTCGATGCCGACGATCTCGTCCCCGTGGACGTCCGTTCCCCGGTGCACCACCGACCTGATCACCGCGTTGAGGCCGGGGCAGTCGCCGCCGCTGGTCAGTACACCGATGCGCATGTGTGGTGTGCTCCCGCTCGCAGTGGTTCAGACCACCCACGCCGGACGGGCGGGCGGGCTCGGATGCCGCAAGCCTACGCAAAACGCACCCTCGAAGCCCGTCCGCCGCACGCCCGGAGCGTCACATGCCGTACCGGTGTCCAGCGCCCATCCGCCGTACTCCGTACGCCGATCGGCGAACCCGCCCGGAGGCGAGCGGGCGAGTCACCGCCCCGAGCCGAAGGGGCGCGCCGGTGCCGAAAGGGAAAAGCGAGGAGGCCCGAGGAACGAGGGCATCGGAGCGCCGACCGTCGGCACCGGGTCGGAGCGCCCCGGAGGCGAGCGGGTGAGTCACCGCCCCGAGCCGAAGGGGCGCGCCGGTGCCGAAAGGGAAAAGCGAGGAGGCCCGAGGAACGAGGGCATCGGAGCGACGACCGTCGGCACCGGGTCGGAGCGCCCCGGAGGCGAGCGGGCGAGTAGCGGTCACTCGGCGAAGTGGTCCCAGCCGCCGACCCGGTCCCAGGGCGCGCCGTCCACCGTCACCCGGCCGCTGCGCGAGCCCCGCGGACGACCGGTCACCTCGCCCACCACCCGCCAACGGGCCGGGAGTTGGACCCCGCGCGGGAAGGTGGCCACGATCGCGTGGTCCTCACCGCCGGACAGCACCCACACCAGCGGGTCCACCCCGACCGCCTGGCCGATGTCGGCCATCTGCGCCGGGACGTCGAAGTCCGCGGCCTTGAGGTCGATGTCCACGCCGCTGGCCCGGGCCACGTGGCCGAGGTCGGCGACCAGTCCGTCGCTCACGTCGATCATCGAGGTCGCGCCCAACTCGGCGGCGGCCGGGCCCGCGTGGTACGGCGGCTCGGGCCGGCGGTGTGCCTCGACGAAGGCACGCGGGGAGCGGAAGCCGCGCTGCAGCACCGTCAGCCCGGCCGCCGACCAGCCGAGCCAGCCGGTCACCGCGACCACGTCGCCGACCTGGGCGCCGGAGCGCGTCACCGCCGCGCGCCCCTGGAGGTCGCCGAGCGCCGTGATGGCCAGCATGACGGTGTCACCGCGCACCACGTCGCCGCCGACCACCGTCGCCCCGGCCACCTGGCACTCGTCGCGCAGCCCGTCCATCAGCTCGGTGGCCCAGGTGGTCGGCAGGTCGGCGGGCGCGACCAGCCCGAGCAGTATCGCGGTCGGCACCGCACCCATCGCGGCCACGTCGGCGAGGTTCTGGGCGGCGGCCTTGCGGCCCACGTCGTAGGCGGTGGACCAGTCCCGGCGGAAGTGCCGGTTCTCGATCAGGACGTCCGTGGTGGCCACCACCCGGCCGTCCGGGGCCTTCACCACCGCGGCGTCGTCCCCGGGACCGAGGTCGACCGCGTCGGTGAGCGGTACCCGGGCCGTCAGCTCCTTGATGAGGCCGAACTCGCCCAGCTCGCCCACGGTCCCCTGCATCTGCCGTCCTCTCGCGTTTCCATCCGAATCCAGTCCCCGTCGCGCTCCCCCGCGCGCAGCGTACGCCCTTCGGGGGTGCAGAAGTCTCCCCTCCCCGGCCCGCTGCGCGGTAGCGTGGTGATCAGTCTGCCGGTGAGCCCGCTCCCACCCCTGTGCCCGACCGGGCGAGCACGGCGGCGATCCCCGTTACCGGCCGCCGGGAGGCCCACGTGGTACAGGCATACATCCTGATCCAGACCGAGGTCGGCAAGGCCAGCTCCGTGGCCGATACGATCGGCAAGATCCCCGGAGTGCTCACCGCCGAGGACGTCACCGGCCCGTACGACGTGATCGTCAAGGCCGAGGCCGAGACCGTGGACGACCTGGGCCGCATGGTGGTCGCCAACGTCCAGAAGGTCGAGGGCATCACCCGCACCCTGACCTGTCCGGTGGTCCACCTGTAAGCCCCGGCTACCATCGGCGGGTGGGCAGAGAACTCCGCATCCCCAAGGCGCTGACCGCGCTTCCGGCGCCGGTCCGCTGGCTCGCCGTGCCGGTCGCGCTGACCTGCACGGTCGTGCTGCTGATCGGCAGCTGGAGTTCGGCCGACCCGGACGTCGAGGCCCCGCAGCCGAGCGGTAGGGCCGCGGAGTACTGCCGCGCGCTGACCGACGCGCTGCCGCACGAACTGCTCGGGCACGCCCGCAAGGACCCGTCGCCCGCGTCCCCGTACACGGCGGCCTGGGGCGGCTCGCCGCGGACGGTGCTGCGCTGTGGCATCGACCGGCCGGAGGAGCTGGACGGCGAGCACGCCAAGGACTGGTCCCCGACCGTGGACGACGTCACCTGGTGGTCGCAGCAGCTCGGCGACGGCGGCTACCGCTTCGTGACGACCATGCGCGCCGCCTACGTCGAGGTGACCGTCCCGGCGGGGGCCGCGCAGAACCCCTTCGACCCGGCGGCCGCACTGAGCGACCTGGTGAAGGCCAAGATCCCGGGTTGAGCCGTCGGCGAGCGGGCCGGGCCCGACGGGACGTGCCGAGGGCGGGCCGGGAGCTTCCCGGCCCGCCCTCTCACCGTCGGTACGACTACCGCAGCCCGGTCGAGCGGCGCAGCGCCGACTGCAGCAGCCGGTCGATCAGCTCCGCGTACGCGACCCCGCTGGCCTCCCACATCTTCGGGTAGGCGGAGATCGGGGTGAAGCCCGGCATGGTGTTGATCTCGTTGATCACCCAGCTGCCGTCCTCCAGGAGGAAGAAGTCCACCCGGGCCAGGCCCTCGCAGCCGAAGGCCTCGAACGCGGCCACCGCCTGGCGCTGGATCTCCGCGGTCTCCTCGGCGGTCAGCCGCGCCGGGATCTGCACCTCGGAGGAGTCGATGTACTTGGCCTCGAAGTCGTAGAAGTCGAAGCCCTCGCCGACCAGCACCTCGGCCGGGACGCTGGCCCGCGGGCCGTCCTCGAACTCCAGCACGCCGCACTCGATCTCGCGGCCGGAGACCCCGGCCTCGATGATCAGCTTGGGGTCGTGGCGACGGGCCTCCTCGATCGCCGCGTCCAGGTCGGCCAGGTCCTTGACCTTGGTGATGCCGATGCTGGAGCCGGCCCGGCAGGGCTTCACGAACAGCGGCAGGCCGAGCGCGGCGGCGCGTTCGCGCACGTCCGCGCGGCCCTGCTCGGTCTCCCAGTCACGCGGCCGCACGATGGTGTAGTCGCCGACGCCCAGACCGTGCGAGGCCAGGATCCGCTTGGCGAACTCCTTGTCCATGCCGGCCGCGCTGGCCAGCACGCCGTTGCCGACGTACGGGACACCGGAGAGCTCCAGCAGGCCCTGCAGGGTGCCGTCCTCGCCCCACGGGCCGTGCAGCAGGGGGAACACCACGTCGACGTCGCCGAGGGCCTTGGGGGCGCATCCCGGCTCGCTGAAGACCACTTCCCGGTTGCCCGGGGAGGCGGGCAGCGCGACCTGCCCGTCGACGGACTCGGCGATGTGCGCCACGTCCGGCAGCCTGCCGTCGGTGATGGCCATCCGGGCCGGCTCGTCACTGGTCAGCGCCCAGCGACCCTCGTGCGTGATGCCGATCGGCAGCACGTCGTACTTGTCGCGGTCGATCGCCCTGAGCACACTGCCCGCGGTGGAGACCGAGATCGCGTGCTCGGAGCTGCGCCCGCCGAAGACCAGCGCGACGTGCGCCTTCCGGGCGGACGGGTTCGGGGAGGTCTGTTCGATGCTCATATCAAGTTTGAGACTACCGTGCGATGTGTTTCCGGGAAGTCAGCGCCCGCCCGGGCCCCCGGAAGGTCGGCCCGGAGAGTCCCCCGGCCCCTCCCCCGGCCCCGTCACACAGCCTCAGCGCCGTTCGGCCTTGGCCGAGCGCGACATCAGCGTCTGCAGCGCCTCCTGGGTCGGCCGCCCGTTGTGCACCACGTCCACCACGGCCTCGACGATCGGCATGTCGACCCCGCTGCGGCGGGCCAGGTCCAGCACCGACTCGCAGGACTTGACGCCCTCCGCGGTCTGCCGGGTGGCCGCGATGGTCTCGGCCAGCGACATGCCCCGGCCCAGGTTCATGCCGAAGGTGTTGTTGCGCGACAGCGGCGAGGAGCAGGTGGCGACCAGGTCGCCCATCCCGGCGAGCCCCGCGAAGGTGTGCGGGTCGGCTCCCAGCACCTCGCCGAGCCGGGTGGTCTCGGCCAGCCCGCGGGTGATCAGGGTCGCCTTGGTGTTGTCACCGAGCCCCATGCCGGCCGCCATGCCGACCGCCAGGCCGATCACGTTCTTGACCGCGCCGCCGAGTTCGCAACCGACCACGTCGGTGTTGGTGTACGGCCGGAAGTACGGCGTGTGGCAGGCCGTCTGGAGCCGCTTGGCGACCGCCTCGTCGGTGCACGCGACCACACTCGCGGCGGGCTGCCGGTTGGCGATCTCCTTGGCCAGGTTGGGCCCGCTGACCACCGCGACGCGCTCCGGGCCGACCTTGGTGACCTCGTCGATCACCTCGCTCATCCGCTTGGCGGTGCCGAGTTCGATGCCCTTCATCAGGCTCACCAGCACGGTCTGCGGCTCGATCAGCGGCGCCCAGGCGGCCAGGTTGTCGCGCAGCGTCTGCGAGGGCACCACGAGCACCGCGAAGTCGGCGCCGGCCAGCGCCTCGGCGGCGTCGGTGGTGGCCCGGACGGAGTCGGGCAGCCGGACGCCCGGCAGGTAATCCGGGTTCTCGTGGGTGCCGTTGACGGCGTCCACCAGCTCCTGGCGGCGGGCCCACAGCACCACCTCACAGCCCGCGTCGGCCAGCACCATCGCGAAGGCGGTGCCCCAGGACCCGGTCCCCATCACTGCGCAGCGGGTCACCGGCCCGTCCCCTCAGCGTCGTTGTCGTTCTTGGGGCCCTTGGCCCGGCGGCGCTCGGCCAGCGCGGCGGCGGCCCGCTCGCGGGCGGCCTTGCGCATGTCGTAGCGCTCGGCCGGCGGCTCCTCGCCGCGGATGTCGGCCAGCACGGCGGTGATCGCCGTCATGATGTCCTCGGTCGCGTCGGCGAGCACCTGGGCCGTGAGCTCCTGGCCCTGGTACTTGCTGAGGTCCACCGCGGGCCCGGCCGCGACGGTGACCCTGTGGCGCGGGAAGAGGTTGAACTTGCCCTTGCCGTAACCGGGCCGGCCGTACGGCGGGATGATCTCGTGGGCGCCCCAGTGCGCGACCGGGATGACCGGCGCACCGGTCATCAGCGCGACCCGGGCGACCCCGTTCTTGCCGGTCATCGGCCACAGGTCCGGGTCCCGGGTGAGCGTTCCCTCCGGGTAGAACTGCACGCACTGGCCGCTGTTGACGGCGTCGATCGCGGCCCGAAAGGCCTGCGCGGCATCGGTGGACTCACGGAACACCGGAATCTGACCGGTCTTGCGGAGCATGAATCCGATGAAAGGAATCGAGAACAGCGAGGACTTACCGAGAATCCGCGGCGGCCGGCCGCTGTTGTACTGCCAGTGCGCGTAGACGACCGGATCGATGATCGAATTGTGGTTCACCGCGGCGATGAAACCGCCTTCCTTCGGAATGTGCTCCCAGCCCCGCCAGTCGGGCTTCACCAGGGCGGTCGTCACCGGCTTCACCAGCACGGCCGCGAAGCGGTACCAGATGCCGTAGTCGGCGTTGCCGAACTTGGCGTACGAGCGGCGGGCCACCCCAGCTCCTTCTCATCACGTGCGGCACCAGGGGTGCCGTGGTCGGTGCGTCCCGGTGGCGCGCACCGGCCTGCCCGGTGCCCGGTTCGCGGGCGCGGAACAGTGTCGCCCGGCCGCTCACCGGCTGTCGAGCGACCGCGCCAACCCGCCCTGCGGTCGTGATCAAACGCACGTCCGCACAGCTCGGACGGCCTGGCGGGGGCTCCGGCACCGGCGTCACAATGACGCCGATGACCCAGGACACCGTACGCCCCGGCGAGCCCACCGCGCCCGCCGCACCCACCGCACCCACCACCGACTGGTCGCTGGTGCTGCCGCTCAAGCCGCTCGCCCTGGCGAAGAGCAGACTGGCCCCGTACGCCGGGCCGCACCGGGCGGACCTGGCCCTCTCCTTCGCGCTCGACACCGTCACCGCCGCGCTGGCCACCCCCGGTGTGGCCCGGGTCCTGGTGGTCACCCGGGACACCGCCGCCGGCGCCCGGTTGGCGGCGCTGGGCGCCCTGGTCGTCGCCGACGAGCCGGGCGGCGGCCTCAACCGGGCGCTGGCGCACGGCGCCTCGGCCGCCCTGGCGCTCGCCCCGCGGGCCCCGCTGGCCGCCCTCTCGGCGGACCTGCCGGCCCTGCGCCCGGCCGAACTCGCCCGGGTGCTGGGCGCGGTGCCGTCGGACGGCCGGGCCTTCCTGCCCGACTCCCCCGGCCTCGGCACCACCCTGCTCGCCAGCACCCCCGGCCGCCCGCTCTCGCCGGCCTTCGGGGACGGCTCACGGGCCCGGCACGCGGCCGGCGGGGCACTCGAACTGCGTCTGGCGGACGTGGAGTCGGTGCGCCGGGACGTCGACACCGGCACCGACCTCGGCGAGGCGGCGACGCTCGGCCTCGGCCCGTACACCAGCGCCCTGTTCGCCCGCCTGAGCGGCCCCTGACCGGAGACCTGACCGAGGGTCCTGGCCCGGCGGCCTGTCCGACCCGCTCGCTATGCTGCTGGCATGCAGGCCACCGCGTTCACCTTCGACCCCGACACCAGAGCCGGCTCCGTGCTGCTCGACGACGGGACCCCGGTGCCGTTCGACGCGGCCGCCTTCGACGCCGGCGGCCTGCGGCTGCTGCGGCCCGGCCAGCGGGTGCGGATCCGCACCGAGGGCACCGGCGAGGCCCGCCGGGTGGTCTTCGTGACCCTGCAGACCTTCCCGGACCCCGCAGATCAGGGCTGACCGGCCGGGGCTTTCCGCCACTCCGCGCGCGCTGTTCCTACGGTTTTCCCGCCTTGGGCGCCGGTCGCCGTCGAATCCTGACTAAGCGCCCGGAAAACGAAAGAGCCGCGGCCACCCGGTCTCCGCGGTCGGCGGAAGGGGTGCCGCGGCTCTGAGCCGGAGGCCGTCCGAGGACAGTCGCGCGGGACTTACTTGGCAGTGGTCTTGCGCGCGGTGGTCTTGCGGGTGGCGGTCTTCTTCGCCGGAGCCGTCTTCTTGGCCGTGGCGGTCGCCTTCTTCGCGGCGGTGGCCGTGGTCTTCTTGGCGGCAGCCGTGGTGGTCGCCTTCTTGGCGGCGGCCGTCTTCTTGGTCGCGGTCGCCGTGGCCTTCTTGGCGGCGGCGGCGGTGGTGGTCTTCTTGGCGGCGGTCGCCTTCTTCGCGGCGGTGGCCGTGGTCTTCTTGGCGGCAGCCGTGGTGGCCGTCTTCTTGGCGGCGGCCTTCTTGGTCGCGGCCGGAGCGGCGGCAGCGGCGGCGGTGGCGCGCTTGGTGGCGGCACGCTTGGCGGCCGGGGTGGCGGCGACGCCGGCCTTGCCCGGGGTGAGGGAGCCCTTGGGGGCCTTCTTCACCGAGGGGCCTTCCTTCGGCAGCTTCTTGCTGCCGCTGACCAGGTCCTTGAAGCCCTGGCCGGGGCGGAAGCGGGGGACCGAGGTCTTCTTGACCTTGACCCGCTCGCCGGTCTGCGGGTTGCGGGCGAAGCGCGCGGAGCGCTCCACCTTCTCGAAGGTGCCGAAACCGGTGACCGAAACCCGGTCACCGGCCACAACGGCACGGACCATGGTGTCGAGCACTGCGTCGACGGCCTCTGCGGCAGCCTTGCGACCGCCCAGCTGCTCGGCCACCGCTTCGACAAGCTGAGCCTTGTTCACGTCTTCCCCTTCGGAAACGGGCGCCGGATGATTCCATCCGTTCTTTTCGCACGTTAGGTATGTATCTGCGGACTTTCAATTACCAAACGCGCGAATCACCCTAGTGTCGCAATGGATTTGCGCGTCCGCGACCTCAGTCGAGGGGCGGGCGCCCCTCGTCGAGGTCATGTACAAAGCGACTCAACCGCCTTGCCGCCTCCGGAAGATCGCGCTTGGCGGTCTCCGTGACGATGAGCAGTTGACGGGTGAGAGCGGTCTTTGCATCGGCAGACACGTTCAGCGCATGCACGCGGGCGTGAGCTTGCTTCAACCGCTCGGCCACAAGCGCGTAGAGCGCTGCGACTTCCTGGTCGTCCGGCGCCTCAGCTGGTGCGGAGGTGACGTCCGGCCGATCGTCAATTCGGCGTTCGGATCCCCGGCCCATGGACTCCTCGGACGCGGGTTCGCCGCCCGCGTACGGAGGTTCATGGTGCCGGTGCATGTACTGATTGTGCCATCTACCCGCAGTTGTACTTGCGCGGGGCCCTCTTCCGCAAAGCCAAATGGGCAATCCGGGGCGGGCCTCGGCGCTAACTCGCGCTCCGGAACGACGGATGGCCCGGCCCCCCCGAGGGGAGCGCGGGCCATCCGGTCGATCGCCAGAATGCTTGTTCTGAGGGGAACTCAGGAGACCGGCACGGTACGGGGCTTGAACGCCGGGCGGGTCGACTCGTAGGTCGCGATGTCGGCCTCGTTCTGCAGCGTGATGCTGATGTCGTCCAGCCCGTTGAGCAGCCTCCACCGCACGTTGTCGTCCAGTTCGAAGCCCGCGGTGACGCCTTCGGCGCGCACTTCGCGCTTCTCCAGGTCAACGGTGATCTCGGCCGAAGGGTCACTCTCGGTGAGCATCCAGAGGCGCTCCACGGTCTCCTGCGGCAGCACGACGGTCAGCAGGCCGTTCTTCAGCGAGTTGCCGCGGAAGATGTCGGCGAAGCGCGAGGAGATGACCGCGTGGAAGCCGTAGTTCTGCAGCGCCCAGACCGCGTGCTCACGGGAGGAGCCGGTACCGAACTCGGGGCCGGCCACCAGGACCGTGGCGCCCCGGCGCTCGGGCCGGTTGAGGATGAACGCCTCGTCCTTGCGCCAGGCCTCGAACAGTCCGTCCTCGAAACCGGATCGGGTGACCTTCTTGAGCCAATGGGCCGGGATGATCTGGTCGGTGTCCACGTTGCTGCGGCGCAGCGGGACGGCCCGGCCGGTGTGGGTGGTGAACTTCTCCATGGCTCAGGCCTCCACGGCGACGTTGGTGTCCGCCAGCTCGGCGGGGTTCAGATCGGACGGAGACGCCAGGCGGCCCAGGACGGCGGTCGCGGCGGCGACCTGCGGGGAGACCAGGTGGGTGCGGCCGCCCTTGCCCTGCCGGCCCTCGAAGTTGCGGTTCGAGGTGGAGGCGCAGCGCTCCCCGGGGGCGAGCTGGTCGGGGTTCATGCCCAGGCACATCGAGCAGCCGGCGTGCCGCCATTCGGCCCCGGCGGCGGTGAACACCTTGTCCAGGCCCTCCTCGACGGCCTGCAGGGCGACCCGGACCGAGCCCGGGACGACCAGCATCCGTACGCCGTCGGCGACCTTGCGGCCCTCCAGCACCGCGGCGGCGGCGCGCAGGTCCTCGATCCGGCCGTTGGTGCAGGAGCCGACGAAGACGGCGTCCACGGCGACCTCGCGCAGCGGGGTACCGGCCTCAAGGCCCATGTACGCCAGGGCGTTCTCGGCCGCCAGGCGCTCCTGCGGGTCGGCGAAGTCCTCGGGGTGCGGGACCTCGGAGCCCAGCGGGGCGCCCTGGCCGGGGTTGGTGCCCCAGGTGACGAACGGGGTCAGCTCGCTCGCGTCGATGAGGATCTCGTGGTCGAAGACCGCGTCCTCGTCGGTGACCAGGGTCCTCCAGTACGCGACGGCGGCGTCCCAGTCCTCGCCCTGCGGGGCGTGCGGGCGGCCTTCGAGGTAGGCGAAGGTGGTCTCGTCCGGGGCGATCATGCCGGCCCGGGCACCGGCCTCGATGGACATGTTGCAGACGGTCATCCGGGCCTCCATGGACAGGCTCCGGATCGCCGAACCGCGGTACTCCAGGACGTAGCCCTGGCCGCCGCCGGTGCCGATCTTCGCGATGACGGCCAGGATCAGGTCCTTGGCCGTGACGCCCTCGGGCAGTTCGCCCTCGACGGTGATCGCCATGGTCTTGAACGGCGCCAGCGGCAGGGTCTGGGTGGCCAGCACGTGCTCGACCTGGCTGGTGCCGATGCCGAACGCGAGCGCGCCGAAGGCGCCGTGGGTGGAGGTGTGGGAGTCGCCGCAGACCACGGTGGTGCCGGGCTGGGTCAGGCCGAGCTGCGGGCCGACCACGTGCACCACGCCCTGCTCGACGTCGCCGAGCGAGTGGATCCGGACGCCGAACTCGGCGGCGTTCCGGCGCAGGGTCTCCAGCTGGACCCGGGAGACCGGGTCGGCGATCGGCTTGTCGATGTCCAGGGTCGGGGTGTTGTGGTCCTCGGTGGCGATCGTCAGATCGGTGCGGCGGACCTTGCGGCCGGCCAGCCGCAGCCCGTCGAAGGCCTGCGGGCTGGTCACCTCGTGGAGCAGGTGCAGGTCGATGAACAGGAGGTCGGGCTCGCCCTCCGCGCGCCGCACGACGTGGTCGTCCCAGACCTTCTCTGCGAGTGTCCGTCCCATCGGATTCCCTCCAGCCGGCCGCGTTGCCGGCCTTCTCGTGTCGTCGGGTAAACGCTTGCGCGGCCCCGTGCGGGGCGCTCGCGCGACCTGCACGCCGGATCGCTGTCCACGATGCGGACACTCTGGCGAGGTCCCATCCTGGATGTCTCCCGGGCTGCTGCATCCAGAGTGGCGCTTTTCCCGGAAGATTGAACTTGCGTCTCGCGGAATGAGACTGCAGTCTTAGGGCATGGACAACACTAGCGGCGTCGGCGTTCTCGACAAGGCCGCTCTGGTGCTGAGCGCACTGGAGTCGGGCCCCGCCACGTTGGCGGGGCTGGTCGCCGCCACCGGTCTGGCGCGCCCCACGGCCCACAGACTCGCCGTCGCACTCGAACACCACCGTCTGGTCACCAGAGACATGCAGGGGCGCTTCATCCTCGGCCCCCGGCTGTCCGAACTCTCCGCCGCGGCCGGCGAGGACCGGTTGCTCGCCACCGCGGGCCCGGTCCTCACCCACCTGCGCGACGTCACCGGCGAGAGCGCACAGCTCTACCGCCGCCAGGGCGAGATGCGGATCTGCGTAGCCGCCGCCGAGCGGCTCTCCGGCCTGCGGGACACCGTCCCGGTCGGCAGCACCCTGCCGATGAAGGCCGGCTCGGCCGCCCAGGTCCTGCTGGCCTGGGAGGAGCCCGAGCGGCTCCACCGCGGTCTCCAGGGCGCGCGCTTCACCGCCACCGCGCTGAGCGGCGTCCGGCGGCGCGGCTGGGCCCAGTCGATCGGCGAGCGGGAGCCGGGCGTCGCGTCCGTCTCCGCCCCCGTCCGCGGCCCCTCCAACCGCGTGGTGGCCGCCGTCTCCGTCTCCGGCCCGATCGAGCGGCTGACCCGCCACCCGGGCCGCCTGCACGCCCAGGCCATCATCGAGGCCGCGAACCGGCTCACCGAGGCGCTGCGCCGGAGCTGACCCGACCGACTCCCCCACCCGCCCCTTCCCCCATCCCCATCCCCATTCCCCACCCCTCCCCCACGAAAGACGAAAGGGCCCCGCTCGGAGTCGAGCGGGACCCTTCACATCATTTCCCGGCGCAAAACAAAAAGACCCCGGTAACCGGGGTCTTTCAATTTCTGGCTGGGGTACCAGGACTCGAACCTAGACTAAATGAACCAGAATCACTCGTGCTGCCAATTACACCATACCCCAACACAAAGCAAGGGCCGATGGGCGAACCCACCGGCTTCCTGCTTTGAAGTACCCCCGACCGGATTCGAACCGGCGCTACTGCCGTGAGAGGGCAGCGTGCTAGGCCGCTACACAACGGGGGCTCCTGGCGATCCCTTGCGGGATCAGTACCCCCGACCGGATTCGAACCGGCGCTACTGCCGTGAGAGGGCAGCGTGCTAGGCCGCTACACAACGGGGGCTTTCCAGGTGATCCCTTGCGGGATCAGTACCCCCGACCGGATTCGAACCGGCGCTACTGCCGTGAGAGGGCAGCGTGCTAGGCCGCTACACAACGGGGGCTTGATCTTCACTTGTACTGCGGTACCGACCACGTGGATCGTACTGCGCTGGGGTACCAGGACTCGAACCTAGACTAACTGAACCAGAATCAGTCGTGCTGCCAATTACACCATACCCCACCAGAGTTGAACCCCTGCGGGCCCTTCTCAGGCGTTGCGCCTCTCAGTCGGTCCCTTCCGAGGGGCTTTCGCTCCCTCGTCCGTTCCCTCCCGGGCGGCGCAGAAAGAACATTACCCGACGTCTGCCCTGGCTCCAAAATCGATAACCGCAGGCAGCGGCGGGGAGGCCGGCCGGTGACCTCCGGATGCGCCGCGGGCCCGGCGTGAAGCCGGGCCCGCGGCCTGCTCAGCGGCCCGTTCAGGCGGCGGGCAGGGCGTCCAGGGCGGAGCGCAGCCGGCGCAGCGTCTCGGGGCGGCCGAGCAGCTCCATCGACTCGAACAGCGGCGGGGAGACCCGGCGGCCGGTGACGGCCACCCGCAGCGGCGTGAAGGCGAACTTGGGCTTGATGCCCAGGCCGTCCACCAGCGCCTCGCGCAGCGAGGCCTGGATCGGCTCCGGGGTGAAGTCCGCGAGCTCCTCCAGCGCCTTGATGCTGGCCTCCAGCACCGGGCGGGCGTCGGCGGTCAGCGCCTTGGCGGCGTCGTCCGGGTCGACCGCGAAGTCGGCCGGGTCGACGAACAGGAAGCCGGCCATGTTGACGATCTCGCTCAGCACGACCATCCGCTCCTGGGTGAGCGGCGCGACCTTGGCGAGCAGGTCCAGCTGCTCGGCGGTCGGCTCGGCCGGCAGCAGGCCGGGGGCCTGCAGGTACGGCACCAGGCGCTGGACGAAGTCCTCCGGGGCCAGCTTGCGGACGTGCTCGGCGTTGATCGCCTCGCACTTCTTCAGGTCGAAGCGGGCCGGGTTGGAGTTCACCTTGGCGATGTCGAAGGCGGCGACCAGCTCGTCCATGCTGAAGATGTCGCGGTCCTCGGCCAGCGACCAGCCCAGCAGGGACAGGTAGTTGAGCAGGCCCTCGCGGATGAAGCCGCGCTCGCGGTACAGGTTGAGCGAGGCCTGGGGGTCGCGCTTGGAGAGCTTCTTGTTGCCCTCGCCCATCACGTACGGCAGGTGGCCGAAGCGCGGGGTGGTGCCGTTGCCGACGCCGATCTCGGCGAGCGCGGCGTACAGCGCGATCTGCCGCGGGGTGGAGGAGAGCAGGTCCTCGCCGCGCAGCACGTGGGTGATGCCCATCAGGGCGTCGTCCACCGGGTTGACCAGGGTGTACAGCGGGGCGCCGTTGGCCCGGACGATGCCGTAGTCCGGCACGTTCTCCGGCTCGAAGGTGAGCGTGCCGCGGACCAGGTCGTCGAAGGAGAGGGTCTTGTCGGGCATGCGGAAGCGCAGGATCGGCGCGCGCTTCTCCAGCTTGTAGACGGCGACCTGCTCGTCCGTCAGGTCGCGGCAGTGGCCGTCGTAGCCGGAGGGCTTGCCGGCCGCACGGGCGGCCTCGCGGCGGGCGTCCAGCTCCTCGGTGCTGCAGTAGCAGTAGTAGGCGTGGCCGGCCTCGTGCAGGCGGCGGGCGACGTCGGCGTAGATGTCCATCCGCTGCGACTGGCGGTACGGCTCGTGCGGGCCGCCGACCTCCGGGCCCTCGTCCCAGTCGAAGCCGAGCCAGCGCATGGCGTCGAGCAGCTGGTCGTACGACTCCTCGGAGTCGCGGGCGGAGTCGGTGTCCTCGATCCGGAAGACCAGCGTGCCGCCGTTGTGGCGGGCGAAGGCCCAGTTGAAGAGGGCGGTGCGGACCAGGCCCACGTGGGGGTTGCCGGTCGGGGACGGACAGAAGCGAACCCGGACGGCCGGGTCAGTGTTAGCCACGCTTGATCACCTTGTTGGTGAGAGTGCCGATGCCTTCGATGGAGACGGCGACCTCGTCGCCGACGCTGAGGGGGCCCACCCCTGCGGGTGTGCCGGTGAGGATGACGTCGCCGGGCAGCAGCGTCATGGCCTCGGAGATGTGGACGATCAGCTCGGCGACCGAGCGGATCATCAGGGAGGTGCGGCCGGTCTGGCGGAGCTCGCCGTTGACCGTGCAGGTGACGGCGAGGTCGCTCGGATCCAGGTCGGTCTCGATCCACGGGCCCAGCGGGCAGGCGGTGTCGAAGCCCTTGGCCCGGGCCCACTGGCCCTCACGCTGCTGGACGTCCCGGGCGGTGACGTCGTTGGCGCAGGTGTAGCCGAGGATCACCTCGGGCACCCGGTCCAGCGGCACCTCGCGGCACATCCGGCCGATCACCACGGCGAGTTCGGCCTCGTGGTGGACGTCCGAGGAGAACGGCGGGTACGCGATGCTCTCGGTCGGGCCGATCACCGAGGTGGAGGGCTTGAAGAAGGTGAGCGGGGCGTCCGGGACGTCGTTGCCGAGCTCGGCCGCGTGCGCCGCGTAGTTGCGGCCGACCGCCACGATCTTGTTGGGGAGCATCGGACTGAGCAGCCGGACGTCCTGGAAGCGGTAGCTCTCGCCGGTGGGCTGGGGCTGGCCGAACGGGTGGCCGGCCAGGGCGTGGACGACCAGCGAGTCGGGCTGGGAGGGGTCGCCCTCCACCACGCCGAAGGAGACGCTGCCGGCGGCAGGGCTCCCTTCCCGGACGGAAAACCTGGCAATGCGCACGGCTGGGCTACCCCTCGCTTCGTCGGCCGCCCGGGGCGCCCCCGGGCGCTGCTGGGCGCCTCGCCCTCCGTGGGCGCGGCCCCGTCAATCGTCGTCCAGGCTATCGCGTGGGGCCTCGCGCGACCGCTTTGCCCCTGTTCAGCGTGGTTGGGGCGGGAAACGCCCCGGAGCCGCAGGGAGCGCCGACCGTCGGCGTCGGGCCAGGAGCGCCCCGGAGCCGAACGGGCGGGCAAAGCGCGAGGGCGCCGTCGCCACTGCCGCGGCGCCGGCGCCCTCGGTGGAGCGCTGGTCGGGTCAGTCCTGGAGGGTGACGACCGGGGCGACCATCAGCTGGACGCGGCGCGGGTTGGCCGTGCTGGCGGGCAGCTCGGTGCCGTACGTGACGACGTCCTCGGGCTTGCGGGCGCCCGGGATCTTGCTGAAGTCCTCGACCGAGGCCAGCGTGGTCCGGCGCGGGTTCGCCGTGGAGCGGCAGGACAGCGTGGACTTGGTGGCCTTCTTCGCCAGGGACATCGAGAGCACCTCGTGGTCGCGACCGGGCGGATCCGCGCGGGACCGGCACCGGTCTGAGTGATTCCGATTGATTCGGAGGGGTTCTGGGCAGGCTGATCGGGGCCGTGCCCAGGAGACAGCCAGGTTACGAGATCTCTTTCCACAGAGGCCGTGACCAAAGCTACACATCAGCCTGTGATTTTGCTCACAAATTCATGAGCAAATCGCCGATATGCGACATATCGCCGCATCGGAATTACCCGACATTCCACCCGTAACGGGCATTCCAGCAGGTCTACGACTCTTTTCGATCTACGGCCTGGTTGGCATGTATCCGGCGAGTGTCCGAAAAAGGCGGTATTCCGGTCCGGTTACCGCACAGTCAGTGAAACGGCGCATGCGGTCGGTAGTACCGGACGGTTGGTTCCAGCGGCCCTTGTTGGGATTCCCCGGCTGTGCTGGAATGCCACGGACCGTGGGTAGGGAGCAGTCCACCCCGGTGACCCGCTCTCCCGGACCGGCCGGGGTGCGGATGGAAACTCGACACCGTCCAGGCCGTGGCGACGCGGCGGGACGCCCGGTCCAGAGGTTGCGACGCCAGTGCAGGGACGTTTCAAAAGGGGTAGCGGCGCCGCGGGTAACCCGGAGTCGCGCGAGCCTGTGGCAGCCCCTCAACAGGCGGCGGCCCCCGGTGGCCCGACCGACCCGGTGACGACCGAGGTCCCCGGCCGCCCGGAGGATGACGGCCAGGACCGGAAGTCCACCAGGGACAAGCTCCGGACCACGCTGACCAGGCGACGCGCCACCGGTCTGAGCCGGTTCGCGATGCGCAACTGGCGCATCCGCACCCGCCTGATCGCGCTGCTCGCGCTTCCCGTCCTGGTCTCGCTGGTCCTCGGTGGCCTGCGCATCCAGACCTCGATGGAGAACTCGCAGCAACTCGCCCAGATGGCCAACCTGTCCGACCTGGCCAAGAAGGCGACCAACCTCGCGGACGCCCTGCAGACCGAGCGCGACATCAGCGCCGGCTACATCACCAACCGTCCGAACGACCCGCTGGACGACGAGATCGTCACCGCCCGCAAGTCGACGGACGACCTCAGCCGCACCTTCACCGCCTCCTCCGACAAGTTCGAGAACCTCGAACTCTCCGGCGGTAAGGCCCTGCTGTTCCAGATCCGCAAGGACCTGAACTCGATCGCGGACGCCCGCAACACGCCGTACCAGAACAACCAGAACATCCAGGCGACGATCACCGCGTACGACGTGATCATCCGCGACCTGCTGTCCATCACCCAGGACATCGCGCTCGCCTCGAACAACAAGGACCTGCTCGTCGCCACCCGCGCCCTGCAGCAGTTCTCGCTGGCCAAGGACGCCACCTCGCAGCAGCGCGCGCTGATCAGCGCCGGTCTCGCCAACCCCAAGGGCCCCGACCTCAGCCCCAGTGACGAGTCCTTCGGCATCCGCCTGCGCACCTCGTACGACAACTCGCTGCAGAGTTTCAACAACATCTACACCGTGCACGACCTGGACAACCTGCGCGGGCAGCTGAGCTACAACAACGTGGTCGCCGAGGCCGACCGCTACTCGCGCTCGATCCTCCAGCCCAGTGGTATCCACCAGACCGAGCCGGTCTCGTACAAGGACTGGTACGAGAAGGCCAGCGCCAAGATCACCGCCGAGCGCCGGATCGAGTCCAAGCTGATCGAGGACCTCGACGGAAAGGCCCAGGACCTGCAGTCCCAGGCCGACACCGAGGCCCTGATCATCGGTGCCGCCGTCGCCCTGACCCTGCTCGTCGCCCTCGGTGGCGCCGGTCTGATCGCCCGCTCGATGGTGCGCTCGCTGACCCGCCTGCAGGCCGCGGCCGAGGACGTCGCCGAGCGCCGTCTGCCCGAGCTGGTCAAGACCCTCTCGGAGAGCGACCCGCACGACGTCGACACCACGGTCGAGCCGGTCGCCGTCGACTCGACCGACGAGATCGGCCACGTGGCGCACGCCTTCGACATGGTGCACAGCGAGGCCGTCCGCCTCGCCGCCGAGCAGGCCCTCCTGCGCGGCAACATCAACGCGATGTTCACCAACCTCTCGCGCCGCAGCCAGGGCCTCATCCAGCGCCAGCTGTCGCTGATCTCCGAGCTGGAGAGCCGCGAGGCCGACCCGGACCAGCTGGCCAACCTGTTCAAGCTGGACCACCTCGCGACCCGTATGCGCCGCAACGGTGAAAACCTCCTCGTCCTCGCCGGTGAGGACCCGGGCCGCCGTTGGACCAGGCCCGTTCCACTCGTCGACGTGCTCCGCGCCGCCGCCTCCGAGGTGGAGCAGTACGAGCGCATCGAGCTCGCCGCCGTACCGTCGGCCGAGGTCGCCGGCCGCGTCGTCAACGACCTCGTCCACCTGCTCGCCGAGCTGCTGGAGAACGCCACCTCGTTCTCCAGCCCGCAGACCCGCGTCCGGGTCACCGGCCACGCGCTGCCGGACGGCCGGGTGCTGATCGAGATCCACGACACCGGCATCGGTCTGAGCCCGGACGACCTCTCCGAGATCAACGAGCGCCTCGCCAACCCGCCGACGGTGGACGTCTCCGTCTCCCGCCGCATGGGCCTCTTCGTGGTCGGCCGCCTGTCCCTGCGACACGGCATCCGGATCCAGCTGCGTCCGAGCGACTCCGGCGGCACCACCGCGCTGGTCATGCTCCCGGTCGACGTCACCAACTCCGCCGACCGCCGCGGCTCCGGCCGCCCCGGCCCCGGCCAGGGCAAGCAGCAGCGCGGGGTCGCCCCGACGGCGCGCCAGCAGCGCCAGGTCCCGCCCGGTCGCCAGGGCGGCCCGGCCGCGCTCGCCCAGCGCCCGGCAGGCGGTGCCCCGCAGGGCGGCCGTCCGCAGCTCGGCCAGGGCACTCCGGCGGCTCCGGCCACGCCGGCCGGCCCGGGTGCGCCCGGTGGCAGCCCCGGCGGGCTGCCGACCCGTCAGGTCGGGCAGTCGCTGCGCGAGAACCCGGCCCCCCAGGGGCAGCAGGGCCCGCAGGGCCGACAGGGCCGACAGGGCCAGGCACAGCAGGCTCCGGCCCAGCAGCCGCAGGGCCAGCCGCAGCAGTCGCCGCAGGGCGGTCTGCCGCAGCGCGCCCCCGGCCGTCAGGGCCCGCCGCAGGGCGGCCCGAAGGGCCTGAACGGCCTGCCGCGCCGCGGCCAGGGTCGCCCCGCCCAGGAACGTCCGCGCACCGACGGCGCCCCGGCGCCGCGGACCGGCGAGCAGCCGCAGCACGGCCGCCCGGGTGGTCCCGGCACGCCGCAGCAGGGTGCCCGTCCGGGCAACCGTCCGCAGGACGGCCTGCCGCAGCGCGGCTCCGGCCGTCCGGGCCCCAGCGCCCCCGGCCAGCAGGGCCCCCAGGGTCCCCAAGGCCAGCAGGGTCCCCAGGGCCAGCCGGGCCAGCAGGGTCCCCAGGGTTCGCAGGGTCCGCAGGGCCAGCGCCGTCCGCAGCGCCCCGGCCCGGACGCGCCGCGCCGCGACCGCCAGCCGCAGCTGCCGCCGCAGCAGCAGCCGGCCCAGCCGCTGCCGTCGGCCGAGCCGGCGCCGGTGGAGAGCACCCAGCAGTTCGCCCGGCCGCGTTTCGAGGCCAGCCAGATCGACCCGCGCGACCCGCTGGGCCTCGGCCTGGTGGAGCCGGTGCTGCCGAACGTGCCGAACCCGGCCCAGCCGCAGCCCCAGCCGCGCCAGGAGCAGGCTCCGGCCCCGCAGCAGCGGCAGGAGCCGATGGCGCTGCCGACCGGCCCGTCCGAGGCGGCCGGCGAGCAGCCCTGGTACCCGCAGCAGGGCGAGGCCCAGCCGCAGGGTCCGCAGCAGACCCGCCAGCGGCCGTACCAGCCGCGTCGGCCCGGCACCTCCGCGCCGGGACTCCAGCCGCAGGCCCCGCAGCAGACCCGGGCTCCGCAGCAGGCACAGCAGGCCCAGCCCCAGCAGGGTCAGGCCCAGCAGCAGCCGCAGCCCCCGCAGCCGGGCGTCGGCGACGCGCCCTGGCGCCCGTCCGCGAACGACGAGCGCTGGCGCCGTGCCGAGCAGGTCCGCGAGCCCTCGACCAGCGGTGTCACGATGTCCGGCCTCCCCCGGCGGACCCCGCAGGCCAACCTGGTCTCCGGCACCGCCGAGGCCTCGCCGCTGACCGGTCCGCAGGTCTCCCGGGCCCCCGAGGAGGTCCGCGGCCGACTGACCAACCTGCGCCGCGGCATCCAGCAGGGCCGCCGGGCCGGGGCCGAACAGGCCGGCAACCAGCCGGGCTTCCAGCATGGTGCCCAGCAGCCCGGATTCGATAGTTTCGGTGGCCGGAGCGACGGCAACGGCGCAGATCACCAGGAGCGTTGAGTTGAACCAGATGAGCCAGGCCGCACAGAACCTGAACTGGCTGATCACCAATTTCGTGGACAACACCCCCGGGGTGTCCCACACCGTGGTGGTCTCCGCGGACGGCCTCCTGCTGTGCATGTCCGAGGGCTTCCCGCGCGACCGCGCCGACCAGCTCGCCGCCGTCGCCTCCGGCCTCACCTCCCTCACCTCCGGCGCCAGCCGGATCTTCGAGGGCGGCGAGGTCAACCAGACCGTCGTCGAGATGGAGCGCGGCTTCCTGTTCCTCATGGCCATCAGCGACGGCTCCGCCCTCGCCGTCCTGGCCTCCCCCGACTCCGACATCGGCCTCGTCGGCTACGAAATGGCCCTGCTCGTCGACCGAGCCGGCGCCGTCCTCACCCCCGCACTTCGCGCGGAACTCCAGGGCAGTCTCCTGCACTGACCCGGCCCCCGCGCGGATCCACCCACCGTTCCGCCCTGTGCCGGGTCCGACCCGACCGGACCCGGCACCTCACCCTCAGCTACCCTCAGGCAGCTGATCCCGCCTCAGCTGGCATCGCCCCAGCTGGAACCGGCTGCCCAAGGCTGCAGCACTAGGAGGACCCATGACCCCGCCCTCGACACCCGCCGGCCCGTACGGCAGCGGGTACGGCAGCGGCTACGGCGGGCAGCAGTCCGACGGCTACGAGCAGCAGCCGCTGGTCCGCCCGTACGCGATGACCGGCGGCCGGACCCGCCCGCGGTACCAGCTCGCCATCGAGGCCCTGATCTCGACCACGGGCTCGGCCGAGCGGACCGGCGGGCTGCTGCCCGAGCACGCCCGGATCGTCAACCTCTGCCGTGAGGTCAAATCCATCGCGGAGATCTCCGCACTGGCCGGTGTGCCGCTCGGTGTGGCCCGCATCCTCGTGGCCGACCTGGCCGAGGCCGGTCTCGTCGCCATCCACCAGCCCGCCGCCGCGGGCGAGTCGGGCGGAACGCCCGATGTCACGCTGCTCGAAAGGGTCCTCAGTGGACTTCGCAAGCTCTAACGGACCCGCCCGCGCCACGACCTCCGCGAAGATAGTCATCGCGGGCGGCTTCGGCGTCGGCAAGACCACGCTCGTCGGCGCCGTCTCCGAGATCAACCCCCTGCGCACCGAAGCCGTCATGACCTCGGC
>NZ_JBIRFA010000029.1:0-104936 GCF_044327205.1 Kitasatospora sp. NPDC018058 | reverse complement strand
AGGCAATCTGGGCCCGGTCACTATCCCAGGACGCGCTGACCAGCACGTTCACCGCGCAACACCTGCCAGAAGGTCGATTTCCTGCGGAACCCCGGTTCCCGGGTGATCGTTTTGCAGCCCGTCCTCGAGATCTACGCCCGGGACAGCTTCACCCTCTGGCCTGTCGCCGAGTCCGAGGCCTATTGCCTTCTGCCGCTCAGCGGCGCGCTCGGCCCGGCCGAGGTCGGCACGGCGGTGATGCGTATCGCCGAGTGCAACGACATCGATCCTGAGGTCGACGGCCGCCCGCCGCGGCCCACCGATCCGCTCGGAGCCTTCCTCCACGGGCTGCTCACTATGGACGGCACGTACGCCTCCGGCGGCCTACAGGTCATCGACACCGCCGCTGGCACCACCCTGCTGCCAGGCTGCTGCAGCGGACTGGCAGAGTGGCGCAACTGGCTTGAGGTCGTCGACGGCAACGGCCGGGCTTCCTTCGGCCACACCCCCACCCCGCTCGCCGAACGCCACGGCTACTGGGTGCGATTGACCATCGACGCCGAGGAGAACGACAGCCCGGCGATCGAGCTGCCCGTCACCGAGCTGCGCGGTCTGCTCGCCGCCGCGGAGCGCGACCTGGCCGACTTCCTCGTGCTGGCCGCGGCCTGGGCCGCCCGAAACCTGCCCGACCACGCCGCCCCCGTCACCGCTGCCCTCGCCGCGGCCCTAGACATGCCCGCGCCGGCCGTGCCGTCGAAGCCGTAGCAACCTCCCCAGAGGCTTCAACGTCAAATGATCCGGGGGAAGGAGCGAGGGCGGGGAGAATCCCGCCCTTCTCAGACGCGGCCAAGAGCAGTGGCCAGGTAGCGGGAAAACCCTGGCCGTCTATGGCGCACAGTCACAAGGCAACCGGTCACAGTTGGCACACAAGGCCGACGGCGTCGATCAGGCTCTGGTCCAGGGCCTGGCGGACGAGCAGGGCCGCGGCGTCGGCGGTGTCGCAGGCGAGCGGGCGGCCGGGGGCCGTGGAGTCGACGAGGAAGGTGCCCGCGACCGGCACGGCCCAGCCGTTCACGCGGCTGGCGCCGTGCTCGATCCAGCCGAGCGCGCGGCCGTCCTTGCGGACGTAGAACAGGCCCAGGGCCCGGCTCCAGCCGACCAGGTCCCCGCCAGGGCCGAGGAGCGTTCCGGCGTGCTGGCAGGGAAGCGCGACCGGCGGAGTTGGCGGGGCCGGTTCGGCGTCGGTCGGCACCGCCGGGACGGGCTGCTCCCGGTCCTCGCCGGCGGCGGTTTCGCCCCGCGAGGCGGAAGTCTCGTCTTGGTCGTCGTCGGCCGGGTCGTCGTCGCCCCCCAGGTCGATCCGCTCGACCAGCCGTCGGCTGACGCGCTCGGAAATCGACGACTTCGTGCAGCGGGTCCGCAACGACAACCTGGTCGGCCACCGCTTCGAGGGCCTGCTGTGCAATGCCATCGGCCCCTGGGGCGAGGACGTCCTGCGCGCCCCCGTCGTCCTCGGCGGCCAACGGATCAACGAGGACGGCTCGGTCCGCCGCAGCGAGGTTCTGGAGTCCAGCGACCCCCTGCTCAGCAAGGTACTGAGCGAGACCTGGCCCGCCGCCTTCGTCCTCGGCGACCGTTTTCCCCGCTCGCCGTCAAGCTGAGGTGCCGGCAGGGGAAGCGGACCCGAGGGCGCGGAGCTCGACCCAGGCTGTCTGAGACCACACAGCGCTCCCCGCCGGTACCGGAGGCGGGCTCGCCGCGGCGGGATCAGGCGAACGGGAGGTACCAAGGGCGCTTCAGCGGCGGCAGCCGGTCGGCGAAGAAGGCCGACACCTGGGCGAGCTGCGCCTCGTCGAAGGCGTGCTGGGGAATGAAGGAGACAGCCTTGTTGGCCTGCTGCAGGTACCAGAAGCCGGACCGCGCTGTCACCTGGCGGTAGGCGCTCCAGGCGACCTCGGCCTGGCTGACGGCGGTGCTGAGGGCGTAGTTGTGCTCGGTGATCCGCACCGTCCAGGGCTCGGCGAGCAGCGGAGCGCTCTTGCGGGCGGCCTGGCGGACGACGACCAGTTCGCCGAACGCCAGGATCGCCGGGCCGAAGATCACCAGCCAGATCCTCGGCTCGGCATCGACGACCAGGGTGAGCAGGCCCAGCAGGAAGAACAGGACACCGAAGACCGAGAGGCCTCGGACCGCCGGGCTGTTGCGTATCGCTTTGCGGAAGTCGGCCTCGGTCAGCCGGAACGTCGCGGTGATGTCCATGAGGAGTCGTCGGTTTCTCTCGGTGTCGCGGTCGGTGGCGAAGGATCGCCCCGGCCCGTCCTGTCGACCACGGCTCTCCGTCGCGCGGGCTGCCCGTCGCGCGGGCTGCCCGTCGCGCAGGCTGTCCGTCGCACGGCCGGGCCGTTGCATGATCTTCAAGATCCCACGCTCGGCGCGAAACCGTCCAACGGCTTTACCCGGCCTCCCTGGACCCGGTGCGTTGAGGACCCGCCGGAGGCCGCGGAGTGCCCGGACTGCGTGGAGACCCGGGAGACCGAGTGCCTCGGACCGCTGCGTCTGTCCGTGCCCACCGGCACGGTCGGGCCCGGGCCCTGGATATGGGGGCGGTGCACCGTGCCGGTACGATCCTGCTCGCCGCGCACGCAGGTGCGAGGGCGGGGGGGTTGGGGCACGGTGCGCCCGCGCTGTCTTCTGTCTTCGTCCGTGCCCGGTGCCCGCTCAGGGACCGCTCGGTACGGGTAAGCGGTCTCTCCCCGTCAGACAGGAAAGCAGTTCGTGGTCTTTTTGTCGCTCGTGGTGCTCGTGGTGCTCGTGGTCGTCGCGGGCAGATTCGTCGTCTCGCGGGTCGCCCGGGAACGACGGAGCCTCCGGGAGACCGAGCTGCGGCGCAGGCTGGTCCCGCGCGAGCAGCTCGTGCTTCGGGGGGACGAGCCGTCCGCGGAGTTGGCGGCCGTGCTCGATGCGGCCGGGAGCGGTGACTGGCGCGCGGTGGCCGAGTACCTGGCCGAAGCCGACAGCGACAGCAAGAGCAACAGCAACAGCAACCGTGACGCGAACCGGCGCTGGATGCGGATGGAGCCGCTGAGCACGGCGGCGGCGAAGGAGGACCACTGGCTGCGGCTGTGGCGCGAGGAGGAGCCGCGCAACGCGGTGGCCGCCCTGCTGCAGACCGACGCGCTGGTCCAGCTCGCCTGGGAGATCCGCAGCGGCAGGTACGCCTCCGAGGTGACCATGGAGCAGGCCCGCGGGTTCCACCGCGTCCTGCGCGAGGCGGAGCAGGCCGCACGGGAGGCCGTTGAGCTGGCACCGTCGGAGGACCCCAACCCCTGGGTGGCGCAGATCGCCGTTGCCATGGGACTGGGCTGGTCGCACGAGGACTTCCGTGAGCTCTGGGCCGAGGTGACGACCCGTGACCCGCACCACCTGCGGGCACACGAGGGCGCGCTGCAGTACTGGTGTGCCAAGTGGCACGGCAGCCACGAGTTGATGCACGCCTTCGTCGACGCCGCACTCGCCGACGCGCCGGCCGGCAGCCTTCTGACCGCCCTGCGGGTGCGGGCGTACTTCGAACAGAACACCCGCGACAACGCAGGGGCGGCCGCCTACCGGACGCCGGAGTTCACCGCAGCAGTGGACGCCCTGCTGGCCGACCTGGAGCAGGCAGATCCGGCGCATCCGCAGCTCCAGGCCGCCCGGGGCTGGGCTGCCTGGTCACTGGTCATGAATGCCCGGGTGGTGCTGGCGTTCGAGCTGTTCCAGGTGATGGGTCATGAGGTGGCCGGCCCCTGGCGTAACTACGACGATCCGCAGACGGCCTTCGACCGAATGCGTGAGATCACCGTGCAGGCGATCGCCCGGGCGATGGTCTGATACACGCCTCGTAGCCGCGCGGTCGGGTGTGGTTCAGTGGTTCACCTGGTGATGTCGCCGTCCGATAGCTCCCGGACGGCGACCTTCTCGCGCTGTCGGCCCAGGAGCTCGGCCACCACGTCACCGATCCCCTTCGTGTCACGCGTCGGCTCGGGGGGCGACCCATCGGTGTGCCGCTCGACGGACTTCTGGAGACAGGGCCGGTCTCGCCGCCGGGGCGTCGCTCCCATGCCCCGCTCGGGCACCACCGATCGGCGGCGAACCGTGGCGTGCGCGGGCGCCCGGCAACGACCGGCAGCGCGACTTCCCGACGCTTCAGCGGGCGGCTCCGTCGGTGATCTCCAGGGCATCGCGGATCGGTCCGCAAGCTATGGTCATCGAGTCGACGAACCGCTCGGCCGAACGCCGAGAAGGGGCCTGACCACATGTCCGCCACCAGGAATCGCGCCGCTTCGCCTCGGCGGCGGCCCGCTCGCGTTCGGCTGCCTCCAGTGCCTTCTGGTCGGCGTCGGCCTGGCGGCAGCCAGCGCACAGCCCGTCGTCGTTCCAGCCCCGTTCCTTCTCGGCCCACCGCTCGTCCGAGAACGACACCTTGCAGCGGCGGCAGACCGGACGGCGCCGCTCCCACTCTGGGGCCGCCCGCTCCTGGCGGGCCTGCACCGGGCAGGGTCTTTTGAGGAGGCCGCCGGAAAACGACACAGCGACGCACCAGGCCCGGGACACCAGAGCAGAGCGTAAGGGGCGGGCCAGGCGCCGTTCAAATCGCCCCCGGCTCAGATGCGTTGGGCGTAGCAGCAAGGCTTCGCGGGAAGGATCGCGACCACCGCACACGATCTCGGGAGGCCACACGCATGTCGTACTACGAGGACGCCGCCGAGATCGCCGCCAGGCAGGCGAAGGAGCGATTCGGCGACGACCGTCAGATGAAGTGAGGTCACCACGGCGTGACTCAACGGCACCCCGGGTCAGCTGCCGTGCCTGCGACCGCTACAGGCCGCTGCGCGCGGCCTTCTTCGCGTCGGCCTTCGCCCGCAATGCCACGGCCTTGGGAGAATCGCCGTACCACCACCACGTGTAACCGGCGATTGCCACGAACAGGGCCACGAACACGAGGCCCAGCGGAGTGACTGCAAGGTGGCCCCCACGGGCGAGGCCCCAGAGCGTTGAGAAACAGAGGGCGATCGCGCCTCTGAGCAGGACCGTAAGCGTCTTCTTGGTGCGGAGATTCATGCCGCGCACTCTAGGGCCCGCAGGAACTCGTGGTCCACGACGCGAACGGCTGGTGGATCACATCTGCGCCGCGGGCGGGGTGGAGACCACAGCCATGTCCACTCAGAGCATCCGCTCGGCCCTCGCCGCCCGTGCCCGCAGCACGTCAGCCTCCTCGTGCTGCCCCCAGGCAACCAGGATCCGGGCCCGGTACTCCATCGCGTATCCGTCACCCAGCTCCTCGGCGCGCAGGAATGCCTGTACGGCGCGCTCCAGGTCGCCGCGTTCCCGGAAGGCCACGCCCAGCGCGGTGATCGGGAACGCCTCGTCCTGCGCGAGGATCACCGGCGCCCAGCGCTCGACACCAGCCGCATCGCCACGGTCGAGCGCCTGCTTGACGAGCCCCAGCATCGCGTCCGGATCGCCGAGCGCCGCGGCTTTCTCCCAGACCACCTGCGCGCGGTTCGCATCACCGGCCACCACGTGCAGCATGCCCAGGTTGAAGCCGGCAACCACGTTCCCGGCCGCCCACGCCCGGCCCCACCAGCGCAGCGCGCCGGCCCGGTCACCCTTCAGATACAGGGCCGTCGCCAGGTTCCCCATCGCCACATCGTCGCCCAGCTCCGCCTCAGCCGTCAGCTCGGCCAGCTCCTCGTCCGGCGGCATCTCGGCGGCCCTGCCAGCCGGCAGCCGTACCGATACCAACTCCTCGTCCGGCTCCGACCGCCGACGGGACCACCAAGCCATCAGCAACCACCCCGGCATGCGGGCAAACAAAGCTCTGTCACACGGCGATCATGCCAGGCCCGCCGCTGAACGCTCAGCTCGCCGACTGACGTACTCAGTCACACCTCATTTCGGCGACAAGGCCGCGGGCGCGGCGGCCGCCGTCCTTGCAGTACTCGTCCCGCAGGGCCTCGGCGAGGATCGCTCCCTGCCGGGCCTGGCTGGCTCCGGCGTCACGGGCCTCGTACAGCCGCCGCGCCACGTCGCCGGGCATCTTCTGGCTGATCATCAGCGCAATGCTCAAGACCTGTGGATCAGTTCCGGGAGGGAGACGCGGGGCGGCGAGGAGCAGCGCGGGCAGTTGGAGGCTCCAGTACTCCAGTGTGATTTCGCGATCTACGCGCTGGAGGGGACGGAGAGTCGCTGCCGGTAGTGGCTGCGACGGGCCGAAGCTTGGTGGCTTCTGCGCCAGTTCGACCAGTGCAGGAGCGCGTCCAGGGAGGTGATCGGCGGGCTGAACAGTGTGCCGATCAAGCGGTGGATCTCCGGGACGGTCAGGTCGCAGACGATTGTCCCGGCCATAGGGGCGCGGTTGGACCGCCCGTCCACGCTCTATCAGTGACACGCTCACGCAGTCGGCGTCACCGGAAACGACAATCGTCTGGCAGCACCCGATGTCATGCGGTAGCAGCACACCACCCGGCCACCACACCCGGACCGGCCTGTCCTGTCGCACATGACCTGGCCCGAAGCCGGGTCCCTGACCTGCGACGACCAGATCGATCGAGACGCGTGGCTACGCGAAGTCTCAGCTGATCCGGTCCGGTGCGTACGGATGCCGCCCAGAGTCTCAATCGATCTGGCCCCCAGCACCGAGCCTCAGCACCATGGATCGACGTCAGCGGCCCCGACTCGTAGCCTCTCGCTGTGATCGACACGACCGAGGCCGATCACGGCTTCAAGAACCGGTGTGCGAACGCGTCGCGCATCCTCGCGCCGTGCGTCGGATGGTCCGTAGGCCCCCGCTGAGCCACCTCTTGACCGCAGGTCCGATCTCATCCGGTCACAAGAGCGGCCGGGATCGGGGATGACGCCTCGGCAGGCACGGCCTTCCACTCGGATCACGGGGCGTCGAGAACTCCGTGATCTTCGAGCCCGTGCGCGGCCTGCCCCCAGCTCCGCTGACGCGCGGCGCGCACCTGCGCAAGCTGCCCGGCCTCCCTCGACGAACAGCGCCGTGGGCAGGCCGGACAACGCCTGGATCCGCACCTAACCGAGTGCCGGAGAGTGCTCGGCTGGACGGCGCCCCCAAGCCGAGATCAGCGGCGCGAGTGTCAGGTCGAGTTCGCCCGCGTGGATGGCGGCCAGGTGCGCGTCGATCTCGGCGTCGTCGGCCAGGCCGGCCGCGAGCAGCTCGCCGCGCACGTGCCGGATGGTCGCCGCCTCCAGCCGGTCGCAGGCCAGCCCGCCGACCGGGAAAGAGCCCGCCGCGGCGACATCCACCAAGCCGGCCTCACGCAATGCCCGCGGCAGTGTCCGGCCGTACCGCAGGTCCGCGCCGCGGCGCTTCAGCAGCTCCCGGACCGCGTCGCGCAGCCGGTTGGCCCGCCGCTGCGCAGGGCCGCTGTCGTCCAGGCATGCCAGTGGCTGCAGAGCGGTATCGGCGTCCTCGACCAGCAGCCAGCCGCCGGGCCGTAGCGCTGCCGCCATCGTGGCCAACGCGCGAGCCCGGTCGGGTACATGGACCAGCACGAGCCGGGCGTGCACCAGATCGAACGTCCCCGACTCCGGGGGCGGATCAGCGGCCACGTCGTGCTGGCGCACCTCGTACCCGTCGCCTGCCTTCAGCCACGACGGGTCGATGTCCGTGGCCAGCACGTGCCCGGTCGGGCCGACGGCCGCCGCGAGCGCCTCCGGGATACCGGGGCCACCGGCTCCCACTTCCCAGCAGCGCGAGCCGGCCCTGACCCCCAGTCGGTCGAAGTGCCCGCGCGTCACACCGTCGAACAGCTCGGCCAGCCAGACGAATCGCTCGCCCGCCTCGGCGCGCGCGTTGTCCAGCAGGTATCCGCGGGCGGGAGCGGACTCTCCCCCGAGCGCGGTAGGACCGTCTATCGTATCCGGTCGGCCACCGACGTGCGGCGGGCGGGGCGAGGAAGTCATGAGTACATGGTCAACCTTCCCCGGCCACCAGCGCCACTACGACGGGAGAGGGATGTCTCACACAGCCGGCGAAACCCCGCACGTCCTACAGCACGGTTCTGCACCGTGACGCGCCGGAAGGGGCAGGCCCGAGGTCGGCGGACCGGACCGCCGCCCGGCGAGCAGCCGGTGCAACACACCCGCTCGGCCCCTCCCAGCCACATAACGCCTGTTCAGAGCGCAACACGGCCCCGTGTTGAACCCCGACGCAACACCGCGTTGCGGCCCTGTTGCACCACCGGACGGCCGTGCCGCAGCACTGCGAGACGAAGGCCGGCTAACGATCAGTTGGCCCCGTGGCCGGTCGATTCACGTCAGGTGCCGGGTTCAAGATCATGAGGTTTTCGGGATGCGGGAAGGGCTCGAAGCCGACCTTCGCGTAGACCTCGTGAGCGTCGAGTGTGGCGAGCAGGACGCGCTTGAGCTTGTAGGGGGCAAGGTGGTCGCGAACAGCCCCAGCCATCCAGGTGCCAAGACCCTTGCCGCGGTGTGCCGGTGCAACGTAGACATCGCACAGCCAGGCGAAGGTTGCCCAGTCCGTGACGACACGCGCGTAAGCGACCTGAGGACCGGCGGCCTCATAGATGGCGAAGTTGAGTGAGCCACGTACCGACTGCTCGACCGTCTCCCGGCCGCGACCCAATGCCCAGAACGCATCAGTCGAGAGCCAGTGGTGCACCAGATCGACGTCCAGACGGTCCGGGTCCGTGGAGAGTTCGTATCCGTCTTCCCTGTTTGTGATCACGGCAAGGCAGCGTAGCGACACTACTCTTGTTTTCCAAGCGACTACTTGGAATGGCCAAGTAGCTGCCCCATCCGTCGGGCCTTCCACGGCCCCCGACCGCCGTGTGGAGCGAGCACCGCGCCGAGGACGGCAGCGACTGCAGACCCCAAAGCACCCGGTTGCCACGTCGTCGAGTGACGCGTTCCGTGACGACTCGGCATATACCAGTGGCCAGGCACGACACGAGGACCTGGAAGCACGCCGACCCCAGGACCGCCAGTGGTGCTGTCAGCAATCCAGCGATTCGGCCTATGGGTGATGCGGATGGGAACTGCCGTGAGCAGGACTGCTGTGAGCAAGTTGCCGATGGTCGGCGCACTGTTCTGGGCGATCAAGATCGTGGCGACCACCCTGGGCGAGTCGGCATCGAACTTCGTGTCGATGACACCGCTGCACCTCGGCTACGCCACCACCGCGGCCATCTTCCTGGTGGCGTTCGGGCTCACCCTGACGATGCAGCTGAAGATCGACCGGTTCCAGCCGGTGGTGTTCTGGTCGGTGATCCTGACCACCAGCATCGCGGGCACCGCGATGTCCGACCTCATGAACCGCACCGCCGGCCTGGGCTACGCCGGCGGCGCGACCGTGCTGACCATCCTGCTGGTTGCCGTGCTCATCGGGTGGCGGCTGACCGGGCAGACCATGGACGTGGAACGGATCGACACCATCCAAGGCGAGATCCTGTACTGGACCGCGACGCTGGTCTCCAACACGCTGGGCACCTCCAGCGGTGACTTCCTGTCGAACGGCCTGGGCCTCGGCTTCCGCGACAGCGCCCTGCTGCTTTCCGGCGCCATGCTGCTGATCCTCGCCGCGCACTATCTCACCCCGATCTCGGGCACCGTACTGTTCTGGGCGGCCTACGTCCTGACCCGGCCACTCGGGGCGGTCGCGGAGAACGCGGTGGAAAAGCCCGTCGCGCAGGGCGGACTCGGGGTGGGAACCACCATCACCTCCAGCGCTCTGCTCGCCGTGCTGGTGACTCTGGTTGGCTACCAGCTGCTCAGCGGCAACGAGCAAACCCGCACGGCGGACACCGCACTCTCGACCAGCAGCGAATACGACTGACACCATCCAGGGAGACCACGGACGGCCCACCAGGCACCCTGCGATCCCGGCGTCCAACTGCTCTTCCGCTTCCCGTTCCAGTCCCCTCATCGGCTACCTGCTGCGATGGCGTTCGCCACTGACGATCGATGCAACAGCGGCCACGATCACTGTGCCGCCAATGACGAGGTTCCAGGTGAGGGGCTCTCGGAGGACGAGGGCACCGAGAACGACCGCGACGACGGGATTGACGTAGGCGTAGGTCGACACGATCGGCAGAGGCGCCGCGTGCAGCAACCACGCGTAGCAGGTGAAGGCCCCGATGGAGCCGAATACGACGAGGTACGCGAGTGCGGCCCAGGACCGGCCCGAAACAGCATGCAGGTGGAATCCTGACGGCTCACCGTGCAGCATCGCCAGGAGCAGACAACCTGTGCCGCCGGCCAGCATCTCGTAGGCACTGGTCGCGAACACATCGCCGGGCAGTGGGAGTCGGGACGAGAGGACGGATCCGAGCGCCCACAGCAGCGTACCGACGACCATCACGACGATCCCGGTCACCGCTGTCTGACCGCTCAGGTCCGGCGCGGTGAGGACGAGCAGTCCCAACACCCCGAGTCCAACGCCGACGAGCGCCATGACGCCGGGCCGGTACCCGCTGCCGACGCGCAGCAACGTCATCCACACCGGCGTGAGCGCCACCAGCAACGCAGTCAAGCCGGAGGGCAACTGCGTCTCCGCGAGGAAGGTCAGGCCGTTGCCACCGGCCAGGAGCAACAGGCCGACAAGCGCCGCAGAGGCGAGCTGACGCGGCGCCACACGCAAGGCTGCGGCACCCCGCCGCCACGCCAGCAAAGCGATGAGCAGGGCGCCCGCGGCGATGAAGCGGGCACCGGCCGACAGCAACGGAGGCAGAGTTTCGACGGCGACCCGGATGCCGAGGTAGGTGGAACCCCACACGATGTAGACGACCGCGAGCGCGAGCCAAGCCATCCCAGACATCGATTGCGGTCGATGGGCAAGTTGCTCAAGGCCCGCCGAAGCCTTCGCGCTTGCCGCCTGTCGCCGCGTGCTCAAGCGTGCTTTCACGTTCTCTCTCGCTTTCTCCTGCACACGGCGAGAAATTAGAGGAGTCAACAGCAAGAAGCCAAGAATCCTGCCCGATATCGGGCAGGAATCCGCAGATCGGAGAGCTTCAGCGCGCAGGTCGGCACTGACGTGCTCGAAGGCGGGCGTGACGACCGCGACGTCCTGGCCATCCTCGTCCCGGCCGCCGGCCACGTCCGTCGTTGCGGGATTTCATGGACTTCCTGCGGTGAACTCCGCTCGGTCGGTCATATCGGTGGCTGCGAGGACCTGGCGGTGGCTCCGGCCCCCCGGGCAAGGGTTCGTTGATCCGTCGGGCTCGCTGGGCGCGGCGCGACCACCGCGACGGCATGAAGCTGCGGGAGATCGCACGTATGTCGTCGATCCCGGCTGAAGGCTTCAGCCTCGGCGGCGGTTGAGTACACCGATGAGAGTGGCCAGGTCGGCGGCGCCCGCCGGGTCGTCCGCATAGCGGGTGGTCTGGAGAGGACCGACCTCCGGAAGGACGATGTCCTCACGGGCCAGGACGTGGGTCAAGGTCAGCAGGGCCGCGCGGGCATTGCCGTCGGCGAAGGGGTGGAAGAACGCCACGTCGAGGTATGCGCGAGCCGCGCGGGCGGCCAGTGCGACCTCTGGGTCGGTCGCTTCACGCAAACGTACGGCGAAGTCAGACTGAGTGTGCGGGGTCAGACCGTAGCGTTCACGGCCGGCCTTCGCATAGGCGTCGTTCTCGCGGAACGGCGCCTCTGTTTCGCCGAGGACCTCGCATTGCCATGCCGCCAGCAGGGCGAAGTCCAGTGGGGCGCGGCGGGCGGCATCGGCGCGGGCTCGGGTATAGGCCAGGTGCAGGCGCTCGGCGCGGCCGGGGTCGCGTCGGCGGACTGGTCCGTCGCACCATGCCCGGAACCCGTCCCGCGCGGGCAGGTTCCGCCGCAGGGCGGGTGCTTGGTGCCAGTCGGTCTCGTGGCGTACGCGCAGCCAGGTCGAGAGGCTGTCAGTGGTGGTCATGGAGATCCTCCAGGGCTTCCCACTCGCGGTGGTCCCGGTAGGGGACATGGCCGGTGAGACCCGCGGCGAGGTCCTCGCCGACGGATTCGATCAGCGTTCGTCCGGGGTAGACCCAGCTCTTGAAGCGGCCGCCGATCGCCCTCTCCACTGCCTGCCCGGCCTCGGCCCGGCCCATACCGGTGGCGGTGAGGAACCAGTTCAGGACCATCGAGGCCTGCCCGTACCAGCCACCCTCCGCTCCCGAGTCCAGCACGTGCGTCACGAGTCGGACGCAGGCTCGCTCCAGGTACCAGCTGCGGTCCCCGGGAGAGGCTTGCGGCGGCGGCGCAAGCTCCGTGAAGCGCTGGGCCAACCGCTCCAACCACTCCCGCCACTCCAGGAGTGCGGCCACGGCCCGCGCCGCGGTCTCGTCAGGGGTCGTCACCGAGCTCGGCCCGCTGACCCAGCTACCAATGGGCCCGCCGTCGCGGTAGCACCAGCTCCACCCCCAGGCCCAGATGCCGTATCGCTCCCGGATGACCGCGTCCACCTGGCTTTCACACCAGCGCTCGCCCTGCCACCAGCCCGCCATACCGGAGAGCACAGGTGGCACCCACTCGCGGACCAGCTCGCAAAGACGGGCTTCCTCATCCTCGTCCCAGGCGAACGGGTGGCGGGCCGGATCGAGGTCATCCCAGTTCCGAATGCCCTCGTAGGTGATAGGAGGCACCCGATTCTCAGGGAAAGGCAAGGTGTCTCGGTTGTACGTCAGTGCGGTCCCACTCCTTCTGTCCGATGTGATCAGCCCACCAGTCTCGGCTCGTGGACCCCAGAGGAGCGAGCGGTTTTCCGGACCACAGGCCGCCCGCCCGGACACCACGCAGGAACCGGCGTCCTGACCATCCGCACGTCATGGCGCCGGAGAACGGGGTCGCATATCGGCAGAACGAACGGGCGGCCTCAGGCGGTGGCGGTGGGCCGAAAGAGCCGGCCCGGCTTGATCCGGGCCGGATGCTCGGAGCGATGCCGGCCAACGCCGGCTCCTGGCCGGCCGTCGCCACGCCGCTGTTCCCGGCCCGGCATGTCGAGGCCGTCCGGCACTGACGCCTGGGGACCGGTCCGCTGCCCGCTCGGGGGTTCGGGAGCGGACCGGTCCTTTCAGTGTGTGCGGGCGGGCGCGGCGGTGCCGCCGGGGTTGGTCCAGGGGTGGTGTCAGCGAGTGTCCCCCTGCCAGTCCCAGCGGCGCGGGTCGGCGGGCCGGGGTTCGTAGTGGGCGCGCCCGCCGGCGCCGTACTTGCCGATCTCGGTGGCCAGTGCGGCGCCGTCGGCGAGCTGGTCGGCGTCCCAGCCGGTGACGTCCAGGAGAAGGCCGTCGAGCGGGCCGCCGACCAGCTCGCGGTACTCGTGCCCCGACCGGGGTCCGGGGTCGGGGTCGTCGTGGTCGGCTCCGTAGACCCGGCCTCGCATCAGCGCCTCGTCGCCCATGACGCCCAGCGTCCCATCCGCCACCGACACCACACGGGACGGATCCGCAGGGCGGTTCGCTACCAGGCCGGTTCGGCGCCGCACGGCCGCCCCCTGGGCGGGGCGCTCGCGGGTCAACGCGCGGTAGGAGGCGCGGGCGCGCCGCCGGGGGCGTCTACGGTCTGCGGTGCCCGGCGGTACCCGGTCACGGGTACCGCCGGGCCTGGGGCAGTGGTTTCCCCGGCGCGTCAGGCCGGTTCTTCGGCCGGGGTGAGGGCGGGCGGCCAGTCGGCGGGGATCTCGTCGGTCTGCGGGGCGTACAGGCGCAGGGTGACGGTGAACTTGCCGCTGGTGGGGATGGGGAGCCAGTTGGCGGTCTGCAGGTCGGGCTCGGCGGGCGGCTCGGCCTGAGTCCCGGCGCTTGGGGACCACCGTCGGCGGGGCAGCTGCCGCGCCGACGGCAACCCGCGCCGTCCCATCGGCCTGACCTGAACAGTCGGCCGACCGGCGTCGCTGTCTGCACCGCGGGGTGTGGCCGCGCGTCAGGGGCGCACCGGTGGGCCCCTGACGCGCGCCGACCAGCCGGCACGAAGTGCCTGCTCTGTCGGGAGTTCGTTGTCCTCGCGGTTCAGGACGGGTGTCTTCGCGGTTCAGGACCGGTGTCATCGGGTCAGTCAGGACAGGCGGCCCAGGACGGTGCGGCAGGTGCGCTGCAGGTCCTCGTCGTTGGCGACGCGCCCGAAGCGGCCGCTGCGGCGGGCCTGTGCCAGTTCCGCCCGGATGCGGGGCAGGGCGGGTGCGGCGGCCGGGCCCATCCGGTCCAGGCAGGCCAGCACGGTGTCGGACGTCGCGTCGTTCTCCGCCCAGGCTGCCAGCACCGTCCGGACGACGACGTCGGCCTCGGCCTCGCCGGCGATGTCCCACAGGGCGGTCGCGGCATGGACACGGGTCCACTCGTACCCGGCGGTCAGCATCGTGCGCAGGCGCGGCAGCGCGGCCGCAGCGGGCGGGCCGATCAGGCCGAGGACGTCGGCCGCGTCGTGCTGTGCGTGGGTGTCGAGCAGGTCGCACAGCCGCGGCACGACGTCGGCCGGGTCACGTTCGAGCGCCCAGAGCGCAGCCGTGGCGGCCGCACGCAGGTTCACGTCCGCGGCGTCGGCCAGCGGGCGGACCACGTCCAGGGCGGACGCGGCCTCGGTGCCGAAGGCGGCGAGTGCCTTCAGCGCGGAGGCCCCGATGCGCGGCTGGTCATGGCGGATGGCGGCGGTGACGGCGTCGGTGAGCGCGGGAACGGCGGCCGCGTCACCCAGTTCGGCCAAGGCGGACATCAGGGCGCCCGTGCCCATGTCGGCCCACGGATTCGACAAGTCGGCGTCGGCCAGGTGCCGGGACAGCCGCGGCACCAGCTCACCGGCTCCCGGGCGCAGCCGGCCGGCGACCTGCACCGCGCGCCAGGCGTCGGTGCCGCCGTCCAGCGCGGTCAGCAGGCAGGGCAGGGCGCGGGGATCACCGAGGCCGGCCAGGGCCATGACGGCCTCCTGGTGCGCGCGTCGCGGAAGCGTCTTCGCGGCGGCCCAGGCGTTCGGCCCGTGGGCGGTGCGGTGCGCGGCGGCGTGGGCGGCGAGCGCCTCGCGGGCGGGCTCGCCGACCGGCCCCAGGGCCCGCAGGCCCTCGGCTGCCGCGGCGGCGGTGTACGGGTCCTCGGGCGTCAGGCAGTCGGCGAGGAGCAGGACGAGGCCGGTGTGCTCGCCCCGCCAGGACGTGATGAGGTCCTGGGCCATGCGGATCGCGTCGTAGCGGACGGCGGGGTCCGGGCTGCGGAGTTGTTCGGTGAGCAGCGCCGTACGCTCGGGCACCCGGGCGTCCAGGACGGTGTGGAAGGTGCGCAGCAGGGACGTGGTGGGGGCGTGCAGCCGGCCGTGCCGGTCGAGGTCCTCGAACGCGGCGGTGACCTGGGGCGGAACGCCGTCCCGGGCGACCGCCTCGGCGTCGCTGTCGGTCTCGTCGTCGGTCCCCGTGTCGGTCTCGCCGTCGCCCTCGCCCTCACGCCCGCTCCCGCACGCGCAGTCTCCGGAGCCGGTTCCTGACCGGCATCCGTCCTCATCGCTCCTGCGCTCCGGTGCGGTCGCGAGCCGGCGCAGCAAGGCGATCGCGGTCGGTACGGCGTCGTCGCGGTCCTCCCCGCAGCGGGCGTGGTGGACGAGGGCGGCGAGCCGGATGTCGGGTTCCGTCGTCGGGTCGTCGGCGAGGGCGGCGAGCCAGGCCGTCGCGGCGGTGCGCGCCGTGGGGAGCCGCAGTGCCAGGGTCGCCGCCGTGTGGACGACGAGCAGCCGTTCCACGATCCCGTCCTCGGCGGGCAGCCGCTCGCGCAGCGCCCCGAACGCCCGGTCGGCGTCCTCGACGAACAGGCCCAGGCCCTCGATGCCCGCCCGGCGCACCCCCGGGTCCGGGTCCTGCGCGTAGGCGAGGAAGGCGCCGGAGCACTCGCGCATCATGGCCACGCTGTCCGCGGCGGCCGTCGACTCGCTGCCGTCCGGCGCGACGATGATGTCGTCGCCGCAGTCGACGGCCTCGCGCCCGATGCTGAGCAGCAGCTGGACGACCGCGCCACGGTCGGGGGTTGCCGTGTCGTCGGCCAGGGCGAACAGGAACGGCAGGCTCGCCGCGGTGCACGGGTACACGTCCCCCTGGTGGTGGGCCGCGCTGTAGTAGTCGTCGAACGCCTTCTCCCGGGTCCCGGCGTCGGCCGATGCCATCGCCCGCAGCCACACCGGTACCTCGTGGGCCGACCCGTACGCATGGCTCATCGACGACCAGTCGACACTTTCAAGATCGTTGATCACGTGGACCACAGTGCCAGCCACCACCGACAACGACGGCCCGCGTCCCTCACTGCAGGAGCGGTCCCGCCGGGTGCGAGGCCGGGCCGTGCCGCCGGCCGGGACGGAACGCCGGGCGCGGGACGGAGCGCCGGGCGCGGGACGGAGCGCCGGGCGCGGGACGGAGCGCCGGGCGCGGGACGGAGCGCCGGGCGCGGGACGGGACGCCGTGGCCCGGCGCGGGCTCCCGGGCCGCTCCTGCGTGTATTCCGCGTGCGGGTGGTCGAAGGAGCCGGGGCAGTGGTAGAGCTGCATGCAGGAGCTCCGCCCGATCGTGATGCCGAGGTCCTGGTCGAGGTCCCGGTCCTCAACGGGGTCCCAGCCGCTCCCGTCGAGGGCGCCGGAGTCGATCGTCAGTGGCGGCCTCATGACGGATCCTCAGGCGGCCGTTCCGGCTTGGCGGCGCACCGGACCGCGTTGCCGGAGTGCGGTGATCGCCGCGACGGCCGTGAACGCGGTGAACACGGTCCGTGCCGCGCGACGGCCGCCGCGGCCAGTTCCCGGGGGTTGACCTCGCCGGCCCGCACGAGGGCGGCCAGCGCCACCGCGTCGTACGCGCCGAGGGCGTCGTCGGTGAACGCGTGGGCGCGCTCGTCGGTCATCCCAACTCCCCACTGCCTACTGACCGGTAGTCCCGCAAGGGCTTCGCAGTCCAGGCGCACTGGGGGCGCCCGTGGATAGCCTGTCGAGCGCCCCCGGTGCGCCCGTTCACGTCAACGACCGGACGGCGCACACACGTTCGGCATACGCTCCCGTGTTCACCCAGCCGCCGGGAGGCGGCCGTTTCGCCGACGATCGCGGCCGGGGAAGCTGCCGATCACCAACCCCCACACTCAAGGTGACGCCCGTGCCCACCCAGTACACTTCGACCACCGCCCCCGGCGCCCTGCCCCTGCTCGGCCACGCCCCCGCCTTCGTCCGGCGCCCGTACGAGTTCGTGGCCGGCCTGCCCGCCCACGGCGACCTCGTCCGGATCCGGCTCGGCCCGCTGGACGCCTACGTCGTCTGCCACCCCGACCTGGCCCGCCGGCTGCTCACCGAGCACCGCGTCTACGACAAGGGCGGGCTGATCTTCGACAAGGCCCGCGAGGTGTTCGGCGACGGCCTCGTCACCTGCCCCGCCTCCGACCACCAGCGCCAACGCCGCCTGCTCCAGCCCGCGTTCCACCGCGAACGGCTGCCCGGCTACGCCGCCATAATGGCCGAGGAGATCGCGGGCGCCATTGCGCCCTGGCGGGACGGCCAGGTGATCGACGTCCCCGCCGCGATGCACCGGCTCACCATCGCCGCCACTGCCCGCTGCCTCTTCGCCGCCCACGAACAGGCCGGCCCGCTGCCCGTCCACGACAGCATGAACATCGTCATCAAGGGCGTCGCCCGGCGGGTCATGATGCCGCTGCCCGGCCTCAACCGGATCCCCACTCCCGGCAACCGTCGCTACCAGCGCGCCCGCGCCGACCTCGCCGAGATCACCAAACGCCTCATCGCCGACTACCGCGCCGCCGGCACCGACCACCACGACCTGCTCTCCATACTGCTCGCCGCCCGCGACGACGACGGACGGGGCCTGTCCGACGAGGAGATCCACGACCAGATGGTCACCTTCCTGCTCGCCGGGATGGAGACCACCGCCGCCACCCTCTCCTGGACCTGGACCCTGCTCGCCACCCACCCGTCCGTCCGCGAGCGGCTGCACGCCGAGCTCGCCACCGTCCTCGACGGCCGCCCCGCCCGGCACGAGGACCTGCCCGCCCTCCCGCTGACCACCCGCATCGTCACCGAGACCCTGCGGCTCTACCCGCCCGCCTGGATACTCAGCCGGGTCGTCGCCGACGGTGACGCGGAGCTCGGCGGCCACCGCATACCGGTCGGCACCACCATCCTCTACAGCCCGTACCTGCTGCACCGCCGCGCCGACCTGTTCCCCGCCCCCGACCGCTTCGACCCGGACCGCTGGCTCGCCGACTCCCGCCCCACGCCCGGCACCTACGCCCCCTTCGGGGCCGGTGCCCGCCGCTGCATCGGCGACGCCTTCGGCACCACCGAGGCCGCCCTCGCCATCGCCACCATCGCCGCCCGCTGGTCGGTCACCCCGACCTCCGGCCGCCCGATCCGCCCGGCCCGCGGCTCCTCGATGAGCCCGCGGCCGTTCACGGCCACCCTGACCCGCCGGGTGCGGTCCGGGCCCTCGTGACCGGCCTCCTCGGCCACCGTCCAGCCGTTCTTGCGCTCCAACGGCGCCAGCAGGCCCCGCATGTAGGCCAGAGCCGACTCCCGCGGCTCGAACGTGTTCAGGTCCCTGTTCGATGTGATCGTGTTTCGTGCGACGATCCCGGCATGGCCAACCTCGCTGCTTCCTCTCCACGGCGCCGTGTGCATACGGATCGGCTGCATGGAGCGGCGCCGGTTCAACGGAATTCCGCGGTCGCCGTGCTGGGGGCGCTGCTGGACCGCTCGCTGGTGCAGATCGCTGACGCTTCCTCGGATGCGCGCGGCTTCGACCGGGAGACCATCCGCGCGGCGGCGGATGTGTGGGACAACAACACCTTTCCACTGTTTCGGGCGGCGACAGCCCGCACGCGAGGCGCGCGCGAGCGTCGTGCGCGGGCGGCCTTGGAGTGGATGGCTGGCCTCGGTGAGGATAGGCGGGCCTGGATGCTGGACCAAGCCTCGGCCGCCGGTCACTCGTTGGACGGGTTGCTTGCACCGGCGAAGCCGTACGTGCCAGGTCGCGACTATCTGGGACGGGTGATGGCCCCGGTGATGGCTGTGACGCCGCAGATCGCAGAGAGCCTCGCCACCGATTACGACCTGCCGTCGGCCGAGGTGCGCTGTCTGCAGGTCGAACGGGTCGGCAGCCGCCTCGTCGGCCATCTCGAACTGGCTGTTGCCCGTTCCTATCCCGTCGACGACGTCGCCACTCCCGAGACCGCCACGCTGGACATACGGCTGCGCGACGTCACCGAGGTCCGCTTCGACTCCCATGACGTCCGGGGCGTCGCCCTTCGAACAGAAGCAGACGGCGTGTCGATCGGCGTCGGAGACTGCGGCACACTCCGTGCGGCAACGGCCGACCTCCGCCCGGACGACCGCTGCTGGCACCTGTCCGCCGCCGGACGCCGGGCCGACGCGACCACACCGCCCCACGACGGCCAACGCGCCTTGCCCGGCTCCCCGCAGGAGGGACACTTGGGCACCAACGCCGCGGCCGCCGCGACCCTCCTCCACCGCGCCATGCTGCACATCCGCATGGTCGGCTCTGCCGAGCACGCCGACCGAGTCCCGGTGCGCGATTTCCAGCGGGCCTTCGCCGGAGCGGGCGAGGCGATCCTCACCGCGGGCAAGCACCGCCTGCCCCACCGCCGTGAAGCCGCCTTCGGCCAACTGATCGAGACCTGGGCCCGGCGCGGTGGCCCGGTTCTCGCCGACTGGTTCGCCACGGTGGTCCCAGAGACGGCCCATCAATCGGACTTCCTCGCCGGCCTCCGTGACCAGGCCCGAGTGCGCACGGCCGCCGACGCGCCACAGCAGCCCACTCCAGACCCCTCGACGGCCCCCGGCCCACCGCAGGCCGAGCTCCGATTGGCCACGTATACCTCGGCTCACACGCGCTACGGCACCCACCACAACGCCTCCGCCCTCCTGCACCTGGCCGTACCGCCCCACCTCGAGAGCGCTGACGACGCCCCCTGGCGCCTGCGCGCCGTGCAAGGTGCCAACCCGGCCCGTTTCCAGTTGCAGACCGAGGCGTTCCAGGGCGTCAGTCATCCCCGCGTCACCGTTGACGACCATGCGGCTCGCCACTTCGTCCTGGGCGATGGAGCCCTCGACATCACGAGAAGGGAGAACCGGAGCGACGATCCGTCGTGAGCACGTTCGCTCGCACGGGCCCGAGCACGTGACGCATACGTGTATGGGGCCTTGGCGAAACGACGACGCCCGCCCCGGCCCGGCAGGCGGGCGGAGCGGGCGGCGCCGATCACGCGGCGATCGTCAGAGGCGATGACCGCCGGAACCAGCGACCGTCAGAAGTGGTGGCTGGTGTCGCCCTCGGCCTTCTCCAGCTGGTCGATCCGGCGCTGCAGCGCGTCGGCCTGGGCGCGGACCCGGCGCGCCGCGTCCCGCTCGCCCTCGTGGTCCAGCCGGTTGGCCTTCTGGCGCAGCTCGTAGACCTGCTGGCGCATCTGCTTGAGGTCAACGGTGATCGAAGCGGCGGCCGCGGGCTGGGCGGTGGCGACCTGGGCGACCGTCGCCAGAGCGCCGCCGGCCAGGGCTGCGGTCAGGACGAGGGCGGACATGCGTCGACGCATGGGTGACTCCTTACGGTGGTGCGCGGTTCTCTGACTGTGCATCAATCGATTACCAGTCAGTAACCATCATGGCACGAGCTTGCGTCGCCCCTTGCCCCCGCCCCGACGCCGGTCAGGACCAGGGCTTGGGCATCTTTCGGAGCTTGTCGGATCGGCACGCGAACCTCCCAACTGCCGAGGGGCTGAGAGGTTTTCGATGTCGTGCGGTGCCACGGCCATGGGGAATGACGGGCTCTGTCGCTGATCTTGTGATGGCTCTACCTGCCCGGAGAGCTTCGGCCCCGGAATCCCCGCCCCGTGGTCAGTAGGTGTAGTGGGGCCAGTGTGGATCGTCCCAGCGGGCGGGCCCGGTGAGGCCGATCAGCCTCAGACGCAGGTCCGCCGGAGGAGGTCAGGATCGAGCTCCGTACCCGGCACCTTGAGGAGCGCGAGCTCTTCTGCGCTGCCCCAGTGGCACTCGCAGTTGTACTCCTCGGGGTGCGCGACCGCCCCGCGGAAGACGACAGCGAGGCCCTCCAGGGCGGCGTCAAGGCGAAGCTGCGCACGTCGAACGTGCATGTCGGTCATCGGTGTTCGCCTTCAGGGACTCCACCGGCCTGCGCCGGGTGAAGATCACTACGCTACCGGTCCATGGGCCGGTGTGAGCAACGGGGCTTCCCTTTTCTCCAGCCGTCTCACGGCGGTTGCCGACAGACGGCGTCACAAGGAGCCGGGCCAGGGCGTGAGGAGTATGCGCTTGCGGAGGAGGTCGAGGTTGGCTCGTCCGAATCCTTGCCTTCTGAGCGGTTTCGCCCTTGCGACCTGTCCCTCGACCTGGCCGGAGCTCCACGCGGTGGAGAGCCCGGCGGTGACGGCGTCGATGTCGCGGCCCAGTCCGTTGACGAGGGAGTGCAGGGCGGGCAGGGCGTCGGAACGCCGAGCTGGGCCCAGCACTCGCTCCACGACCTCGCGGAGTCCTACATGGCACCCGCCTGGACGAGATCCCCGGATTCCGGGTGCTCTGGATCACCGGCCGGAGCGGCGGCACGCAACGCCGCCTCAACCCGGCGGTTGCTCGTCATGGTCGACGTGACGGCGGTCATGGTGAGGAGGAGGCCGGCGGCGGTGTAGAGCGGGGTGCGTACGTCGTAGGTGGTGGCCAGCCAGCCGCCGAGGAAGGCGCCGAACGGGGCGGCGCACATGGCGAGCATGCGGGAGGTGGAGGCGACCCGGCCCATCAGGTGGGCGGGGACGATCGCCTGTCGGAGGGAGGGGCCGAGCACCATCGTGGCGCCCATGCCCGCTCCGCAGACGGCGAGCGCGAGGCCGGCGACGTACGGGTTCGGGGCGGCGGCGAGGCCCAGGATGGCGAGTCCCTCGACGGCGGCCGTGCAGGTCAGTGCGGTACCGGTGCCGAGTCGTCGGCCGAGGAAGGAGGCGATGCCCGCGCCGAGCAGACCGCCGGTGGCCTCCGCCGTGAGGAGCAGGCCGAAGCCGAAGGTGTCGACGCCGAGACGATCGTGCGTGAAGAGGGCGAGGACGGTCTCCACGGCGAGGAAGGCGATGTTCCCGACCGCCGGACGCAGCGCGAGCCCGAGCAGCAACCGGTCCTGGAAAACGTACGAGGCGCCGGTCCGCGCCTGCCGCAGCAGCGACTCACGGACCTGCGGTACGGGCCGGGGCATGGCGGGCAGCGACCGTACGAGCAGGGCGGAGAGCGCGAACGACACCGCGTCGGCGAGCAGCGGAAACGCCCGCCCGAGTGCGAGCAGGGCACTGCCCGCGGGCGGCCCGGCGAAGCCGGACGCGGCGGTCTGGGTGCCGCGCAGGCGGGAGTTGGCGCGCTCCAGGAGCGCGGGGTCGCGGCCGAGCAGATCCGGCAGATAGGCCGTGGCGGCCGTGTCGAAGAAGAGTCCGCCGAGGCCCAGCAGGAAGGCGACGGCCGCGAGCAGTGGAATGCTCAGCACGTCGAGCGCGGCCGCTGCCGCCGGTATCGCGAGTAACACTGCACGCGCCGCGTCCGTGACCCACATCGTGCGCCGACGGTCCCAGCGGTCCACCAGCGCACCGCCGAGCACCCCGAAGAGCAGCCACGGCAGCGTTCCGGCGGCCGTGACGACGGCGAGCGCCATCGGATCCCGCGTCGACGTCAACGCGAGCAGTGGCAGCGCGGCATGCGACACCCCGTCACCGAGCGAGGACACCGTCTGCGCAGTCCACAGCCGCCCGAACCCGGTCGGCAACTTCCGAACGTCCGAGGTCACTTGGCGTCCCCTTCGGCCTGCTCGCGCGCTGCCGGGTGGAACAGTGCGAAGACGAGCGACGCGTCCGGCAGCGACGGATCGGACAGCTCCCGGTACTCGTCCGCCAGTGCCTGCAGCCGCGACCCCAGCTCCGCGAACTGCTCCTCGGTGAGCCGCAGATGCGCCATCCGTACGTGCCGCTCGCCGTCCACCGGCGACGCCTCCAGGTCCGCCACGGCGTGCCGCATCAGCACATCCGGCCCGCCCTCGCCCGGATCCGGCAGCACGATCGCCCGCGCGGCCATCGCGTAGTACCGCTCGTTGACTCCCCGGACCTTCCGCGTTCGTACCACCTTCACCAGGCCGGCCCGTTCGAGCAGCCGTACGTGGTAGCTGGAACTCCCCTTCGCGAGGCCCACTCGCTCGGCGATCTGCGTAATCGTCGCGGGCTCGAAGCGGAGCACGGCCATGATCCGGTGGCGCGTGAGATTGGAGACGGCGCGTAGCTGCTCGTCCGTGGTGACGTGGAACGTCTCGGGAAGATCATCGGTAGGCATGCCCCAATGGTCAACACTTCTTGACCATTAGTCAAGGTGGTTTGGTTCGGGCTTCCGGAATCGGCTGTCCACCACGTCAAGCCTCGGCTCCTGCACTCGCGTACTCGGCCGGAGTAGCGCGGCCGCTGCTTGAGGGGGATCCACAACAGCAGGACGAGAACACCTACGAGTGCGGTCACCGTGCCGAAACTCAGTGAGGTGCGGTGGCGCGGGCGACGGCCGTCCCGTCCGCGCGGTCGATGGCGTCGGAGAACCCGGCGCATGACACTCCGGTGACGCTCACACCGTCCGCGAACTCGGCGATGAGACTGCGCACAGCGGCCCACGCCCTGCGCGATCCCGCTCCCCGGCGACCGCCCCCGCGACCGCCGCTGAACCCGTCGGTCGCCCTTCCGGGCGGGGAGTCACCTTCGGCGGATGTTCCGCCCACGTGGCGTCGGATCGAGAACGGGCGCGGAGGAAAACAGCCCCGGCCCGGGTGGAGGCGAATGCCCGTCGGGGCTTCCTGGTAGCCCTCTGAAGAGTGTCCGGATGAGTGCGGCTATGTCTTCTCCGGCGCGTTGTCGGCGAGCCTGTGGCCTTGGGTGCCGAGCCAGCGCCGGATTGCCTCCGTGTGGCGGATGGCGGTTGCGTGCAGGGCTGGACCGGTCCTCGCGGCGGCGGCCTCGCGACCGATTCGGGCGGCGTCCTGTTCGGCGGCCTCGACGACGGCGCTCGCGACCCAGTCGTCGACGACGCCTTCGTTCTTCCACCGGGCGAGCCGGTTGCGCGCGGCCCGGTATGCGGCCTGGGCTTCGGCCGCCTTCGTCTGTTGAGCGGCCCGCTCCCAGTACCGCGTACGGTTGGTGAGGTAGGCGTCGATGGCGCTGCGGGCCATGGCTTCGTCCCGTTCGGGATCGTGCTGAGGGCTCGTCATGCGGGAAGAATAAGAGAGCGCCGTCGGGACTGGGCCGGGACAGTCCCTGATCTCCTCACCCCGGGCCTCTAGCGGCCCCAACGCCGCCACAGTGGTGCCCGGGCCGAGGCGTGGCGGCGCGGATGGACGAAGCAGAGATGACCTAGGTTACGGTCCCACCGGTGGTGGGCGGCGGCCGTCCACGCATGTCTATCTGCGCCCGGCCGGCGAACCCCGGGCGACCTGCGGTGTCGGTCGTCTGACAGTCGTCTACCGGTGGCCTGCCGGTCGTTCGGCGGGGCCGACGGCCGGATGACGGTGACATGAAGGCGACGCCTGACACCGTACCGGGACGGCCGGCCGGAGCCGATCGGGCGGTCCGATGCCGAAGGAGTCACCCTTGCGCAGACCCGTCACGATCACCGGCGCCGGGCTCGGCGGTCTCACGCTGGCCCGGGTCCTGCACCTCCACGGAATCCCGGTCACGGTCCATGAGGCCGAGCCCTCCCCGTCGGCGCGCACGCAGGGCTGGCCGCTCGACCACGAATCGTAGGCAACGGCCGGGCGAGTCGGCGCAGGGCCGCGGCAGGCCGTGGCCGGTTCCGGGTTCGGTGCCGGACCCCGTCGCGGCCCATGATCGAAAAGCTTCACTCAATACTCAAGGAGGGGGCCGTCAATGGCCGAGGAACAGCACAGTGCCGAGAGTGGCGACGCGAAGGCCGGTGGGACGTCTCGGCGCAGTGCGCTGAAGGCGGCCGTGGCTGGGGCGGGAGCGGTCACCGCGATGGGCGCGGCCGCCTCCATCGCGCACGCGGACGGGCCCAGGCGCGGCGCGCCCACCTTCGTCCTCGTCCACGGCTCGGGGAGCAACTCCTTCTACTGGCAGCCCTTGTCGCGCGAGCTGGGTCTGCGCGGCCACCGCGCGATTGCGGTCGACCTGCCCGGGCACGGACTCGGCGCGTACCTCCCCGAGTCCTACCAGTGCCCGCAGGACCTTGAGCGGCTGCGCACCGAGCCGTCCCCGATGTCCAAGGTGACGCTGGGCGACTTCGCCGCGCATGTCATCGGCGTGGTGCGTCAGGCGCGCCGCAACGGCCCTGTGGTGCTGGTCGGCGGAAGCCTCGGCGGTGCGACCCTCAACGCGGTCGCCAACCAGGTGCCCGAGCTGGTCGCGCACCTGGTGTACGCCTCCGCGTTCTGCCCGACCGAGCACCCCTCGGTGCTGCAGCTGATGATGACCCCCGAGGCGGCCACCAGCTCCATGTCCAAGATCCCCGCGGTCCAGACAGCGCCGGAGCTGGGCGTCAGCCGGGTCAACTGGCGCTCGGGCGACCCTGCGTTCTTCGCGATCGTCAAGGAGGCGATCGCCGCCGACCGGCCGGACGCCGAGGTCCGGGCGCTGATGAACATCCTGGAGCCGGACGAGTCGGCGGCAGTCGGCGCGAGCGAGGACGCCCGCGGGCTGCCGACGAAGTGGGGCCGGGTGCCGCGTACGTTCGTGCGCTACACGCAGGACCGCACCATCCCGCTGCCGCTCCAGGACCTCATGATCCGTGAGGCGGACGACGTCACACCGCACAACCGCTTCCGCGTGCGGTCGCTGAGCGCGCCGCATGCCGGCCCGCGCGACCCGGGGCTACTGGCGCACGAGCTGGAGCTCGTCGCACAGCTGTGCCGCTGAGCGGGTGCCACGGCCCTGCCCACCCCCGTGGTCGGCGACGACGCCGTCGGCGCCGGCAACCCCAGCGGCTCGACCACGAGCTTGCGCGCCGACGTCCTCGCCGTCCTCGGTGTCCTCAAGGTCGCCACGGCCGATCAGCTCCAGCGCCTGCTGCGCCCCGGCGCGACGTCGAACAAGGCGATCCGGCAGGCACTCGGCGATGTCGCGCTGCACGGCCTGGTCGCCTCGGACGGCACCACCGCCGCCTGGCACAAGACGTGGCGGCTGGAGGGCGCGGCCGGGCTGGACGCGGCCGGGCAGGTGCTCGGCATGGTTCGCTCGGAGATGGGCGGCACGGCCCGAGGCGCCGGCCGCACGGGTGCGCCGCACGTGACGGCGATCACCGAGACCGTGCTCGCCTTCGTCCTCGGCGGCACCGTGCCCGGGGCCGTGGGCGGTGTCGGCACTCTCATGCCTCACGAAGAAGATCGGGCGCGCACCGGGGCTGCCCCACAGTAGTCGTGGGTGCGGTGTTCGGGCGCTCACGATGTCGACCTGACTGACCACCGCGCGCCGAACGGGTGACCGCCGGTCTTCGGCGGTCACCCGTTCGTCGGCGAGGCGAGGCGGGTCAGCCGGAGACGCTGGCGCTTCCGGTTTCCAGGTGGCCGCTGAAGCGCTGGGACCAGCTGTCGTCGGAGTCCACGGTGATGGTGAAGTCGTACCAGCCGTTGCAGTAGGCGACCTGGTTGAACCAGTCGTTGACGGACGAGCCCGGCTGGACGGTGTGGGTCCACGGGCCGTCGTGGCGGTAGTAGTTGGTGGTGATGGTGAAGGTCACCGGCGAGTTGCCGTGGTTGGCCAGTGCGAACCACACCGCGAGCTTGCCGGTGTCCGGTGCGGGCGCGTAGGAGGCGGTGACGGCGACCTTGCTACCCGCCTGGGTGGTGTTGCCGATGAAGCGCCGCAGGAAGCGGTTCGGGCCGACCACGCTCAGGTCGTAGGCGCCGTTGCCGTAGAGCCAGCCGCAGTTGAAGAAGTCGCTCACCGGGCTGTCGGGGTCGACGGTGTACTGCCACGGGCCGCCGTCACGGTGGGCGTTGGCGTAGGCGGCGAAGTGCGCGGCACCGTGCGCACCGTCGTTGGACATCTTCAGCCACACCTTGGTGGTGCTGACGCTGTCGTACTCGATGCGGTCCAGGTTGGCGTTGGGCTGGTACGGCAGGGCGCGGGCCGGGCGGGTGCCGGTGCCGGTGCCGCTGTCCGGCCCGGGCCGGGAGGGGTAGGCGAACATGGGCTGGCGCTCGGCGGGTGCCGGTACCGAGTCGATGACCATGCTCAGGTCGGTGGTGAACACCGAGGGGGTCAGCACCAGACCGGTGCTGCCGGGGACCCGGCCCTGGAAGCGGCTGACCAGACTCAGCTGATCGTCGCTCCACAGCACCCGGGGATGCAGGGTGGCCAGCATGCCGGACAGGCCGTGGCGGGCGATGGTCTGCGCCCGGTGGGTGATGTCCGCCTCCATGCGGGTGCGCAGGGCCATCCAGTGCGGGGCGACGGCCGTCTCCCACAGCTGATGCAGCTCCGCGGCCACCCGCTCGGCGAAGTCCCGCTCGCCCCGCGCCAGGGCATCGCGAAGACCACCGGAACCGCCCGGCCGGCCAGACGCTCCTCACTGACCCCCTGGGCCATGGGCCCGTCAGCAGGTTCCCTTGAGCGGGGGAACGGGCGGCACGACCGCCGATCGCCTCTACCGCCGTCCGTCCCACCGACCGGCGGGACGGGCGCACATGCCCAGACCTGCACGGAGAACCGGCCGGTGCCAGTGGTCTGCAGCGGGTGGCGTGATGAGGGCTGCGGGGCCGGCTCATTTCACCCGATCGAGTGAGCTAGCGGCCCTACCCACGGTGTATCGACCGCTACGTTGGGCGCTGACCTGCCGTCGATGAAGGGACTGCCCATGGGCAAGAAGCGGAGTGCAACGAGCACGAAGGCGAAGAAGGTCGTACGCCAGCGCGCTGCCCAGATGGGGCGGGCCCACGCACTGGCACCGGATCCGTTGCTGCCGGAATGGCGGAGGTTCCTGCAGGCCTTCCCGGACGTCCCGGCCGCCGTGGCTGCTGCGTCCGCAGGCCGGGAGGTGTCGATCTTCAGCAGCGAGCACGCGCCGTTCCGACGGCGCGTGGTCATGGCCGCCGACGGCCCAGTGATCGAGGACCGGATCTATCCGCACCAGGACTTGCGGAACCTGGTCGCCACAGCCTGGCTGAACCACCCCTCACCCACAGAAGAGACTGCTGAGGCAGTGAAGAGCTTCCTCCTCTCGATCGTGCCCTCCGGCACGCCGGCCGACGGTCTCACCGTGGTCCAGGAACAGGGAACCGGACCGGTACCGGTCTTCGGCTACCTCTTGGCCGTCCCGGCGGAAGGCCTGACGGCTTGGGAGGAAGCGGATGAACGCAACTCGTTCGGCCCGCTCCACGAAGGGATGAGGTACCTCAGCGACGAGCGGATCGACGCCACCGACGAGATGATTGAGGACCTGCGGTCGCGTGGCCTGCCCGTTCGGCAGTGCTCGCAGTGCCAGGACCTGATCACCAACGGGCACCCGATGTGGCCCGGAGTCTGGGTGGTCCTGCGGGAAGAGACCGGCCCCCTGTGCTACAGCGCGGGAGACGACGGCACCTGGGACGACCTCTACACCATCGCGGTGCACGGGCCCCATCAGGCGGGATAGCTCGTCGCAGTACGGGCCCGCGGCAGGCTCACATCACCATCGCGCTGCCCTCGCCGCGGCCCGTGCGAACCGGCCCGGTGCCGTTCCGCTGCACCCGCCCGCCAGCCAGCCGGAGCCCGCACCCGCCCGCGGTGCCGCGCGGCGCCGCGGTCGTTCGCGAGCATCCGGGCGAGTTCGCCATGGTGGGGCTCGGGGCCGGCGGGGGCAGCGTGGAGGTCTTGGCGGAGCGCACCGGGCCAGCTGGTGCCCGTCGACTCACCGTCGACGCGCCCGGCCCGCGCACCGGTCCGCCGGCCAGCACCGGCTGGGCGCGCTGAGCGCTTATGGATTCGGCGCCTCGTCCGTGCGGGTGCACAGATGTGCCGCGGGGCAAGCGGGGCAGCCGCGAACGTCGACCAGATGGGCGACCGCATCGAAGAGCTCCTGAGCCCGCGCCACGCCGCCGACGCCCTTGAACGTGGCGTATTCCTCCGCCGTGCCGACCGTTCCGTTGGACAGGTGCGCGCGCAGGTACGCGAGCGCGGCGAACTCCTGGGAGTCCATGCTCAGCGGATCGACCGGGATACACGTCTGAGGAACGAGCTCGCTCTCCATGTCCCCGCCGAACAGCCATGGCTCGCCGGGCCGGGACGGCTTGCCGACCACCAGGCGCAGCACGGTTTCGTCCTCGTCGTTCGACTCCAGCAGGATCGCTCCGTTGGCGTGGAGTTCGTGGAGGGTGTCCCGCAGGTCGTGCTCGGCGCGGGGTTCTGCGAGGAGGCCGGCGAGAGCGTCAACGGCGAGTGGGGACAACGACCCGTCCGGGTGGCGCACGGGCAGCACGCCGTGGTCGATGGCCAGGTCGAGGACGAGGGCCTGGGCCGGGATCTTCGGTCCGTACTGAGGGCGGAGCCGGATCGCGCGGCGCATCATGTCGACCGTTTCCGGGCTGATCCGGGGATCGCCGGCGAGCTCGTCCGGGTCGATGTCGGCGGGGACCATCCACTGGTCGTAGCCGGGCGGCTGGAGCTGCTGGAGCGTGTACCGGGCGCTGGAGCGCTTCCGGCGCGGCTTGCCCATCTTCTTGCGTCCCACCTGCTCGCCCTCCGCCATCGCTGGTGCTGGATGGCTCCATTGAACACCTGCGGGGACTCGTGCTGGTGGCCGTCAGCGCGGCCGGCGGTCGAGGAACGCCCGGCCTCGGAGTGGTCGTCTGATGGTCGGCCAGCGGATGCGGGTCCCCTGCCGCATGGCGCGGGCGGCTGTACACGCTCGACGACCAGCCGGGGCTCTCCGCCGCCGCGCTCGCCCGCGCCTGCCTGGTCACCCCGCAGACCATCGCCACCGTGCTCGCCAACCTGGAGGCGAAGGGCCTGATCACCCGCCAGCCGCACCCCTGGCACCGCAAGGTGACCGAGGTACACCTCACCGACGAGGGACGCCGACTGCTCGCACAGGCCGACACCAAGGCCGTCGCCATCGAACGACGGATCGCCGACGGCTTCAGCCCCGAGGAACGCGCCCTGCTGATCGACCTACTGGCCCGCGCATCGAGTCAACTGGCGCTCACACCCCAGCAGGACTGACACCGCGAGCGACCCCTACCGGCGACGGGCGCGCGGGCGCCCGGGCGCCCGGGCAGCCGACCAACTCAACGAGGGAGACAACTGATGAAGGCTGCGCTGTTAAAGGAGTTCGGATCCCCGCTGGCCGTCGAGGAGGTGCCGGATCCCGTCCTGGGCACGGGGGAGGTCGTCGTCGACGTGGTGGCGGCGAGGATGCTGCCGTACGCGAGGGAGGTGTTCAGCGGTGAGCGGGGGTACCTGCTGGACCTTCCGGTGGTGCCCGGGAGCGGGGCGATCGGGCGGATACGGGCAGTTGGGCCGGACGCCACCCACCTCGCCGTCGGTGACTGGGTGTTCTGCGACCCCACGGTGCGGTCGCGGGATGACAGCTGTGCCGGCTCTGTGGGCCGGGTGGCCTGGGTGGTGTGGCCTATCGGCCCGCCGCGAGAGGATGCCGGCATGACGATCACGCCCCGGCTGGTGGCCACGTACCCGATCCCGGACCGGGACGGCGCCCAGAGCTTCCTCGACCCCACCGGCCCCGTTCCCCGTCTGGAGGTCCGCAGCGCCGAGTCGCTGCGCATCTACGAACTGAAGGAACAGGCGGAGCTGACAGCCGAGTTCCCGACCCCGTCGCCCCACCGGTGGCCGAGGGAGTGGGTGGCTCCCGACCTGTCGTTCGCCGTCTTCGCCACCGCGACGGAGTATGTCGCGGTCGCCCGGAACGGCACGAGGTTGTGGAAACAGCCGTACGGCACATGGGAGGTGCGCCGCTGGGGCTACCTCGACTTCTCGACGACTGGAGCCGCATCCCGCCCCGCCGCCGGCGACTCCTCGGCAGGCGCCGATCAGGAACTCCGGATCTGGTTGCGGCTCCCCTCCGGACTGCCCGACAGCACCCTGATCCTCACCCTGGACGCCGAGGGGACAGTGCTGGCGCGGAGCGTACTCCCGTGCGGCGGCTACGAGCGGTTCGTCAGCCTCCTCTGGGACGAGAACGACGAGATCTCCGGCGTGACCGTGTCCGGAGGGCGGGCCGCGGCCACGCACTACGAGGCACGGTGGGAGTCCGGTGCCATCGTCCTGGGCGGGCGGTTGCCGCAGGGCCGGGGCGACCTGCTCCTGAGCGAGCGTGAGTACCTGGGCATGGACTCAACGGATGCCCGCTGCATGACCGTCGACCGAAGGGGACGGGACGTCAGCTGGCACAGCCTCCCCACGTACCAGGCCACTGCCTCGCTCAGCCTGAGCGACTTCCCGGCCCCCGGCACCGGCGACTGCTCGGTGCACAACGACCCGCACATCTCCTCCTCGGGCGGGTTCGTGGACGACGAGACGGCGATGGTGACGCTATACAACTCGTACGACGAGGCCGCGGTGTACATGTTCGGCAGGGACGACTGGAGGGAGCACAGCCACTGGCTCGCCGACCCCGCCACCGGCGCCCTGCACGGCCGCATCGAGTACCCGATGGCGGAGGTCGACAACGTGATGCCGGTCGGCGACGGTACCTGGATCACCGAGGAATGGGACGCCTTCTACCGCTGGCGGCGCTGAGCTCGTCGACGCCGGCCTCGCGACGACGCGCACGGACCACGGCCACGGTGAGGGAGAGGCCCCGTCGGCGGGGAGCGCCACAGCTGCTCCATCGACCGCGGCATGGGCCGGCCCCAGTGGTCCGACGTCGGCATGTATCCGCAGACCGTCATGCTGCTGCTCCGCGCCGAAGGGCCGCACAGCTGCCCGCAGATGGCATGGTCGGTGTACCGCGGGACCGTCACGGAGATCCCGTCGCCTCCCGGGCGGGCCCATCCTCTTCTGCGGCATGTCGATCGGGTTCGAGGACGTCACGGCGGGTTACCCCCGTACGGGCCGGGCAGGGCTCGCCGAGACGGTCACGTTCGTCGAGGGTTGGCACTGCACAAGGCACATATCGGACACCAGTCATCGAAGGAAGGCGCACGCCATGAAGTTCGCGATCATCGGCGGAACCGGGCTGATCGGGTCACGGGTCGTGAAGAACCTGACCGCGGCCGGGCACCAGGCCGTACCGCACTCCCTGTCCACAGGCGTGGACATCATCACGGGCCAAGGGCTGGAGACGGCCGTGACGGGCGCCGACGTCGTCGTCAACCTGACGAATTCCCCGACCTTCGACGACGCCTCGCCCGCCTTCTTCCGGACCTCGATGGACAACCTTCTCGCCGCGAGCCAGAAGGCCGGGGTCGGACACTTCGTCATCCTCTCGATCGTCGGCGTGGACCAGGTGCCCGATCTGGACTACTACCGGGCGAAAGCGCTTCAGGAGGAAATCCTCAAGGCCGGACCGATCCCGTATTCCATCGTCCGCGCCACGCAGTTCATGGAGTTCATGGACGCGACCCTGTCCATGACCGCCGACGGCGACACCATCCGCCTGCCGCGCACGCCGATCCAGCCGATCGCCGCCGCGGACGTCTCCCGCGTGGTCGCCGAAGTCGCCGCAGGCAGCCCCCTGAACGGCATCGTCAACATCGCGGGTCCCGACGTCTACCCCCTCGACGAACTCGGCCGACTCACCCTGACCGCCAAGGGCGACGGGCGCCGTGTCGTCACCGATGAAACCGCCGGCATGTTCGCCGCCGCCCACGGCGACGTCCTCACCGCCCCAAACGATGCCCGCATCGCCCCCACCCACTACACCGACTGGCTCTCCTGAACCAGCCCCTCCAGCGCAACCGCCGAGCCCGGCGCGCCCGGCCCGTTCGGCGCCTGGAGCGGGGAAGGCGACCAGGAGCTGGACGAATCGGACGACTACCCGCGATCACCGGCCGAGCCGTGCGGGGCGGACCAGCCGGCGAGCAGGCGCAGGGCGTAGCCGGAGGGGCTGTCGGGTTCGGCGGCTGCTCTCGCACACCAGCGACGAGCGGATCAAGAGCGACTACGAGGCGTGGAAGCAGTCCGCGGGCGGCGCGCTGGACCCGCAGGTGGTGGCCGAGGCCATCGCCTACGCCTACCGGCAGCCGCGGAACGTCACCATCCGGGAGATCGTCCTGGCCGCCACCGGCCAGGAAGCCTGACCCGGGCCGAACCGGACCGCCGGGGACGGGCGTGCTGCCCGTGCCGGCGGCGAGGGCGCGCGGAGGGTGTCGAGCGCGGTGGGCTCGGTCATGGGCGGTGTTCCTGTTCGGTGGTTCAGCGAACCCAGGTGGCAGTGAGAGCCTGGACGGCGGAGCCGTCGAGGTCCGCGAGGGTGGTGGCGACGAAGTCGCGGGCCCACTGCGAGGTCTGGATCCGGAAGGCGGGGCGCTCGGCGGTCAGGGCGTCGATGATCGGGGCGGCGGCCTCGGCGGGGGTCTGGGCGTTGCCGTAGGACTGCTGGGTGCGGGCGATGTACGCCTGGAGGGCCGAGGTGTAGGGCCCGGCCGCGGCGAGCAGGGCGGGAATGTCCAAACCGATGTTGGCGACGAACTCGCTGGCGACCGCGCCCGGTTCGACGACGGTGACGTCGACGCCGACGGTGGCGGCGACGGGGGCAAGGGACTCCATGAAGCCCTCGACGGCGAACTTGGCCGCGCAGTACGCCTCGTTGAAGGGCTGGCCCACCACGCCGCCGACGCTGGTGACGGTGATCACCCGGCCCTTCGAGGCGCGCAGGTGGGGCAGGGCGGCGCGGGTAGCGGCCACCACGCCGAAGAAGTTGACCTCCATCGCGGCACGGACGTCATCGATGCTCATCAGTTCAAGGGTGCCGACCTGGGCGGCGCCGGCGTTGTTGACCAGCGCGTCGAGGTGGCCGTGCTCGGCGATCACCTCGTCCAGGCAGGCGGCGATGCTGGCGGGGTCGGTCACGTCCAGGCGCTTGAGCTGAATGCGGTCGGCCACGCCCGCCTCGGCGGCGGCCTTCAGCAGCGCCTCGGCCTTGCCGGTGTCGCGCATGGTCGCGATGGCCGTCCAGCCGGCCCGGGCGGCGCCGATGGCGGCGGCCAGGCCGATACCGGAGGACGTGCCGGTGATCAGAACCGTCTTCGAGGAGGTCATGAGGGTCTTCCTTGCCTGTGGAGGGTAACGGGCCACACCTGCAAACGGGGAGTTCCCCGGTTCTCTTCAACCGTAACCGGAGAACTCCCCGGTTGTCCAAGTAGACTGATCTCCAGACGAAAGGAGCAGCCTTGACCACCCAGCCGAGCCCGTTGCGCGCCGATGCCCGCCGCAACCGGGAGCGCATCCTCGAAACCGCCGTACGCGCATTCTCCGAGAAGGGCGCGGACGTCCCGATCGACACGATCGCCAAGGCCGCGGGCGTCGGCTCGGCCACGCTCTACCGCCACTTCCCCACCCGCGAGGCGCTGGTCGAGGCGGCCTACCGCAACGAGCTGGCCCGCGTATGCGACAGCGCCGCCGAGCTGCTGGCCGACAACCCTCCGGACCGGGCGCTGCGCCTGTGGATGGACCGGTTCATCGACTACCTCGCCGCCAAGCACGGCATGGCGGACGCCCTACGGGCCGCGGTCGCCTCCGGCGCGGACCCCTTCGCCGAAACCCTCGACAAACTCGGCACCGCGATCGGCACCCTGCTGCACGCCGGCGCCGAAGCCGGTCTCCTGCGCCCGGACGTCGACCCCCTCGACGTCGGCTTCAGCCTGGCCGGCGTCGCACTGGTCACCAGCGCCCCCGCCCAGCGCGAACGGGCCGACCGCCTCCTCGACCTGCTCCTCGACGGCCTCCGCCACGGAACTGCGGGACCGGCGCCAAGCTCGTGACGGGCGGGTCGGCGCGTGTGGCCGCCGGCGCCGCCCCGGTACGCAACTCCCGCCCCGAGCCCCCGGGCCCGCGCAGCGGGTCGGCTGGTGCGACTTCAGTGGTGGGCTGCTGACCTGCTAATATTCTTCTCGTCGCGAGGGAGATGATTCCTCGTCAGGCGTCAGCGGTGCTACCAGAGCACGTCCTACTTTCAGTAGGGAGAGTCCGTGCAACCCGGGCCTGGCGCTCCACTGTCGGCGAGGTCCGGCACCCACCTGGGTGCCGGACCTCGCCCGCGTTTGCGGGCCCTTTGCGGGTCAGGACGGTGGACGGTCTCCGGCGACCGGTTTCTGGTGCGGGTACGCCCGCGCCTGGACCTCCGTCACGTACTACTACCGCCTCAGCACCGCCCCCACCACTGGTTACCGCACCACCCCAACCGCCGGCCCGTACGGCCGGCACATCTGAACAGCCGAACGCTTCACCGCATCCACGCTCGCCCCCGACGAGCGTGGATGCCGGCATGTCGGGGCCGCTCACTACGGACCGGGTGGCTCGGGGATGCCTACACGCCGGAGCCCGGGCGAAACGGTACGGCGACGTCGACCACGTGCTCGCCCGGCGAGGCGGTCGCCCAGTTCGGGTAGTACACCTCCCGGTTGGAGGCGCTGCGGGCGTGCCCGTGCTCGGCGAGCCATGCGCCGACTGCGTCGTGGGCGGCGGCCGTCGCCAGGTAGTCCGTGTGCCGCTTCGGCAGGGCGGTGTATGCCTCACGGTGCGCGGGCTCGATGCGTACCCCGATCCGCCCGGCCGGTTCGACCGCGTTCTGCGTTGGAGCACAGACCTCGACCAGGCCGTCGCAGTCCTCGCTCACCAAGCCGTCATAGACGGCGAAGACCGGTCCGGACAGGCACGCTCCCGCCTGCCGCAGGTGGCAGAAGAGCAGCTCGCTCGATTCCGCGAGGAAGCCGGGCAGGTCGGCGGCGCGCACATGGCGCCGGGTGAACAGGACCTTCTGCTCGGGCACGTCGCGCTCGGCGATCTCGTACATGGTCGGGTTCCTTCCGGTCAGGACCTCTCGGGCGTAGCCCACCGCGTCCCGGCGGGCCGTGTGCGCGGACTCCTGTTCTCGCCAGTACGCGTCAAGCTGTCGCACCGACTCCTCACCGCTCGAATCGAGCACCGCCGCGATCCGCGCCAGCGGCATACCGGTGGCACGCAGCAGCGCGATGCGGCGGGCCCGTTCGATCTGGGCGAGACCGTAGCGGCGAAACCCGGTCCGTGGATCGACCCGGGCGGGCGGCAGCAGCCCACTGTTCCCGTAGAGCCGCAGGGCCTTGAGGCTGAGCCTGGTCCTGGCGGCGAGCTCTCCGATGGTGATCAAGTCCTCTTGCACGCGGCCACTGTGCCCTCTGCCCCTGGGGAAGGGACAAGCCGGGTCGACGAGCGCGGCCCGCTCCCGGTGGCGGCGGCCCGCCGCCGGCGCCGTCACGCGCCGCCCGCGCGAGGTTCCACGCGGCCGTACGGGACACCCGAGGTGTTGCTGCTCTCTCGGCCGTCCGACAGTCGAGGAGGGCAGTAGTCGGCGTCCGCGCGGCGGGTTGTCCCGTGCGCTGAGCTGCGGCATCAAGGTTTTCGGGGGCTGTCTTGAAGCAACCGCAGAGGCAACCGGTACAGCTGCCGGACGAGGCCGGCGGCGTCGATCAGGCCCTGGTCCAGGGCCCGGCGGACGATCCAGGCGGACGATCCAGGCGGCGTCGGCGGCGGTGTCGCAGGCGAGCGGGTGGTCGAGGGCCTTGGAGCTGCTGGCGTTCTACGGCTTCCCGGCCGAGCACTGGATCCACCCACGGACCACGAACCCCATCGAGTCCACGTTCTCCACCGTCAAGCTCCGCACCACGGTCACCCGCGGCGCCGGCAGCCCGGCCGCCGCCGTCGCCGTGGGTCTTCAAGCTCGTCGAATCCGCCCAGGCCCGCTGGCGTGCGATCACCGGAGCCCACCTCGTCGCCCTCGTGCGCGCGGGAGCCCGCTTCGAACGCGGACAGCCCGTCGAGCGACCCGAGGTTCACGCCGCCTGAACGACCTCACCAGATGCACCGATCCTGGTAATCACCCGCGCCCCCCGCTGGCGGGATGCTCGCGATGAAGGGTGCCAATGGTCGACAGTTCCCGCGACGACGTTGCCTGGCCCGGGTCGCAGCCCGACCCGAGTCAGTCGGCCGCTTCGACGTACGACGCCAGATTGGCCAGCGAGGAGGCGATCCCAGCCTCGTGGATCGCTTGGTCGATGCCAGGTGGGACGTCCGTCGCAGTGACGGTCACCTCGGTTCGGTCACCGGCGGACGCAAGGTGCCAGGTCATCGTCATGGTGCCCGCGTACGAGGGGTCGTCGGCCTCGAACACCGCCCTCTGCACCACGCGTTCCGGTGGCACCAGCTCGGCGAACCTGACGTCGACGACATCCGTCGCATCCGAAGTCTTGCCGGGGCTGTCGACGGGGTCGAGGTAGGTGAGGACCAGCCGGAACCCGCCACCAGGCCGGGGATCCCACCGCTCGACCCGCCCGCGTATGCCGTCCGGCGGCAGCCAGGCCTCAAGGGACTCCCGGTCGAGGAGAGCGCCGTAGACAGTCGCCGGTGGTGCCGCGATGACCCGGCTGGCGCTGTCGGTCCTGCTCATGGCCCGAGTTTAGGACCGAAGTGTGGTCAAGGGCGAGCCCTCGGTGACGCGGACCAGGCGCAACCACGACTCTTGACCATTGCTCGCGGCTCGCGCCCCGGCACTCACCACAAGAGGCCCTCACGCACGCCCGTTCCTGGGCCGACCGGCACGGCCATCGCGCCGTCCCCCGCGCCCACACCACCAACGACGCCTCACGCCGATGGCTCCTCAAACAGCGCTACCGCGCAAAGAACCGCCCGCCCCCACCCCCATCACCCAGGCCCTCACCGCCATCGGCATCACACCCCGACCCGTATAGCCCCGCCTGCCGACAGTCGCTGTCGGAGCTGACTGCGACGATCACCGTCATGACCAACCACGACGAACTGCTCTCCCGCGTCGCAGCACACGCTCGGACGCAATCCCGGACCCTCCCCCTTGGGGTCAGTTCCGAGGACATCACAGACGCGGAGCAGCACGTGGGATTCGAGCTTCCTGTCCTGCTCAGACGTCTGTAAACCGAGGTCGCGAACGGCGGCTTCGGCCCGGACTGCCACCTGTTCCCCCTGATCGGTGAGGGCCGGACCGCAGTCTCCGCGTACCGGGCCGAGTACGGCTCGGACCAAGGCGGGGTCCATCCGTCACCACACTGGCCGCGTGGCGTCCTGCCCATCCTGGACTGGGGCTGCGCGATGTACGCCGCCGTCGACTGCCTTCACCCCGACGCCCCCGTGCTGCTCTTCGAGCCCAACGCCGGACCCGAGGACTGGGCCGAAGCCTGGTACGAGGATTCCCCGTCGCTGGCCGCCTGGCTACAGGCATGGCTTTCCGGCACGGGCTGGTGGGAGGAGGACGTCATGCTCGCGGACGACGCCACCGAACCACAGCCCTGGCCGGACGCCGCCAGGCGCATCGGAGAACACTCCTGACACGCAGGGCCGTCGCTACTCCGCCGTCCGGCCCACCCGGCAACACGCGGCCCCGCCACAACGGCCCGGGGCGCCGCCCTACACGCACACGGCCCAACCACATACCAATGACCGATGAACCTGACCGACACTCACACAAGCTGACCACTCCTGACCAGCCCGCCAGAGGCGGCGACACCACCACCCACACCGCCACCGACCGCGTCATCCGCGGCACCCCGCCGTCGCTGACGATCAGCAAGACCCACACCGGGAACTTCACCCAGGGCCGGCAGGGCACGTACACGATCACCGTAGGGACCGACGGGAACGGGCCGACCGACGGCACCACGGTGACCATGCACGACACTCCCGCCGGAGCTGACCGCGGCCGGCATCAGCGGCCCCGGGTGGACCTGTGACCTGGGCACGGTGAGCTGCACCCGCAGCGACCCCCTGCCCGCCGGGACCAGCTACCCGCCGATCACCCTGACGGTCAGGATCTCCTGCCGCACCCCCACCAGGTCACCAACACCGCCACCGCCACCAGGGGCGGCGACACCACCACCCACACCGCCACCGACCCCACCACCATCAAGCACCACAGAGACGGCGAGAACGAGGGCGAGGGCGAGGGCTGCCACGACGAGCATCGCCTCACCGACCAACCGTAGAAAGCCGATCAAGAGACCGGGTCCCGGCCCCGCCGCGCGAGCGGCGGGGCCGGCCACGTTTCCGACGGCGGTCGGCGGGTACGGAAACCGGGTTCCGGCGCGGCGATGAGTTTTCCGGCCCCGACAGGTCTACATCTCGACGGGGACGACCAACACATCGGGAGCACAGACATGGGCCTCATCCACATCGAGCTGTTCGCGACCCTCGACCTCGTCGGGCAGGCGCCCGGCGGCCCCGACGAGGACCCGATGGGGTTCCCCTTCGGCGGCTGGCAGGCGCCCCTGCTGAACGAGGTCACCGGGGCGCAGATCGCCGCCGCGTACGAGGACACGGACGCCCTCCTGCTCGGCCGGCGCACGTACGAGATCTTCGCCGCCTACTGGCCGCACCAGAAGGACGGCGAGATCGCCGAGCTCTTCAACCGCGTCCCGAAGTACGTGGCCTCCCGCGGCACGCCCGACCTCCCGTGGGCCGGATCCACGCAGCTCGGCCCGGACCTGGCCGCCGCGGTGCGCGAGATCCGTGACCGGCACGAGCACGTGAAGGTCGTCGGAAGCCTGAACCTGGTGCAGACCCTCCTGCGGGAGAAGCTCTTCGACCGTCTCGACCTCTGGGTGCACCCGATCGTGCTCGGCGTCGGGAAGAAGGTGTTCGACGGTGGCGCGGTGCCCACGAACGTCACGCTCCTCGAACCGCCGGTGGCCGGTCCGCAGGGCACCGTGTACCTGCGCTACGGGCTCGCCGACGGCACGCCCAGGACGGGCGACATGAGCGCGCCCGACCGCGGTCTCGCGCACGACGACGTCCGGTGATCCGATGACCACTCTCAACGCCCATGGGATCGCCTTGGGCATCGAGTCGTTCGGTGACGACGACGCGCCACTGGTCCTGCTCGCGGGCGGGACGACGATGCTCTCCTGGTCCGACGCGCTCTGCGAGCGCCTCGCCGCCGGCGGGCGCCGTGTGGTGCGCTACGACCTGCGCGACAGCGGGGAGTCCACGACGACGGATCCGCAGGCACCCGCCTACACCCTGCGCGGCCTCGCCGCCGACGCCGCGGCCCTCGCCGGCGCGCTCGGCGGGGGGCCCGCGCACCTCGCGGGGATCGGCGTCGGCGGGATGGTCGCCCAGGTGGCCGTGCTCGACCATCCGGGCGCGTTCTCCGCGCTCACCCTGGTCGGCACCCGCGCGGTTGCCCCCGGCCCGCCCGACGACGACCTCCCCGACCATGACCAGGCGACGATGAGCCGGCTGTTCGCGCGTCCGATGCCCGATTGGACCGACCGCGAGGCGGTCGCGGATTTCGCCGCCGCCGGCGCGGAGATCCGCGGCGACGACCCCGTCGCCGCGCGCGCCATCGCCGCGCGCATCTGGGACCGCACGCCCGGCACCGCACCCCCGGTCCAGATGGCCAACCAGATGGGCATGGTGTTCGCCAGGCTGGACTGCACACCCCGCTGGCGCGAGCGCCTGCCCGAGATCGAGGTCCCCACGCTCGTCGTCCACGGCCGCCGCGACCCGTTCTTCCCCGTCGGCAACGGCGAGGCGATCGCGCGCGAGATCCCCGGGGCACGGCTGCTCGTCCTCAAGGACGCCGCCACCGCGATCCCCGACACGGCGGTCGGTGAGGTCACCGAGGCGATGCTCACGCTCGGATAGAGGACGGCGGGTGCCACACGGGTCCGGCCTCCGGGCTGGTCGGTGACGAGCAGCCCTCCAGGAGGCCCTCGCCGTCCTGGCGTCGGAAGCGGGCCTGCCCGGGCACTGAGCGGCACGCCCTCGCGGTCCTTCGCCGGGTACCGGGCACCTGACTCTGCCCGCGTACGAAGCCTCAACTGACACAATCGTCGGGGCCCGGACCGATGTCCGGGCCCCGACGGCGCTTTCGACGGGCCGGACGGACGTCTCGATCATGGGGGGCCATGGACGACAACAACGACAGCGACCCGTACCGCCGGCAGGTGCGGGGGTGCTCGGTGGTCCTGGCCGTGCTCGTGCCGATCGCACTGCTGGGGGTGCTCGGGTACCTGGTCGACGTCCATTCGACCACGCACCAGCCCGGGCTCGGGACCGAGGTGCTGATCATCACCGGTGTGGCGGCCGCCGGGGCCGTGGTCGGGGCGGGCTGGTCCTGGCTGGCGTCACGGCACACCGACCGGCTCTGGTTCTCCGCGTGGCTGGGAGCCGCCGTCACCCTGCCCTTCCTCGCCGTCTACGCCTACATTTGCGCATTCCACGCGAGGGGCGGCCTCCACATCACGTTCTAGCCAGGCAGTACGCAGGGCGTCCAGGAGCGCGGTCGACTGCGTACTGGGCCCGCCGTCGGCGCGGGCCCCGCCTGGTTGCGCAGCCAGGCGCCGGGCCGGCATCACCCGGTCGCCGGCTGGAAGGGCGGTGGTCGGCGATGAGCCGCCGGGCCAGGATGGCGATCACGATGTGGGTGACCTGGTCAGGTTGACTGCACTACGGGGGCGATCGAGCCGATAGCGGCGGCTCCGCCCCCGCCGTCCACCGACTGGTGGACCTCAGGTTCAACCGGCCGGGCGTGTCGGGATCCACCCCCGGCCGACCAGGATCTCGGATATGAGTCAACTCCCTGTGCAGATAGCCCGATGGAGCGCCCGGCACGCATGGCGCGCGATCGCCGGCTGGTTCGTGTTCGTCATCCTGTGCCTCGGCATCGCCATCGCGGTCGGCTCCCACGAAGCCACGACCGAGGACTACCGAGTCGGTGAGGCGGGGCGGGCCGAGGCGATCGCAAGCACGGGCGGCATGCAGCAGCGGCCGACCGAGCAGGTCATCATCTACGCCAGGTCCGGACCGCTGGACACCGCCGCCGCCGCTTCGGCGGCGCAGGACCTCACCGAGCAGATGCGGAAGCTTCCCGAGGTGGACAGCGTGGCGGCTCCGGTCCGCTCCAAGGACGGCCAGGTCGTCAGGGTTGCGGTGGTCCTGAACGGCCCCGAGCTGGACGGCAAGAAGAACGTCATCCCGCTCCTCGCACAGACGGCGAAGGTTCGCGACCGCCACCCGGACCTCGTCGTGGAGGAGACCGGCTCCCCCTCCATCAGCAAGGGCGTCAACGACCAGCGCGGGAAGGACCTCACGCTCTCTGAGCGTATCACCCTGCCGATCACGCTCATCACCCTACTGATCGTCTTCGGATCGGTGGTCATGGCCGGTGTGCCGCTGCTGCTCGCGCTCTCCTCGATCACAGCCGCCCTGGGGCTGTCCATGATCGCGTCCCATCTCCTGCCCGACCCCGGTGTCGGGACCAACATGATCCTGCTCATCGGCCTGGCGGTAGGCGTCGACTACACGCTCTTCTACCTCAAGCGCGAACGCGAAGAACGCTCCCGCGCCGGGGGGCGGCTCAGCTCCGAGGCCTTGGTGGAGCTGGCGGCGGCGACCGCGGGCCGGGCCATCGTGGTCTCCGGTCTCGCCGTGATCGTCTCCACCGCGACCCTGTATCTGGCCACGGACGTCATCTTCTCCTCGCTGGCGACGGGCACGATCCTGGTCGTGGCGGTCGCCGTGGCCAGCTCCCTGACCGCACTTCCCGCACTCCTGGTGAAGATCGGCCACCGGACCGAGCTCCGTGCAGCCCGTCGTGCGGCCCGCGGCAAGCCGGTCCGTACGAAGCGGGCCGAGGCCGAGACGGGCCGGGTGTTCGGCGCCCTGCTGCGGCCCGCGCAGCAGCATCCCGCCCTCACGCTGTGCGTGTCGGTGCTGGTCATGCTCGCCCTGGCGGCACCCGCGCTCGGCCTGAAGCTCGTCGACCCGGGCAAGGACACCTTCTCCCGCGACATCCCGGCCATGCAGGCCTACGACCGGTTGAACGCAGCCTTCCCGGAGCTCCTGGTGAAGCATGTGGTTGTCGCCCGCTCCACGCCGGACCGAGCGGCTGAGGTGCAGCATGCTCTGGCGGACCTCGGCCGACGGGCGCAGGCCGACCGGCTGTTCGCCAGGGACGCCGAGCCGAGGGTGCGTACGTCGCCCGACGGCAGGGTCAGCGTGCTGGAGCTGGCCGTCCCGTTCCCCGCACCCTCCCCCGAGGCGATCGAGTCACTCGACCACATCCGTACGGACTATCTGCCCGCCACGGTCGGCAGGCTGTCCGGTGTGGAGACGGGGGTGAGCGGTGACGTGGCCCGAGGCCGCGACTACGTGGCTCACGAGAACGGCAAGCTGCCGCTGGTCATCGGGTTCCTGCTGCTGGCGACCTTCGTGATGACCGTGTGGGCGTTCCGCTCGGTCGTCATCGGCCTGATCGGCGTGGCACTCAATCTGCTGTCCGCCGGCGCCTCGCTCGGCCTGCTGGTCGTGTTCTTCCAGGGGACATGGGCCGAAGACCTACTGGCCTTCCACTCCCTCGGTGCCATCGCGTCCCGGGTACCGCTGTTCCTCTTCGTGATCCTCTTCGGACTGTCGATGGACTATCAGGTGTTCGTGGTCAGCCGGATCCAGGAGGCCATGCGCAACGGGATGTCGGCTCGCGAGGCGGTACTGGACGGCATCAGCCGGTCGGCCAAGGTGGTGACCAGCGCGGCGATCGTGATGGTGACGGTGTTCGGTGCCTTCGTCGCCCTGCACCTCACCGAGATGAAGCAGATGGGCTTCTGCCTGGCGGTGGCCGTGCTGCTGGACGCCGTGGTCATCCGGCTCCTGGTCCTGCCGTCGCTCCTGCTGCTCCTCGGCGAGCGGGCGTGGTGGCCGCGGCGCCCGGTCCGTCCGGCGCGACGGGCGCATGCCGCCGGCCCTCGTCCCGGACTGCCGCAGAACATAGGCTGACGATCATGATTCAACGGCCGCAGCCGGACGACCGGTTTCGCATACGGATCCTTCGCCGGTGGTACGCAGTTTCCTGGGTGCTCCTGGGCGTGTGTCCCCCGGTCATCTCCGTACTGAACCACGGCGGGACGACGAGGTACTGGTCGTTGGCGCTGCTGGCGGTGATAGCCCTCTGCTACGCGACCGTGGCGGCCTTCCCCCGCAATCCCGTGCTGCGCCCCCACACCTTCCTGGGCGTACTCGTCCTCGCTCTGGGCGCGCTGTCCCTCCTGCGTGGCGACGGCGCGGCACTGTTCATCGTGTCACTCCCTCACTTCTGGCTCTTCGCCAGGAGCCCGCGGCACTCGATCGCCTACAGCGGCGCCGCCGCCGCGGCCACCGTTGCCGGCATCATCCGACATCAGAGCTGGCACGTGGAGGACTTCTCCACCGGCAACATCGTCTTCACCCTGATCGGCTACACGGCGAGCGTGCTGCTCGGGCTGGGGGTGGTCCGGATCGTCGAGCAGAGTGACGAGCGCGCCCGCCGTCTCGCCTCCGAGTTGGAGAGCGCCCAACGACGCCTGGCCGAGGCGCACAGGCTCCAAGGCGCCACGGAGGAGCGTGAGCGGCTCGCGCGGGAGATCCACGACACCCTCGCCCAGGGATTCGCCTCCATCATCGTGCTGGCGGAGGCGGCCCGCTCCAGCCTCGACACCGACCCCGGCAGGAGCGCCCGGCAACTGCTCTCGATCGAGAACACCGCACGCGAGAACTTCGTCGAGGCGCGGGTACTCGTCGGCTCCGCCCCGCAGAGCGGTCTCGCCCCCGGCTCGGTCGCCAGGACCCTGCGCCGGACCCTGGACCGGTTCACCGAGGACACGGGGCTCACCGTCACCGCGGACCTGCCGGACGTCGAGTGCGACCAGCCGACCCGGATCGCGCTCCTGCGCTGCACCCAGGAGTCCCTGGCCAACGTCCGCAAGCACGCGGCCGCCTCCGCGGTGGAGATCGTCCTCACTTCGTCTCCGTACGGCGTCGAACTGGAAATAACCGACGACGGCAGGGGTTTCGTGGTCGAGGACTCTCACGGCTTCGGGCTCAACGGCATGCGCAACCGCCTCGCTGAACTCGGCGGCGAACTCACCGTCACCAGCTCCCTCGGCGACGGCACCCGCGTCCTCGCCGCGATTCCCACGAACAGTCAGGTGTGACGACATGACAGCTCGAACAGAACCGGCCGAGCTCCGCATCATCGTGGTCGACGACCACACGGTCATGCGCGCCGGAGTCGTCGCCCTGCTGGCCTCGGAACCCACCATCGACATCGTCGGCGAGGGCGGCGACGGCCGCGCGGCCGTCGAACTCGTCGAGCTCCTGAAGCCGGATGTGGCACTGATCGATCTGCGGATGCCGGTCCTCGACGGAGCGAGCGCCACCGCCGAGATCGTCACCCGCCACCCGGGGACCCGGGTGCTGATCCTGACCACGTACGACACCGACGCGGAGATCGAGCGCGCAGTCGAGGCCGGCGCGATCGGCTACCTGCTCAAGGACACTACGCGTGACCAGCTCGTCGACGCCATTCGATCCGCCTCCCGCGGCGAGACCGTCCTGGCCCCGAGGGTCGCGGAGCGGCTGGTCGCCCGCATGCGGCAGCCCGCTCCGGTGGCTCTGACCACGCGGGAGGTGGACGTCCTGGGCGCGGTCGCCGACGGGTTGTCCAACGTGGAGATCGGCCGGCGGCTGGTCATCGCAGAGGCCACGGTGAAGACCCATCTCCTACGGATCTTCGCCAAGCTCGACGTCAGCGACCGCACCCACGCGGTGGTCGTAGCCCTTGAGCGCGGGCTGCTGAACAGACGTTAACCGGCCTCCGAGCAGCACGTCATCGTTGGCGTGCTGCTCGGAGGCCGAAAGCCGTTCAACACCGCCGGTCAACCGCTCCCCGACGACCGTCGGGGAGCGGTTGACCGGGCCGCGGCATCTCACGCGCCCACCGAGCACAGCGCGATAGGGCCGGACGCTGCAGGGCGCCCGTCATGGCGTGCTGGTGGGTGGGGACGGGAAACGGGCACACCCCTCTTCGAACGTGCGCGGTCAGACGACCGGCGGCCCCGCCTCGATGCGGCGAAGTACGGGGGGCAGGCGGTCCAGGTCGGGACCGGTCTGGACCTGTCGCTCGTCCCACCAGGTAGCACCGGCGTCGTGCAGCGGACCGATCACGTCCTTGGCCTTGGCCGCGTCCGGGGGTGTGGCACCGCCGAGCACGAACTCGAACGGGCGCTCGGCCGCGACCGTACGGTACTTGCGCACATAGCCGACCAGATCCCGCACCTCTGCCACTTCCGGTACATGACCATGCCGGGCCGTCTCGAAGAGCGGCACCGCGCCGTCCCACCGCGCTGCCCGCCGCATGGGCGGACGACGTGGCCAGAACCCGCCGATCCACACCGGCGGACAGGGCCGCTGCACGGTGGCGGGCAGCAACGTCACGTCCCGGACCTCATAGTGCTGGCCGTGGTGGTCCACCGCCTCGCCGGACCAGAAGCGCCTCAACAGCTCCAGTCCCTCGTCCAGCCGCTCGGCCAGGAGACGCGGCTCGGCGGTGTCGCCGAAGCTGCGGTATTCGTCCTCGATCGGACCGCCCAAGCCGGCAGCGAAGATCACCCGGCCGCCGCTGAGACGGTCCAGGGTGGCCACTTGGCGGGCGAGTTGCTGCGGACGGTAACGGGGGACCGGCGTCAGCAGGGTACCCAGTCGGATCCGGGAGGTCGCCAGCGCGGCCGCGGTCAGCAGCATCCAGGGGTCTCCGAACGGACGCCCCTGGAACTGTCGATGCAGTACGTGGTCCCAGACGAACAGCCCGTCCCAGCCGGCCTGTTCGGCGGCAGCGGCCACGGTCGCGACGTTACGGGGGTCGGCGAAGTCACCGAAGTTGGGGATGTTGATGGAGAAGCGCATCTCAGCAGGATGCGCAGCCGGCCCCGAAGGGGCAATACGCGCGCTCCATCAGGACTCCCGAACCGCAGACGAACTGACAGGACTGGCCCGTGGAGCTCCGCATCACGAGCAAGGCCTCCGACTGCTGCTCACAGCCACCACCCGGGGAATGACGGCGCGTCGCTTGCTGTGCCCGGCTCAGCGGCTGAACGTGCGGCGAACGCGGACCGGATGTCACGTCCCGCAGGTGAAGGAAGCGGCGACCGACCTCCCAACGGCGCCGGCCTTTCCATCCAGTCGTCCGATCATCCGGCCATCCGTCGGCCAGGGCCGCAGCGGACCCCGCCCGCGCCCGTTCCGCGTCAGCCCGGGGATGTAAACCCGTGGGCCAATGCGAGGTGACGGAGGATCAATCGGTGGGCTGATGCTGCCCACCCGCCCCGCGTGACAGCGTTCCGCGCATGGACACCACGCCGATGGACACCACGCCGATCGCAGGCCGTACCGGACCGAGCCGCCGCCGCATGCTGGGCGCAGCCCTCGCCCTGGGCGCCGTCGCGCCGCTGGGCCTCGCCCGCACCGCCTCGGCCGCTCCCGCTCCCACCTCCTCCGGCGGCACCGGCTCCCCCGCACGGCTCACCCTGCCCGCTCCCACCGGCCCCTTCCCGGTGGGCATGGTGCCGCTGCACCTGCGCGACGAGTCCCGACTCGACCCGAACGCCAGGCCCGGAAGGTTCCGCGAGCTGATGGCCACCGTCTGGTACCCGGCCCGGGCCGCGGACGCCGACGCGTACCCGCTCGCCCCCTGGATGACCGAGGGCGCCCTGAAGGCCTTCCTCGACGACGTCGGCTTCCCGCTCCCTCTCGCGCTCGTCCCGCTCACCGCCGGCCACCAGGGCGCGCCCGTCCACCGGACCGGCCGGCCGCTGCCCGTCGTCCTCTACTCGCACGGCGCGGGCAGCCACCGCGCCGACCACACCATCATGGTCCAGGAGTTGGCCAGCCACGGCTTCGCCGTCGTCACCGTCGACCACACCCACGACGGCATCACCGAGTTCCCGGACGGGACCGTCGTCACCCGGGACGGCGTCGCCCCGGGGCTGTCCCCGAGGGACTATGCCACCGACCTGCTCTTCCTGCTCGAACGCGTCATCGACCTCGCCAACGGATGCAATCCCGACGTCGACGGCCGCACCCTGCCGGCCGGCCTGCTCGGCGGCCTGGACGCACGGAACATCGGTGTTTCCGGCTGGTCCAAGGGCGGCACCGCCGCCGCCCTCGCCATGGTCGCCGACCAGCGCATCCGCGCCGGCCTCACCCTGGACGGCCGGATGGAGTCGAACCCCGCCATCACCACCGACATCGACCGGCCGTTCATGATGATGACCGCCGCCTACACCCGGGCCGCCAGCCCGTTCGTCGAGACCTTCTGGGGCCACCTGCGCGGCTGGCGCCTCGACGTCCAGGCCACCGGCGCCGTGCACGCCTCGTACGGCGACGACATGACGCTGATCCCCCAGGCGGGCAGGCTGCTCGGCATGACCGAGCAGCAGATCCAGTCCCAGGTCGGCACCCTCGACCCCGACCGCGGTGTCCTCATCCAACAGGCCTACCCGCGCGCCTTCTTCGACCTCCACCTGCGCAACCGGCACTGCGGCAACCTGCTCGACGGACCGTCGAAGGCCTTCCCGGAGGTCGTGTACCACCCGTAGGCCCGGTACGGCGGCGGGCGGCCGCCACGGGGGTGCGGCCGCCCGCCGCTGTGCTCAGGCTGGCCAGACTGGCATCAGCTCCGCGTTGGCGCAGCAGGATGCGTCCTCGCTTTCGACGATCCGTAGGCAGTGCTCGCACATCCAGTCCGGGTCCCCGCGTTCCGGTTCCACCGTGGCAACCGTGTTGTCCCGGACGATCAGCTGCCACTCGTCTCCCTCCTCCTCGCCCACGGCGTCGATCACGCCGTTGAGGACGTGGTCGAAGGTGAAGTGCTCGAACCCGGGATGGCCCTGGGCCGCGGCGCCGGACTTGAGGAAGTGGTCGGATCACCTTAGGGGCCAGTGCCGACAGCCATTGGGGACGCGTGTGGGCCTGGACGAGAAGACCGTGAGGGATGTCTTGGAGGGTGTGATGCCGTGGCTGGCTCCGGCCGGCTCCGGCCGGCTTGGCGCTGACGACGGATCAGGCGCCGGAGGGCGCCCTCAGCCGAAGTTCTGGATCACCACACTGCATGCCAGGCCACACATCACGCTCACGGCGGATGCGACGAAGCGCCATGGAGCCCAGCGCATCCGGGGCGGCAGGACCCAGGCAGCCGCGATGAGCACCAACTGCGCGCCCATCAGGCCGTAGGCGGCGTCGTACTGCAGGCCCCAGTCCCGCCCACAGGCACCCCGTGGCATGCACTGGTCGACCTCGACCGCGCGCACCAGGCCGAAGTACCAGTAGAGGATCTGGCAGAGCGGCAGCAGAACCGTCGCGACGAGCGGAAACTTCCACGCGTCGCGGTCGTACGATGGCGATGCGGATCCGGCCGGGATGTTGTCCATAGACCGATTCCACCGTGCCGAACCGGACCACACATGAGCGCGACTACCCAGTCGAGGCGGTTCAGGTACCCAGGTATCCTTGGCCACCCAGCGCGGCGGCGGCCACGGCTCCGGCCTGGAGCGTGGCCGGATGCCCTACGCCAGCCGGGTCTTGGACACCGCGCTCGGGGCTACCGCTACGCGGGCGTCGCGGCATCGGCGGAGGCACCACAATCCTCTCGCAAGCCGGGCAGCCGGGTGAGACTGCGGCTCATCAACGCCGGCGCCGACACCGCGTTCCTGGTCGCTCTTGGCGACCACCGCATGCAGGTGGTCCAGACGGACGGAACACCCGTCGAGCCCGTGGAGGCGGACTGCGTGCTCCTCGGTATGGGAGAGCGCTACGACGTCATCATCACGCTCAAGGACGGGGTCTTCCCCCTTGTCGCCCTCGCCGAAGGCAAGAGCGACAACGCGTTCGCCGTGGTACGGACCTCGTCCGGCTCGACACCACCGCCCACCACACGCCCCGCGCAGCTCACCGGCACCGTGGTGGGAGGCCGGAACGTGGCGTCCCTGACCGCCGCCCAGGGCCACCGACTCACGGCCCGTACGGTCGACCAGGACATCCCCATCGCCCTCACCGGCTCGATGGCCGGATACCAATGGAGCTTGGACCAGCTGGCGTACAACCCCAAGGTGCCCCTGGCGGTCATGACATCCGGCCAACGCGTGCGGCTGAGCTACACCAACACCACGATGATGTGGCACCCGATGCACTTCCACGGCCACAGCTTCGCCGTCGGAGGCCCGAACGGCCCCCGGAAGGACACCGTCATGGTGCTTCCCGGACAGACGGTCACCTGCGAGTTCGACACGGACAATCCCGGCCAGTGGGTCACCCACTGCCACAACGCCTATCACGAGGAGGCCGGGATGATCGGGGTCCTGGCCTATCGGGCCTGACCTCGACCTGGCCACCGGCCACCGGCCACCACCGCGTCCCCACCCCGCCCGGCACCGCCGACCGCGTGCCGCAGAGCGAGGATCAGGTCCAGTGGTTCCAGACCCTCGTCCACGTGCCGCCGGACGGCATCGTCGGCCCAGCGGCTCGGGGTTGTTCGAGTGGAACGTGCTCCAGCGGACCGTCTGGATCTGCCCGTCGAGCACATCGAGCGCCAGAGGGTGAAGCACCCTGTCCTGTCTGACGAACCATCATGAACCTGGAGAACCTCCTGTGAGTACCCTCCTCCCCACCCGGCGCCGGTTGTCGCTGGGCCTGGCCCTGGCGGCCGTGCTGACGGGCGTCGGCGCGTACGCCGCCGCGGCCGCACCCGCCACGGCCGCGCCGAACCCGATCCCCCTCACCTCCCCGTCGTGCCCGGCCGACCTGCGGCAGGGCGAGGCCGACGGCTGCGTCACCCAGCTCCAGCTGGAGCTCAACCTGACCGGCGCCCGGATCACCGTGGACGGGCAGTTCGGGCCGGCCACCGACACGGCCGTGCGCAACTTCCAGGCCTCGCACGCCCTGACCGCCGACGGCATCGTCGGCCCGGCCACCAAGTCGGCGCTCGACGCGGCGGCATCCGCCGCCTCCGGCACCGTGGACCTGCGCACCCAGTGCGGCGACCTGCGGACCGGCGCCACCGGCCCGTGCGTCAGCACCCTGCAGACGATGCTGAACAAGTTCAACGCGGGCCGCCTCACCGTGGACGGGCAGTTCGGCCCGGCCACCGACACGGCCGTGCGCAACTTCCAGGCCTCACACGGCCTGACCATCGACGGGGTCGTCGGCACGGGCACCAAGAACGCCCTCTACGCCAGCACCCCCACCCCGCTGCCCAGCGGCCCCGTCGACCCCGCCAAGGTCCTGAACGCGGCGAAGTCCTACCTGGGCCTCCCGTACGTGTGGGGCGGCGGCCACTCGCTGCACGGCGAGGGCCCCGGCCCGTCGCTCGGCACCTGCGACGACTACCACGGCTCGACCCAGCCCTGCCCGGCCGACACCACCGTCGGCCTGGACTGTTCGGGCCTGGTCCGGGCGGCCTTCTGGTTCGGCGCCGGCATCGACCTCGCCAACGGCGGTGACACCAGCCGGCAGACCCTGGACCGGCACCTCACGCCGATCGCCGAGTCCCAGCGCCGGCCCGGCGACGTCGAGTACTTCGGGACGGACGCGCACACCACCACGCACGTCGTGCTCTACGCCGGCACGGACCCCGGCACCGGCGCGGACATGATGTACGAGGCCAAGGAGACGGGCACCAACGTCCACTACGTCGGCCTTCGCACCGGCGGCTACTGGTACCACGTCACGGCCTGACCACACCGGCGTCGCGCGGGTGACGGCAGCCGTCACCCGCATGACGTCCCCGTCAGCCGGGGCCCGGGGAACGAGGGGGGAGCGTTCCGCGGGACCCGGCCGTGGGAGGCCGGCCGCGCCGGGGGCACGGCGCGGCTGCGCTGGCCGGCGGCCCGGTGGTGCTGTGGTGGGCCGCCGTGTCGGGAATGCTAGACCCGCGCGTCAACGGTGGCCAGGGCTTTGACCTGCAATCTTTCAGTCGCGAACATGCCATCTGTGGCCGGGGCACCGGCCGGCGCCCGCCCCGCCGCCGGCCTACGGCTCGGGGTGGGGCGGATCCTCGGGAACGACGGCGGCGATCCGTACGGTCGGCAGCCACGCCGGGGCGGGCGTGTGGGCGTGCACGGCGTCGACGGCCGGGCGGCCGGGCGGCCGGTGGCGGGTCGCCCTCTCGGCCGCACGGGCGTGCGACCTACGACGGGCCGGTGTCCGACACCGTTTTCCCCGCTGACCTGCGCGAACTCCAGCACCGCTGGTACACGGCCGTGGCCGACCGGACCGCCGATGCAACCGAGGAGCACGCGCAGGCCAGGATGGCGCGGATCGACGGCAAGCCGCTCGCGGCGGACCCGGCGCAGCTGCGCCGCATCGGCCCTCCGGAGGTGCCGTGACAGGCAGGTTGTTGTGGCCCTGGTGCGGTCAGTTGGGCTTGGTGCCGACGTCCCGGGGTGTGGCGGCGAGGGTGAAGGCGAGCAGGGCGGTGGCGGTGAAGTCGTCGGCGGATTCGACGGTCTGCCAGGCGCCGACGTGGTCCATGAAGCCGCCGCCGCGGCCGTCGAAGACGGCGAAGGGGTTGTCGCCCTGGTTGGTCGGGCACGTGCGCATGGTGGGGAAGGAGTTGAGGTCCTTGAGCTTGTCCGCCGCGTTGGGGCCGTTGACGACGCCGCCGAGGAGGATGTCGCCTTCACCGTTGAGGTCGCCGGCGAGGTTGGCGGCCTGGTGTTCAGGGCAGTGCGGGAAGGTGGTTCCGGCGCCGATGACGAAGGAGGAGCCCCACGCGTTGGCGCCCAGGGCCCAGTTGCGCTGCTGGGTGGCGAACGCGTCGTAGCGGGAGTCCCCGGTCACCCGGTGGTAGAGCTGGGCGGTGGCGGCCAGGCCGAAGGTGTGGGGCACGGAGTCGAAGTCGGTGTAGACGGCGCCGGCCCTGAAGGGGTCGCGGGCCGCGCGGGCGCTGCCGTCGTCGAGCTGGCGCTTGAGGTCGGCGGCGAGTTGCTCGTGCGTCACTTCGGTGCGGGCGGGGCCGTCGTCGAGCAGGCGGGCGAGGTCGGCGTGGGCGAGGGCGCTGACGTCGCCGAGTCCGAGGGTGCCGAGGCTGTCCGAGGTGATGTACTGCTTGGCCCAGTGTCCGGCCTGCCCGGTCCAGTCGGCTGCGCGCTTGTCGTCCAGGGCCTTCGCGGCGAGGGCGAGCTCGGCGGCGCCGAATTCCATGTCGTCCTGCCAGGACGCCTCGGGGTAGAAGCCGTGGGGGAAGGCGGTGACCAGCTGGTCGCCGGGGGCGGTGTCGGCGAGGGCGTAGATGTGCGCGGCCTTCTCGAGTTCCTCGTGGGCCCGTTCGGGGTTCTCGGCGGCGTCCAGCTGGGCGGCCAGGGCGAAGGTGGCGGCGACGCGTCCGGCGAGGTTGGGGCTGATCGGCTTGCCGGGTGGTGCCGCGCGGAAGACCGGCCGGTGCTTGATCAGGTAGTCGGGGTCACCGGGCTTGACGTCGAGGGCGTCGTCGGCCTCCGGCAGGCGCCACACGTCGTGGTCGGACCTGATCTTGCCGCTGCCGTCGGCGGTGTCGCCCTTGCCGAGTCCGACCTGGACGTAGAGGGTGCGCGACTCGTCGTCCCACATCTTGTCGAGCCAGTCCAGCCCGTGGCGTGCCTCGGCGGCCAGCTCCTTCCCGCCGATGGATGTGGTGCGGTGCGCGAGCAGGAGACTCGCGGTGGAGTAGGAGGCGGTGTGGGTGAACTTGAGGAAGTCGCCGGCGTCGTTCCAGCCGCCCGAGACGTCGATCGGGCCCGAGACGCGCTTGAGGGGCGCGGTCAGCACCGTCTCGTCGTCGGCGTAGGCGGGGGTGTCGTAGACCGTGGCCCGGCGGTCCGCCAGGTGGGAGGGCCGGCGGCGCAGTTCCGTGGGGACCACGTCGGCGCCGTCGCGCTGGGCCTGGAAGAAGCGGACGTTGTCCTGGATGAGCTTGCCGAAGAGTTCGTCCGCCGCGGCGATGTGGAACGTCGGGGAGACGGCGGTGACGGGCCCGGACACCTCGACCCGGTAGTCGCCGGGCTCGGTCAGAGGGGACAGGTCCACGGTGTGGACGGCCTTGTACGTGCTGTTCCAGCCGCCGGTAAAGGAGCCGACCTTGCCCTTCAGGATCTCCTTCCCGGAGGCGTCGAGGACCCGGAAGGACGCCTTGGACGCGGAGACGGAGGTCATCAGGTAGGCCTGCTTGGCCTCGCCGGGTGTGTAGCCGACCTGGTCGACGCGCACCACCGCCTGCGGAGCGCCCGCAGCGAGGGAGTCCGCCCCCTGCGCGGACTGGACACAGTAGACCGCGAGAACGGTGGCCGCCATGCCCGCGGCGGTCACGCCGATGACGCGCTTACGCATACGAATCTTTGCCATGCCCGCAGACTGCCAGCGGGTCCATGAGGTGATCATGAGGTAGGCGCGGCACCTCCCGGCGCCGCCCGCACGAGTTCCTTCGCCGCTGCGGGCATAACACCCCCATCACGATCACCCCGGCGTTCGTGTTCTTCTCGACCCAGTAGGCTCGCCCGCCATGCGCGTACTTGTCCTCGAGGACGACCCCGAACTCGGCCCCGTGATCACCCGCGGTCTACGTGAGGCGGGCTTCGCCGTCGACTTCGCCGGCTCTCTCGCCGACGCCGATGTCAAGCTCGCGGTCAACACCTACGACTGCCTGGTCGCCGATCGCACCCTCCCCGACGGGGACGCGCTCACGCTCCTCACCGCCCAACGCAAGGCGGGCTCCACCCTGCCGGTCCTGCTGCTCACCGCCCTCGACGCGGTCAGCGACCGCGTGGCCGGCTTCGAGCACGGCGCCGACGACTACCTCGTCAAGCCCTTCGCCTTCGCCGAGCTCAACGCCCGCGTCCGCACCCTGTGCCGTCGCGGTCAGCCCGCGCGACTGCCCGAACTGCGCGTCGGCGGCCTGGAGCTCGACCTGCCACGCCGCAGGGTGCGGCGCGACGGCGTCCTGCTCACCCTCACCGCGAAGGAGTTCTCGGTCCTGGAGGTCCTGATGCTCCGTTCCGGAGAGGTGGTCACCCGCACCGACCTCATCGAACGCTGCTGGGACGAGCAGACCGAACCGCTCTCCAACGTGGTCGACGTCCTCATAGGCCAGCTGCGCCGCAAGCTGGGCCCACCCGAGCTCATCCTGACCGTGCGCGGCGTCGGCTACCGGCTCGCCGACCCCGCCACGGACCTGTGATGCCGCCCAGTCCCGCCGTCGCACGCCTGCACCGCGTCCGGTGGGCGATGACCCTGCTCTTCGCCGCGACGACCGCCGTCTGCCTGTTGGTCCTCGCTGTCCTCGCCGTCCGCACCGACGCTCGCTCCCGGACGAACGATCTCGACAACGACGTCAGCCACCGGGCGGACGGCCTGGCCCGCACGCTGTACTACGACGGCGGCGTCCTGCACCTCGACGCGCTGTCCGAGGACGACCTGGCCCGTAGCGCCGAAGTGCTCGGCGTCCTCGAGGCACCCGCCCGGGGCCGGCCGCAGATCCGCTACGCCCACACCTCCCCGGCCGCGCTGCCCGACCAGGCCGGGCTGGACGACATCTGGCAGCAGGTCCAGCACGATCAGGAGACCGTCCTGGTCAGCACCGAGGCCGGCGGCCGGGAGATCCAGTGGGCCGCCGCCCCCGTTTGGGACAACGACAGGATCGGCGCCGCCGTGCTGGTCGGAGCCGATCCCATCCGGAGTCAGACGGCCCACAACCGGCTCATCCGCTGGCTGGCCCTGGGCTGCGCGGCCCTGGTGCTGGCCGCCGCCGCCGTGGGACACCTCCTGTCCGGACGGGCCATGCGACCCGCGCTGCGCGGACTCGAACAGCAGGAGCAGTTCCTCGCCGAGGCCGCGCACGAACTCCGCACCCCGCTGGCCACCCTGCGCCTCGTGGTCGAAAGCGGCAGCACCTCGCCCACCCGGGCACCCGCCGCCCTCGACGAAGCGGTCCGCCTCATCGACCGCCTGGGCCGGCTGGTCACCGGGCTGCTGGCCCGGGCCCGGGTCGAGGCCGGCACCCAGGAGGTCGAGCTCACCCTGCTGCGGCTCGACCAGCTGGTCGAGCAGACCGTCGAGGAACTGCCGGACAGCGCCGGCGTCGCCGTCACCACCGAGGCCGCCATCGTCAACGGCGACCCCGAACTGCTCGCCCAGGCGGTCCGCAACCTCGTGGAGAACGCGCTGCGGCACGGCGGCGGCACCCCGGTCGACGTGAACGTCACCGCCGGCCGCATCGCCGTACGAGACCACGGCCCCGGCGTACCCGCCGAGGACCGTACCCGGGTCTTCGAACGCCGCGTCACCGGAACGGCGAGCACCGGCACCGGCACCGGCCTCGCCATCGTCCGCTGGGTGGCCGAACTCCACGGCGGCACCGCCCGGCTCTCCCCCGCCCCCGGCGGCGGCCTGCTCGCAGAACTCCTACTGCCCCCACACACCACTGGCTGACGCACCCCGGCGAAGCTCGCCGCGGGACCACCCGCCCGCGAAGCCGCCGCATCCGATGACCGCACTCGGCGGACGCAGACGGGCAGGTGGCTGTCCGGCACGGAGGGCGAGGAGCCGATCACCTGACGCAGCGGGCCGGCTGGTGCGACTTCAGTGGTGGGCTGCTGACCTGCTAATATTCTTCTCGTCGCGAGGGAGATGATTCCTCGTCAGGCGTCAGCGGTGCTACCAGAGCACGTCCTACTTTCAGTAGGGAGAGTCCGTGCAACCCGGGCCTGGCGCTCCACTGTCGGCGAGGTCCGGCACCCACCTGGGTGCCGGACCTCGCCCGCGTTTGCGGGCCGTTTGCGGGCCTGGCCGGTGTCAGCCTGCGACTTCAACGGGACAAGCCGGTAGTCGAGGCCCCGCGCTCCCTCGACGGCTACGGCCGGGCGAAGTTCCCGCACTGGAAGAAGCGGTTCACGGACTGCGACACCCGCGCCATCCGCACTGCGGGCTCCACTATCGGACCCGCAGCCAAGGGCAGGACGGCAATCTAGCCGAAGGTCATCTGACCGCACCCGCGACCTCCTGCCTGAGGTTTTCGCGCGTCAGGCAGACCACCGGCGTCACCGACTGGTACAGCCCGATCGCCGCAGGCCGCCCGCCCGGCCTCACGACCTCGCCGAGCAGTTCCGCGCACCGCCCCTACGGCAGAACCCGTTGCCCGCCGTCGAGCCCCCATGAGAGCATCAGGGTTCAACGGTCCGCCTCCTTTCGTTCACGCATTCGCAATGCGAATGGAAGAGTGCGGGCCGTTGCCATGTCAACGGTTTTGAGCAATCCACCAAGATCTGCGAATGGCAGGTACCGTTTGATGTACACAACAGAACCAACAGAAGCCCGCATCGAGGACGCGAGCAACATCTTGGTCGCGCCCTCGACGCTGCAAGATCATGACTTGATCAGGGACTTCTTCGGGTCCACGATCACGCCAGGGGATCTTGCTTCCGGTTCGCCCGACCTCGCGCAGAAAACCGTCTACCTGTGTGGCGATATATCCGGGATCAGCGGCCGCCAACTGCATGCGGCTGCCCGGGTATTCGTTATCCGGGAGCTATCACACGGTTACCAGGAGGACGTCGACAACCCTTGGACCCTCGTCGACCTCGGCCGAGTTCCCGTCCGCATGCACGGCGTCGGCGTGTACTACCGCCGCTTTTTCGGACTCGGCGCCGATCACTTCGGACGGATCCGCGCGGAGCACGCGTTCCAGTCCCTGACGGAGTCCACCAAACCTGGAACAGCCCATCGCAGCGGAATCTATCTGACGCCTGTCACGCGAAACGGTGACGAACTACATTTCCACCTGCTCCGCTGCTCCACGAATCTCTCGGGGCCGACCGAGAGCTTCCGCCCGACCGACACGCGCATCGTCGAGGATCTGAACCGCGAGGCCGCCGCCGTCTTCCGGAACCAGGCACCGCTCAATCACGTCCTCGCCCAGATCTACCACAACACCCCTGCCACGGCCGAGCGCAAGCAGTCCAAGGCCAAGATCTCGGCCCATGCCGACAAGACCAAGGACATGCCCGTCAATGGCATCATGGCCTTCTGCACCTTCTACGACCAGCTCGACAAGCTGCAGCCCCTGGCCGATGACGCCTTCGACTATGGCGTGAAGGGTGCCAGCGGTCTGACCAAACTCCACTTCCGCCTCAAGGAGCCGACCGGAGAACGCGACGGGGTCGCGCTCCCCCCGCAGTTCACCATGACCCTCTACCCCGGCTCCGTGTTCTTCATGCCGCTGTCCACCAACCGCCTGTATACGCATGAAATCCGGCCCGCAACGCTGGACGCCGAATTGCTCCCGACCCGCCTGGGATACGTGGTGCGCTGTTCGAGCGCCGAAGCCGTTCACAAGAACGGCCACACGTTCCTCAAGGTGGCCGGAGATCTGGTGAAGCTGGGGCCGCCCACACCGGCCGGCATGGACGAGCTGCGCAGGCTGTACGCCGAGGAGAACAGGACCTCGTCCTTCATTGATTACGGCGACGAATTCCTCTTCAGCATGAACACGGGAGACTACGGTGCCCCCCGAGTCTAGGATCTCGGATGAGATCCTCTCGTGCGCCTTGCCAACCGAGGAGAATCTCTTCGCGGAGCTGTCCGCGTCGGCTCGTTTGGAAGACGTGGGAAAAGGCCGGCGAGGCGCCGTGCTTACCAAGATCGACAAGGCGGGTGGCGCGCCTCTCGTACGCACGACGACTCGATACAGCAGCCCGACGCAACGTTTCCGGGCGGTGCACGAACGGCTGGCGCAGCAGATTCAAGAACGTGCGGCACTTTCGGTCGGCTTCAACAACGCTCTCATCGAGAGCTACACGAACGCCTACACGACCATGGGCAGCCATTCCGACCAAGCCCTCGATCTGGCCGACGAGTCGTTTATCGCCGTCTTCTCCTGCTATCAACATCCCGAAGCGCGCCCACCGAGGAAGCTGATCTTCGAATCAAAGGATTCCGGTGGCGAGAAGTTCGAGATCCCCCTCACCCACAACAGTATCGTCGCGTTTTCCGTCGACTCGAATCGGCGACTCAGGCACAAAATCGTATTGGACACGCCCGTCCGGACGACGGACAATCAATGGCTGGGTGTCACCTTTCGAACATCAAAGACCTTCGTTCGTTTTCACGACGGAAATGCATACCTTCCGCAGGGTCCGCGCCTCATGTCGGCCGACGATGAGCAGAGGCGCGAGTTTTACCAGCTACGGCGCCGTGAGAACAATGAAACGGACTTCATCTACCCCCCGCTGACGTACACCATCAGCGAGAGCGATCTGATGCCACCCATCTGACCTTCAGGGATTTCGAACAACCCTCCTGGATAGGTGGAGAAGCGGGCTGGGCTGCCGGCCGGTCGTCCGGCCGGCAGCCCAGCTGAAGCGACACGGCCACCGTTTCGGGGGCGGAACGGATCTGATCGACCGTGTGAGGGCTCGACGGACTGCGGTGACCTCGTCTTCCGATGCGACCGTGCGACGTTCGAACAGGCCGGCCCGCTCGGCCTGTTCGGCCAGCTCGGCGATCTGGAGCGTGTGGTGGCTCTCCAAGAAGGCCCCGATCACTCCGCCGCCATGAACGTCGGCGCAGGAGGCTGTGCCTACGCCTTCGCCTGCGAGCCCTGCGCCCAGGCGACCCTCCTCTGGCAGTGCTGAACCGCCCGGAGGTCACCGCACCCACCCCGCCCGTCGCGTCGGGCGCGGTGCCGCCCGTCTCCGCACGGAGCCCGGGGCGGCCGCTCACCGTGGCAGCAGGCGCCCCGCTATGCCGTCGGCGACCACTCACGCTGAGCTTTGCAGGAGCGTGCATAGCGTGTTGAGGCAGGCGGCGATCGCGGGTTCGTGTGCCGTGTCGTGGCGAACGGCGATCTCGATCGTGCGGGCGAGGGTGCCGTCGGTCACCGGTCGCGCAATCAGTGCGGGCGGTAGGCGTGTGGCGGCCATGCGGGGGATCAGGGTGGTGTGGCCCGCGCTTTCGGCGAGAGCGATCATGGCTGAGAAGTCGGTGCAGATGTTCCTCACCTGGGGAGTGAACCCGGCTGACCGGCAGGCTTGGAGGACGGCGTCTCCGCACGCGGTCTGCGCCGGGGCGGTGGTCCACAGGGTGTCTGCGAGCTCCCGCAGGGCGATGGGAGAGCGGGCCGACAGGGCTGCGGGGTGGTCGCGGGGCAGGACGGCGACCAAAGGGTCGGTTCGCAGTGTCCGGGTTTCCACACCCGCGGGCGGGGGCGTGGCCAGATTGTCATACCGGTAGACGAGCGCGAGGTCGGCGCGGCGCTGGAGCAGCAGTCGTACGGCAGCCTCGGGTTCGGCCTCGGTGATGTGGAGCTGTACCTCCGGGCAGGTGCCTTCCAGAGCCTTCCCGAGAGGTGCGGCCACCGGTGCGAGGGCACTGGGGAAGCAGGCGAAACGGAGGGGGCCTGCGGGGTTTTCGGCCTCGGCATGCAGGCGGATGCGAGCGCGTTCGAGAGCCGCGAGCACGTGCTCGGTATCCCCGTTCAGCCGACGACCCGAGGCCGTGAGGTGGATGGAACGGCCGGTGCGCTCCAGCAAGCGGGTTCCGGTCTCCTCTTCCAGCAGCCGCAGCTGCTGCGAGACGGCAGAGGGCGTGACGCCATGGAGATCGGCCACGGCGGTCACCGTGCCGTGCACCTCGAGGTCACGGAGCAGAACGAGTCGTCGCACATCGAGCATCAGTCGATCTTAAAGATGAGTTGTAGGAGATGTAGCTGGACACAGGGACACGTACACGACGACCCTGACTGCTCCAGCCCAGGCCCCGAGCAGTGCCAGGAGAGTTCCGTGCGTGCCACCGTGATCCACGGCCCCAACGACATCCGGATCGAGGAGGTGCCCGACCCGGTCGTCCGACACCCCACCGACGCGGTGGTCCGCGTGGTGAACGCCTGCATCTGCGGCAGCGACCTGTGGGCGTACCGCGGTGTGGCGTCCCGCACGGCGGGCCAGCGGATCGGCCACGAGTTCCTCGGCATCGTCGAGGCGGTCGGCTCCGAGGTCCGCGACTTCCGCCCGGGCGACTTCGTGGTCGCCCCCTTCGTCTGGTCCGACGGCAGCTGCGACTTCTGCCGGGAGGGCCTGCACACCTCCTGCCCGCAGGGCGGCTTCTGGGGCGAGGTCGGCTCCGACGGCGGCCAGGGCGAGGCGGTGCGGGTGCCGTTCGCCGACGGCACCCTGGTGCAGCTGCCCAAGGAGACCGCCGGCGAGGAGAAGCTGCTGCCCGGTCTGCTCGCACTCTCCGACGTGATGAGCACCGGCCACCACGCGGCCGTGATGGCCGGCGTGCGTCCGGGCGTCACCGTCGCGGTGGTGGGCGACGGCGCGGTGGGCCTGTGCGGCGTGCTCGCCGCCCAGCGGCTCGGCGCGGGCCGAATCATCGCGCTGGGCCGGCACGAGGCGCGCACCGCCATCGCCCGCGCCTTCGGCGCCACCGACGTGGTCGCCGGGCGCGGCGACGACGCCGTCGAGGCGGTCAAGGAGCTGACCGGCGGTCAGGGCGCGCACACCGTGCTGGAGGCCGTCGGCACCGAGGAGTCGATGCGGACGGCGATCTCGATCGCCCGCGACGGCGGCGCGGTCGGCTACGTGGGCGTGCCGCACGGCGGCAGCGCCGGCGTCGACATCGGCCAGATGTTCGACCGGAACGTGTCGCTGCGCGGCGGCGTCGCGCCGGCTCGCGCCTACATCCCCGAGCTGCTGCCCGACGTCCTCTCCGGCACGATCGACCCCGGCCTGGTCTTCGACCGCACCGTCGACCTCGACGGCGTCCCGGACGGCTACCGGGCGATGGACGACCGCACCGCGCTGAAGGTCCGCATCGTCTTCTGACGTTCCGCCACGCCCATGGCGCCCCGGGGTGATGCCGCACACGCGGCACCACCCCGGGCACCCACCCCACCCGGTCCTCCGTCCCGAGGAGAGTGACATGAAGATCGTGATCGCCGGCGGCCACGGCCGGATCGCCCGGCGCCTGGGCCGGATGCTCGCGTCCCGCGGCGACAGCGTCATCGGAATCGTCCGCGACCCGGACCACAGCCGCGACCTGCTGGCGGACGGCACGCAGCCCGTAGTCTGCGCACGCGGCACCCGCGTCGGCCGGGCCGGCTGGTGGCGTCCAGCACCCGCTGGACGCCACCGGGAACAACAGCCCCGCAGGGAGGTGGCGGGGTTACTGCGGTGGGGGGTCCCACCCCCGGGGATGGACAACCTGGGCGGGCGAACCCACCAGCGCTCCTGGGACAGGACGCACCACCCGACTGTCGAAACCTCCCACCGCAGGTCACGGAGTCGCTGTGTAACAACTGGCGTGACGGGATTGGCGCGTGCTCACGCTCCTGGAAGGATGACGGCACGGGGTAGTGGACGAACCACCGGGGGCGGACTGTGAGCATCCAGGTCACCTACGAGCTGACGGCCGACCAGGCCTACCACGGGGTGCGGCGGGCGAACCGGCGCCGTTTCGCAATCGGTCGGGCCTGCTGCGCGTTGCTCGCGATCTGCGGGATCGTCCTGCTGGTGATGGGTCGTTGGCCGGTCGGCGCGGTGCTGCTGGTGGTTGCGCTGCTGCTGGCCTTCTGGCAGTCGTTCGCCACCAGGCTCGGCGTCGCCCGCCAACGGGCCGACAACCCGGGCCCGCTGACCGTCACCTTCGCCGACAGCGGCTGCGCCTTCACCACGGTGCACGGTCGGCAGGCGTTCGCCTGGTCGCGCTTCAGCCGCCTCGCGGAGGACCAGGACTACCTGTTCCTGCACGCCCGCCGCGAACTCCCGGTGGCCGTCCCGAAGACCGCGTTCCACCCGGCCGAACTGGCGGAACTGATGGCGATGCTGCAGACCAAGCCCAACTTCCGCCCGTCCTGACGCCCATCGTTCGGGCGTCTGTGTGCTGCGCGACGCTGCGCACCGGGTGCGCGTTCACCCGCGACGGCACGTTGACCATGGAGCTCGAATTCTCCGCCGCAACCCTGCGGCCGGGACCTGGACGACGAGAACGACGATGACGGCGGCGTGCCCGCCGACACCGCCTGGGTGCTCGGCGGGCTGGTGCTGGTCCACGAGAGCGGCCTCACCGCCGGCGACCCCGCCCGGCAGCTGCCCGGACTCGCCCACCACCTCAACCAGGCCGTGGCCGCCGGGCGCACCAGCCGCCGAGGTGGAGCGGGCGGCCGCCGAGCCTTGGCGGGACGCACCGGCCGCCGATCCGGTGGCTGACCGGGCGCCCGCACCGCTGCACGGCACAGCCGGGTGGACGGCCGGTTCGCCGTCCGGGCCCGGTCGCAGTCGGCCCGACCCCGGCGACCCCGGCGGCCGGGGCAGCAGCGACCGAAGCGACCGAGGCAGTGGGCATCGGCAAGGCGGCCGAGGACGCCAGGCCGGCCGTCCCCGGACTCTTGCTGGGCGCGGTCTCGCCGGTGAGGCGGCGGACCATGATGCCGATCACTGCCCGGCGGATCACGGTTTCCGATCGGGCAGGGCCGGCTTCGTCGTATCCGAGTGGGGGTCAGCCCGGCCCCGGCGAATTGGGGCGCGGTAGGGGCCGGGCTGGCGTCCCTATGTGCACACCCGGTGCCGTTAGCTCCGAGGTGCGTCCACAAGGACCGTAGTGGGGAACGGTGTGGGGCCGAGATCAGCCGGTGGTGAGGAGGCACCAGCCAGCGCGCGGCGCTCAGCCGCCCGTCATGCCGCCGGGCAGCAGGATGACGATGTCCCCGAGGTGGATCACCGCGAGACGGTCCGGCCGGACTGGACGCCGCTGTTCGTCGGGTACAGGTGCGCCCATGACAGGTTGCACGGGAACTGCCACCACGCGTTGTTCCACTGGGAATCGGTCACGTCGTTCCAGTTCCAACTGTAGGTGTGGCCGCAGGTGTCCCCGGCGGTCAGCCAGAACCGCTCGTCGGTGTTGCCCGCGTTGACGTGCCACCCGACGGTCGGGCCGTTCGCGTAGACCTGGTACCACGCGCCCGCAGTGCTGGTGGCGCTGTCGGAGCCGCTGTCGGAGGCGGACGCGGTGCCGGCGGTTGCGACGCCGACGCCGACCATCGCCGTGGTGGCGACGGCCAGGGCGGCGAGAGTCTTCCTGATTCGCATGCTGCTCTCCCTTGGTAGATGTGTGGTGGTGGCCCGCCCCCGGTGCGTGTCAGGCGTGCTGGCGGACCCCACGCGCGGTCTCCTGGTCTCCCAGGTGTTGATCGGGACTTGCGGGCCGAGGTCGTACTGGAACGCCGCGGTGGCGGCGTCGATGCCGATCTGGACGGCACCCACGTCGGTGTTCCCGTTGCCGGGGTCACGCAGGAGTCGAACCGGACGTCGTGGGTGACCGTCAACGGCGTGGCGGCCGAGGCCGTCGAGGCTGCGGCGAGTGTGGCCGACGCGCAGGCGCTGACGGCGGCCTGCACACCCGGACATGGCGATCAGCGGGTGCGGGCGCAGTGGCTTTCAGCCGAGATAGATCGGGTCGGTGCCGAAGGTCCACGCGTTTCCGGACCTCGCATAGACCTGGATCGCGTCGGCGCCGTAGTCCTCGCCGGAGACGTAGTCGCATTGTCCAGGCGCGAGGTTGGGGGTGATGTGGCCCGGACTGGTGATGTTCTGACCGTTCTGCGCGTCCTTGATCCAGAAGTAGAAGCTGTTCGTCGAGCTCTGGTAGTTGCACAGCCGGGCAGACACCGTCGGGTTGGTGTCCAGCCCGTGCCAGCCCGTGATATCCACGCCGTACGCGGAATTGGAGTCGGATCCGGATGCGGCGGACGCGCTTCCCGACGCGAGCCCCACCCCTGTGACGGCCAGTGCGACCACCGCGACGAGGGACGCGACTCGGCGCCCCGGCTTGGACTGCATGTCTTCCCCTTCGGTCGGTTGGGCCGGTGCGGCATCCATCCTCACCGCAGGACCTGCCGGCCGACCACGACGTTGACCCGACGTTGACCCGACGCTTCCGACGCGGAACGGCAGCGGCGCCTGTCCGTCGATCAGGTGGTCAACGGGCGAGGACGATGGTCAACGTCTCATCCGGGCGGCCAGCCGACAGCCGTTCCGTCGCCGCCAGCTCCCCCACGCGAACAGGCCCGGCTGACCCGCACAACCGTCGCCGCCCCGACCACACCGCAGCCCGGCCACTCCACCTCGGCACGCCTCCGGCGAGACGCGCGCCGACCTCGACAACCCGACGCCGAACCCCCGCTGCCCCACTCCGCGCGCCCTACCGGAACGGCGAAATGTCAGGCGCCGCACGGGGATTGCGGATGCCTCTCACACCCGTTCGCGCGCCGCCCACGCGGTCGCGCGCCAGGCCGCAGCGGAGGCGGAGGCGGCGAGCCAGCAGGCCATGGTGCGGTGGCGCGCCTCCCCCTCGCTGCCGGCCGGCGCCCGAGCCGATGCCAGCGGTCTGCCAGCGGTCTGCCAGCGGGGTGCGGAACCGTCGGACGTGCCGGGGGTACGCCGCGACCGAGGAGCGCGCACGACTGCCCGGCCCGTTGACGAAAGGGCACTCGCGTGACTCGTACCTCCCCTCCCACCGGCCGCGCCGCAGCCCCGCGCCGGCCCAAGGCGTCCCGCACCGCAGCCCGACGCTCGGCGGCCTCGTGGAGGCTGGGCGCGGGCGCCGCCGCGGCAGCGCTGCTGGCCGCGGTGTGTCCGGCGACCGCCGTGGCCGCGCCGGACGCCGCCCCGGTGCCGCGACTCACGTGGGCGACGTGCGGGGACGGCTTCCAGTGCGCGACCGCCCGCGTGCCGCTCGACTACCACGACCCGCGCGGCGCCGGGATCGACCTCTCCGTCATCCGGCACCCGGCGGACGACCACGCGCACCGGATCGGCTCCCTGTTCTACAACCCCGGCGGCCCGGCCGCGGCCGGCACCGTGGCCCTGCCCAAGATGCTCGGCCGGTTCCCCGAGGACGTGCGCAAGCGCTTCGACATCGTCAGCTTCGACCCGCGCGGCGCCGGTGGCAGCGCTCCCGTCCAGTGCTTCGACAAACCGGAGGACGAGCAGGCCCTGCTGGCCGGCACCGCAGCCGGCTACCCCGAGGGCGCGGACCAGCAGAAGGCCTGGAACGACGCCTACCAGCGCCTCGCCCGGCAGTGCGCGGCCCGCAACCCCGCCCTGCTGCCGCACATCTCCACCGCGAACGTGGCCCGGGACATGGACCTGCTCCGCCGAGCGGTCGGCGACCGACGACTCACCTACCTGGGCACCTCGTACGGCACCTACCTCGGCGCCACCTACGCCAACCTGTTCCCCGGACGGGTCCGCGCCATGGTCCTCGACAGCGCCCCGGACCCGGTGGCCTGGTCGACCGGCCGCGGCGGGCAGGCCGCCACCGTGGGCGCCCTGCTGCGCAACGGCAGCGACGTCGCCGCCGGCCGCATCCTCGACGCCTTCCTCGACCAGTGCGCCCAGGTCGGCTCCCAGACCTGCGCCTTCTCCGCCGGGACGGCCACCGCCACCCGGGCCAGGTACGGCGAGCTGCTCCAGCGGCTGCGCACCCGGCCGGTCGTGATGGGCGGCATGACCTTCCCCGCCGGCTCGGCCCTGGAGGTGACGATCCCCTCGCTCTACGCCACCAACCCCGTCCCGGGCATTCCCGACACCGGCTGGAGCCGGCTCGGCACGACGCTCCAGGCGCTGTGGGCCGCCACCGAGGCGCCTGCCGCCCCGACCGCACCACTGCCGCCCGTCTTCCACCAGCCGCCGGACCAGATGCTCGCGGTGGTGTGCTCGGACAGTGCCAACCCGCCGGCCCGGGCCGACTACCCCGCCCTGGCCGCGTTCGCCCGGGCCCGCTCCGGCGAGGCCGGCCCGTACTTCGCCTGGGCCGACGAGCGCTGCGCCGACTGGCCCGCCCGGGACCGCGACCGGTACGACGGCCCGTGGAACCGTCCGACCGCCCGGCCGATCCTGGTCGTCGCGAACACCGGTGACCCGGCCATGCCCTACGAAGGGTCCCGCGCGATGGCCCGCTCGCTCGCCCGCGCGGAGCTGCTGACCGTCGACGGCTACGGCCACACCGTGCTGGCCAACCCCAGTGAGTGTGCTGCCCGGTACGAGGCCCGCTACCTGATCGACGGCGTCCTCCCGGCCCCCGGCACGGTCTGCACACCCACCCAGCCGCCGTTCAGCGACTGATCGCGCATCCGCCCCGCCGCGCCGCCCTCCCCGGGTGGCGCGGCGGGCGCGCCCACCCGGCCGCCGTGCTCCGGAGGGCCGTCAGCCCGCCTCCAGGGCCAGCGACTCCGGCCGCGACAACGCCCGGCCGCGCTCCCAGGCGGCCCGGAAACCGGCCTCCCCGAGGGTCTCGGCGCAGCCGTCCAGGACGGCCCGAAGCTCCGGATCGCCCGCGTCGTGGGCCCCGCGCAGGCCGTACGCCGCGCCCAGCGCCGCCGCGCCGCGCGCCGCCTCGCCGAGCGCGAGGCAGTACTCGGCGAACCCCTCCAGTACGTCCGCCCGCACCGGCTGGTCGCCGCTCCCGGCGGCCAGTTCCAGGGCCCGGCGGTGCAGCGGGCCGGCCGCGTCCGGCGCGCCGCGCCGCTGCTGGGTGCGGGCCAGGCTGGTGTGCAGCAGGGCGAGCAGGTGCAGCCGCGCCGGGGCGCCGGGCCCGCTCCCGGGCAGCCGTTCCAGCCGCCGCAGTGTCTCCTGCTGGCCGTGCAGCGCCGCCTCCACGTCCCCGGCGCGACGCGCGAGTTCACCGAGCGCGTAGCGGGCGGCGGCCTGCAGGTGCGGGTCCCTGGCCCGTTCGGCGGCGGCCAGCGCGCGTTCCAGGTCCACCCGGGCCGCGGCCGGCTCGCCGCAGCGCGCCCGCAGCCGGCCCGACAGCAGCAGTGACAACGGCGCCTCCCCGGAACCGCCCATCTCGGCGTCCCGTTCACCGGCCTCCGCCAGCGCTGCGAGCGCCTCGTCGGCCGCGCCGGTGACGGACAGCAGCGCGGCCAGCGTGACCAGCGCCATGGCCAGCCCCCAACGGTCGCCCAGGGCCCGGAAGCCGTCCACCGCGGTCCGCAGGCAGTGCTCGGCGCACCCGATCCGGCCCGCGCCCAACTCGATCCGGCCGAGCACCAGTTGGGCGGCGGCCCGCATCCACCGGTCGGGGTGCTCGCCGAACCGCTCCGCCGTCGCGCCCACCGCGTCCGGCGGCCCCGCCATGGCGAGCAGCAGCGCGGCGGCCAGGGCGACCGGGTGATCGGCCTGCTGCGCCGTGACCAGCGCCGCGCCCATCGCCTCCGGTGGGATCACGGCGTCACCGGGCTCCCGGAGCGGGGCGGTGAGCTGCGCCAGGATCACGCACAGGGCGTGTGCCTGCTCCAAACCGGACGGCGGGGTGTAGCCGTGGGCCGCGAGGACGGCCGCCGTCCACTCACCGGCCTCACGGCCCTGACCACGCATCAGCCAGGGCCAGGCCCGGGCGGCCGTCAGCCGCAGCGCGTGCTCCGGTGGGCCGACGGCGACCGCCCGGCGCAGCGCCGCGTCCAGGTTGCCCTGCTCCGCGTCGAGCCGGGCCAGCCGGCCGATCTGGCCGCCTGTCCGCAGCCGGGGTTCGGCGTTCTCGGCGAGCTCGACGAAACAGCGCAGGTGGGCGGCGCCGGTCGGGCCGTCCTCGCCGGCCTCGACGAGCCGTTCGGCGGCGTACGCGCGGACCGTCTCCAGCAGCCGGTAGCGCACCGTCCCGGTCTCCCGGCCGACGGTCGCGACCAGGGACTTGTCGACCAGGGAGGCCAGCAGGTCCTCCACGACCGTCGGGTCGGGCGTCGGCCCGCCCGGCCAGTTCCCGGCGCAGACCAGGTGTGCGTCGGGGAGGGTCGCCCCGCCGGCGAACACGGAGAGCCGTCGCAGCAGGACGCGCTCGTCCTCGTCGAGCAGCTCCCAGCTCCAGTCGACCACGGCGCGCAGCGTGCGGTGCCGGTCGGGAGCGGTGCGTGAGCCGCGGTCCAGCAACCGGAGCCGGTCGTGCAGCCGCGCCGCGACCTGCCCGGGGCTCAGGGCCCGCAGCCGGGCCGCCGCCAATTCGAGGGCCAGCGGCAGGCCGTCCAGCTCCCGGCAGATCCGCACGACCGGCTCGACGGTGTCGTGGTCCAGGGTGAATCCGGGGCAGGCTGCGGCAGCCCGCTCCGTGAAGAGGGCGACGGCCGGGTGCGCGAGTGCCTCCTGCGCGGTGCCGCCGGGTTCGGGCACGGCGAGCGGCGACACCGGCCAGAGCGCCTCGCCGGTGACACCGAGCGGTTCACGGCTGGTGGCCAGCACGGTGAGCCGGGGCGCGGCAGCGAGCAGGCGATGGGCCAACCGGGCGGCATCCTCGATCAGGTGCTCGCAGTTGTCCAGGACGAGCAGGACCTCACGGCCCTCCAGGGCCCGGACGATCCGGTCGACGGGATCCCCGGCCGGATCGCCGGCGGGCAGGCCGCCGGCCAGCACCCCGGCGTCCGCCGGGCGGCAGACGGCGGTCAGCACGACCTGGGCCACTCCGTCGGGCCCGTCGACGCCCGCGAGTTCGGCGAGCCGTACGTCCGTTGCGGTCGGGGCGGCGGTCGCGGCCGCGACCGCCAGCCGGGTCTTGCCGACACCGCCCGGCCCGGTCAGCGTCACCAGGCGGGACCGGTGCAGGCGCTCCTGAACCGCCGCCAGTGCCTCGTCGCGGCCGACCAGGCCGGTGAGCCAGGTGGGCAGTGCCGCACGCCGGCCCGGGTTCCCGGTGGACGCGGGGGCCGGCCCCGGCGTAGGCGACGTCGCGCCGGACAGCACCCGCAGGTGGACGTCCCGCAGTTCGGCGGACGGGTCGGCACCCAGTTCCTCGGCCAGGGCCCGCCGGGTACGCTCGAACACCTCCAGCGCCGCCGCCTGTTGCCCGTCCGCGTGGAGTGCGCGCATCAACCTGACGGCGGCACGCTCGCGCAGCGGGTGTGCGACGCAGAGCCCGGTGAGCTCGGCGACCAGGCGCGGCAGCGTGTCGGTCCCGCCGAGCGCGAGGAGAGCGTCGGCCCGATCCTCCACCGTCGACAGCCGCAGTTCCGCCAGCCGGGCCGCCGACGCCGCGATGAACCCGACGCCTTCGGCGTCCGCGAACGGCGTTCCCCGCCAGAGTTCCAGCGCCCCGCCCAGCGAAGCGACCGCCTCGGTGAACCCGCCCGCCGCCAGCGCCGCCCGCCCCGCCGCCACCCGCTGCTCGAAGTCCCAGGCGTCCACGCTCCCCCGGGGCAGGTCGAGCAGGTATCCGGCGGGGTGCGAGCCGATCACCGTCCGGTCGCCCCCCAACGCCCGGCGGAGCCGGGAAACCAGGGACTGCAGGGCGCCGACCGGCTCCTCCGGCGGGGTGTCTCTCCAGAGGTCGTCCACCAGACGCTCACGGGTGACCACGCGCCCGGGGTCGAGAGCCAGCCGGAGCAGCAGCAGCCGAAGCCGCGCCCCGCCGACCTCGAAGGCCGCCCCGTCCCCACCCCGTACGACCTGAAGTGGCCCCAGAACGTTGATCCGCACCCCGCCCGCCCCTCGCCCAGCACCAGCCGACATCCGAGATCATTATCCCGATGTCCCACCGGGTCCGAGCGGCAGGGCACGAGCATGCCGTCGCGGCGGAGTCAGCAGCCGGGGCCGATCGGCGCAGACGCTGTCAGGGCGCTGACGATGCCACCACGTTCCCGAGACGGTTGCACGGGGCGGTCCGCTCGATGCCCACCCGCGTGTTCGCATGAACGCGAAGGCCCTCCGGTCAGAGGGTGTTGCCGTGGACGATCGTGCGACCGGGGTAGTGGGCGTCGAGGTAGGCGCGGGCGGCGGTGAGATCGCCGACGACGCCGACGGTGGTGCGGCCGTCCGGCGCGCTGCCGGTCTTGAAGACCTGGAAGTCGGACTGGTTCAGGGCCTGGAGTTCGCCTTCGAGGGGGTAGTCGTGGCCGCGCCGCCAGACGAGGTCGGAGGTGACGTGCCCGCGCACGACCCGGGTCCGGCCGGGGAAGCGCTGGTCGAGGATGTGGCGGGCTTCGTCGAGGTCGCCGATCACCTCGACGGTCTGCACGGTGTCGCCCGGGTGGGCCGAGACGGTGTCCACGTGCCAGGTGGCCGGGCCGACGCCGGCCTGGTGGATGGCGTGCTGGAGGTCGGCCAGCGCCTGCCCTCGGGGCGGGGCGGTCTGATCGGCGGCGGCCGCGCCGCACGCGACGGCCAGGACTGAGAGGGTGGCCAGGAGCCGGCCGGTGAGTGCGACGTCCACGGGCGTGCCCTCCTTTCACGGTGTCAGGCGATCGAGAGGCCGAACTTGTCGATGACCGGTGCGATCGGGGTGAACAGGACGGTGTCGTAGCAGGTGGTCCTGTCCGCCACCGGACCGCAGACGACCTTGTTGCCGCTGCCGGCGACCATGATGCCTCTGGCCTGCATGTCCTCACCGCCGTTGATGCTGGCGAAGACCGGCCCGCCGCTGTCTCCCTGGGCCACGCTGATGGTCTTGTCGTCGGTGCGCACGGCGCTGTCCATGTCGGTGTGCCAGACATCGTCGACGTTGGCGGCGAAGTCCGTTTTGGTGATCTTCAACCCGCAGTGCACTCCGCTCATCGCGCCGCTGTCGCACACCAGGCCGCCGACGCTGTTGTGCCCCGCGCCGAAGACGCGCTTGGAGTAGCCGGACCCGTTGTCCCACGCTCCGTCGTAGAAGCGACCGCTCGGTGTGCCGTGGATGTTGATCACAGTGATGTCGAGCCCGGTGTCGGCGTCGGCGGCCTTGCCGATCTCGGCGCCGGTACCGGTCCTGTACGTGCCGGAGGTCCCGCAGTGGGCGGCGGTGAGCAGGACGGCGGTCTTGCCGCGCCAGGCACCGAATCCCGAGGTGCAGAAGGCGTTGCCGGGTGCGGTGAGTTCGGCGCCGGCGCTCCAGGGGCTGGCGTCGCTGTGGCGGGTCGCGGTGGCCGTCGGGGCGGCCGCGGGTCCGGCGTCGACCGGGACACCGGCGAGCTCGGCGGCGTGCGCGGCGACCTGCTCGCCGGTGAGCACGCGGTGCCGGCGGGCGCTGTCGGGGGTGTAGTTGACGATCAGCCCGGTACCGTCCGCAGCGGGCCCGGCCGCGTTCCACACCGCGCCCGCGTCCCCGCGTACGGCGGCCTCGACGAGCCGGTCCCGCGCTTCGCGCAGCTGCCGCAGGGTGTAGGGCGCCTGCAGGACGGTCGCGGTGATCCCCGGCGGGGTGTGCGCCAGGAGGCCGGTGATGCGCTCGGGCACGTCGCCGTGCCAGTACAGCGTCAGGAGGCCCTGCTGCGGGTCGATGGTGTGCCCGGCGTAGCCGGGCACCGTCGCGCGGTGCTGCTCGGGCACCCCGGTGATGGCCTCGACGAGCCGGTCGAGCGTCGCCTGCCGTCTGAGCACCTCCGGATCCACGACGCCGTCCGGGCGGTGGACACCGCGCGCCGTCGGCGTCGAGGCCGCGTGGGCGGGCACCGCCGTGAGCAGGGCGAGCATGGCGGCCCCGACGAGAGCCGTCCTCCTGATACGCACCCGCCCAGTACCCCACGGCGCGAACCGCTACCGCCAGCACACGGCCACCCTGTCACCCGCACGGGCGACGACACGGGGGTGGCACGGCGTCGGCCGGTTGCCACCGCCGGCACCTGGCCGGGTTTCCCTCCTCGCGGACGGGATCGAAGTGGCCGCCGTGGTCCCCGGCCAAGTGCCGGGGACCACGGCCGCGTTCAGCCTTCGGACGCCGCCGCGTCGCCCTGGGCGACTGCGGCCGGGCCTGCAACGCCCGAGCAGGATCTCGCCGCCCGGCTCGGCCGGCTGGGCGTCGCTTCGGGGTTGTGGGGTGGTCGATTCGGGCTCATGTGGGGGCCCCGCGGCCGAGGGCTGGGGTGCGCGGTCGTAGGCGCTCTCCCTGCGGTCCGAACATGACCAGGTATTCGACCGGTCCGCCGGGTCCGGCGTTCGCGACTCCGTGGGCGGTGCGGGTGCCGAACTCGGCGACGTCCCCGGCGCTCAGGACGAGGTCCTGCTCGCCGAGCGCCAGCCACAGCCGCCCGTACAGGACGCACAGCCATTCGTACCCGTCGTGGGAGACCTGCCGCGGCCGCGCCGGCGGCGCGTCGACGGCGGGCAGGACGTGCTTGTGGACGTGCAGGCCCCCCACGTACCGGGTCAGCGGCAGCACCGCCTTGTCGTCGCCGGGACGCTGCGGCATCCGGGTGCGCGGTCCGGCCGCGGCGACGGGTGCGACGGGTGCGGTGCCGGCCAGGTCGTCCAGGGAGATGCCGTACGCCTTCGCGAGTTGCAGCAGCACCTCCAGGGTCGGTTTGCGCCGGCCGGTCTCGATCCGCGACAGCGTGCTCAGCGAGATGCCGGTCGCGCGGCTGACGCCGGTGAGTGTGGCGCCGCGCTGCTCGCGCGCGGTCCGCAGCCGGGGGCCCATGGCCGCCAGCGTGTCGGCTATGCCGTCGTCCGTCACCGTCGCCCCGCTCCCTCCGGTCGTGCCGCCTCCACCGCCCTGTCCTGCCAGTTTGCCAGAATGGCAAGGGTGTTCGCATCGGGCGGCCGTCGCGCCGCATGATCGGTGGGTAACCGCGGCCGCCTGTGAACCGAGGAGAAGCGATGCACCAGCCCGCGCCGTCCGCCGACCTGCGCCACCGCACCATCGAGGCACCCGCCGGGCGCCTGCACCTGGTCGAGCAGGGCACCGGACCGATGGTCCTGCTCGTCCACGGCTTCCCCGAGTCCTGGTACTCCTGGCGCCGCCAACTCCCGGCCCTCGCGGCAGCGGGGTACCGGGCCGTGGCGCTCGACGTGCGCGGCTACGGCCGCTCCTCCAAGCCGGCCGCGACGGACGCCTACCGGATGCTCGACCTCGTGGAGGACAACGTCGCCCTGGTGCGCGCCCTGGGCGAGGAGAGGGTGGTGGTCGTCGGGCACGACTGGGGCTCCAACATCGCGGCGGCCTCCGCCCTGCTCCACCCCGAGGTCTTCCGCGCCGTCGGACTGCTGAGCGTCCCGTACGCGCCGCCCGGCGGCCCCCGCCCCACCGACGTCTTCGCGCAGATGGGCGGCGACCAGGAGTTCTACGTCTCGTACTTCCAGGAGCCCGGCCGGGCCGAAGCGGAGATGGAGCCCGACCTCCGGGGCTGGCTCGCGGGCTTCTACGCGGCCCTGTCCGCCGACACCATGCCCGCCCACGGCGAGCCCGACCCGCACTTCGTGGCCCGCACCGGCGGCCGGCTGCGCGACCGCTTCCCCGACGGCAAGCTGCCCGCCTGGCTCACCGAGGACGACCTCGACGCGTACGCCGGGGAGTTCGAGCGCACCGGCATGACCGGGGCCCTCAACCGCTACCGCGCCATGGACCGCGACTGGGAGGACCTCGGCCAGTACGCCGGCGCCCCGATCAAGCAGCCGTCCCTGTTCATCGGCGGCGCCCTGGACGCCTCCACGACCTGGATGGCCGACGCGATCGACGCCTTCCCGGCCACCCTCCCCGGTCTGACCTCCAGCCACATCCTGGACGGTTGCGGGCACTGGATCCAGCAGGAGCGTCCCGAGGAGGTCAACCGCCTGCTGACAGCCTGGCTCGCTTCCCTCCAGGGCTGAATCGTCGGACGTGCCGCGGCAGTACAGCGGCACCGCCGAGCGGATCGAGAACAGCCAGGTCGCCACTCTCTCAAGCGCATAGATCGCACAATCGCACTGGAGTATGAGGGGTGACTACCAGGAGCCGCGCCGCCGGATGTGCGAGAACGCCGCAGCCCGCCAGGCCGCGCTCCACGAAGCCGCCGCCCGGCGCGAGGAGTTCCTGAGTGTCGGTCCCGGGCATATCGCCGACGGCGGCTTCGGATCCGGAAGGTGGGGATCACGGCCGGGAGCCGGGCTCCTTGAGGTCGACCGACTCGCCCGGCGGGATGCGGGCGTAGTCAGTCCCGTCTTCCCCCATCAGCCATCCGTCGAAGTTCTCCATCCCGATGTCACTGAGATTGGCGTCGTGGATGGGGAACGCCCGAGCCGGTCGTACGGCGCGGACGAACTCGATGGCCTCACGGAGCTTCAGCCATGGACCGGACGCCGGCACGAGCAGGGTGTCAACCGGTTCGGCGGGGACGAACAGGGAGTCCCCGGGGTGGTAGACGCCGTCGACGATGAAACCGAGGTGGGGACAGCCGGGCAGGCCGTCGATGATCTCGGCGTGCAAGCCGCCGACGGCGCGCACGGTGAACCCGGCCGCGGTGAAGGTGTCTCCCGCTGCGACGGCGGTCGCGCCGTTGCCGAGGGCTGCGGCGAGGGTGGCATGGGTGTGGACGGTCAGCGCGGGATTGCTCTCCCGGGCTGCGGCGAGCTTGCCGACGTCGATGTGGTCCTCGTGCTCGTGGGTGATGAGCACGGCAGTGGCGCCGGACAGGGCTTCCATTTCAGAAAAGGTGCCCGGGTCGATCACGAGTACCCGGTCGCCGTCCTCGAGGCGTACACAGGCATGGCCATACTTTGTCAAACGCATCTGATCAACCTACCGTCAGAAGCCGGCAAGCGTCGCAGATATACGTCGGGCCACCGTCTCATGACTAGTCCGCGACACTCACGAGATCGACGGGTGGCCGCACCTGTCCCCGTGTCGAATTTCGCCGACGAGATCAAGACCTACAGCTGGAATACCGACTGGGCGTTTTGGTAGCCCTTTTCCTGCATGAGGCTTTAATTCCTATGTACTGCGAGTAGCGATCACCACTGCCCGTCGCCACCGGAAGTGAGTCAGGACCGTTGGCCACACCCAGAGACGGCGGTATGTCCCAGACGGTCCCGGAGCTCACATACGGGGATCCAGGAGTTTTCCGGGCGCGATCGGAAGGTCCCGCACCCGCCGCCCTGTCGCGTCGAACACCGCGTTGGCCATCGACCACGACGCGCTGACGCAGGAGGTTCAGAAGGGCGGGTCGCCAGGGTCCCGGCAGCCGCCCCAGGACAGGCCGGTGACATAGGCACTCGTCGTCGCCGGGCCTCGTCAGTCCGGTGGTGTCGTGGCCTCAGGCGGTCAGGGCATCAAGGTCCTCCCCCTCAGGCGCCGGGCTGAGCCTGGCACCGAAGGGGACAAAGTAGGATGACTCAACTCCCGCGCTACGCGCGAAGAGTTCCATAGATATTCCATTTGCCCGATTCATCTCCCGCTTCACACGCACGGAGCCACCTTCATGGACAACCCGTCCACCGCCGAGACCGACGGCGCGATAGAGACACGCGGTATCGAACCCGTCCCCGACCACGAGCGCGGGGGCAGAGTCCGCGAGCTCTTCCCGACCTGGGTCGCGGCGAACATCAGCGTCCTGCTCCTCACCATGGGCGCCGCCCTGGTGGTGTTCAACGAGTTGAACTTCTGGCAGGTCCTGATCGTCGCGGCGTTCGCCGCGCTCGTCTCGTTCGGCATGGTCGGCGTGCTGTCGGTCTCCGGGAAGTGGGGCGGGGCGCCGGGCGCGACCCTCTCGCGGGCCACCTTCGGGGTGCGCGGGAACCTCTTCCCCGGCGCGATCCTCTGGATCGCCCGGTTCGGCTGGGAGACCATCAACGCCGTCACCGGCGCCTACGCCGTGCTGACCGTCCTCGACCTGCTCTTCGGCGTCAAGAGCAACACCGCGCTGATCGTGATCACGCTCTTCGCCTTCGTCGCCTGCACCTTCCTGGTCTCCGGCATGGGCCGCAAGGCGCTGAACGTCTGCAACACCTGGTCGACGTACCTCTTCGGCGTCTTCAGCGTGCTGGTGCTGGGCTACCTGGTCGCCACCATCCACTGGAGCGAGGTCTTCTCCAAGCCCGCGGGTACCACCGCGATGATGATCGCCGGCATCGGGACCATCGCCGCCGGTGGCATCAGCTGGGTCCCCACCGGCCCGGACTTCGCCCGCTACCTGCCGCACGCCGCCTCCGGCAAGAAGATCGTCGGCGTGACGGTCTCCGGTGCCGGCCTGGTGATGGTGCCGATGGTGCTGATGGGTGCCGTAATGGCGGTGGCCTCGCCCGGCCTGGCCCAGGCCGCGGACCCGGTCTCCTTCCTCGGTGACCTGCTGCCGACCTGGCTGGCCGTGCCCTACCTGCTGACGGCGATCGTGGGCATGCTGCTGATCAACAGCCTCTCCATGTACTCGGCCGGCTTCACCGCGCAGACCATGGGCGTCAGGCTGCCGCGCGCCCTGGCCGTCAGCATCAACGCCGTGATCTCGCTGGTCGGCGGCCTGCTGCTGATGCTGGTCGCCAAGAGCTTCCTGGGCTCCTTCATCACCTTCCTGATCCTGCTCGCCGTCTCCTTCTCGGCGTGGATCGGCGTCTACGCGGTGGACATGTTCCGGCGCCGGTCGCGTGCGGTGCGCTACGACGCCGCCGCTCTGATGGACACCAGCAGGAACAGCCGCTATTGGTACACGGGCGGCTTCTGCTGGCAGGCGATGGTCTCCTGGGTGCTCGCGCTGCTGATCGGGCTCGCCTTCACCAAGTGCGACTGGTTCGCCGGCCCGCTCTCCGGCACTCCCGTCGGCAAGTACGGGCTCGCCTGGGCGGCGACCATCGTGATCTCCGGCGTGATCATGGCCGTGCTCCCCGCACCCCGGGAGAACACCTCCGCCACCGCCGAGCAGCCCACCGACCTCCAGGCGGAGCGGACCGAACGGATCGCCGTCTGACCGCACGACGCGAACCTCCGCACACCCGAACACCCCGGACCGCCCGGGCGCCGGCTCAGCTGAGTCGGTGCCCGGGCGGTCCGGTTTCGATGTCGCGGTCAGGTACTGCTCCGCGAGGTTTCGGCCGACTGTCCTGATGGGCGGGCGTATCCAGGCTCATGCCCGGGCGCGGAAGGCGTCCGTGTCGATGCCGCCGCACGCAACGCGGCCGGAGAGGAGCGCAGGCGCGAATGCCTTTCCCTGCCGGGGATCCTCGGAGACGGGTTCATCGCGTCTCGGCGGATGAACGGAACCCCATCCCGGGGTCCCTCCCATATCCGCGATACCACTCATCACATAATCTCTCGCATATCTGCAATGGTGAACATATTCACCGGAATTGTCAGCAGGGCGTACTCGGTGTCGCGGCATCGGCCACATAGGAATCCGACCGGCGGCAGGCACCGGCCCGCCCGAGAAGAACAGCCCCCAAGAGCAACCCCCACTGACCCGTCGGCCATCCCCCACCGACCCGGCGAAGCCGCTCCCACCTCGGACGACACCGCACGGCCGGTTCCGCCGCGAAACGGACCCTCGACGAGGAGATCCGCCGAATTCGACGCCTCGTCACTTACACTGCTGCCGTCGCACAACGTGAGGGATCATGTGAGCATCGTCAAGGGAATTCCACGAAAGCCGTGGCGGCATTTCATGCTCCGCGGATCACTGATCGCCGCGCTCGTCGTGCAGTCGGCTGCGCTCGTCTCCCAGAAAATGCAGATCGACGATCTGCAAGTGCAGCACATCGGCTATCCGCAGCCAGAGCACGTCGTGCCCGGCCCCTCCGGCCCGCCTGGCCCGCCCGGCCCCCCTGGCCTGCAAGGCAGGGAGGGGAAGGACGGCAAGGACGGAAGGGACGGAAGAGAAGGCAGGGAGGGCAGAGAAGGCAGGGAGGGACAGAACGGCAAGGACGGCAAGGACGGACAGAACGGGCAGAACGCCGCCCCCAAGCCATCGCCGACCGCGTCTCCCGGCCACCATAAGGACCCCGGTGGCAAGGCCCTCCCCGGCGACCCCTCCGGCATCCACAGTTCACGATGACCGCGGGTTCCGCAGTCGAGGGTGGCGCGTGCCGCACCGACTGCGGAACCCGGGCGGCGCCGGGGTCTACCGGCCCGCCGCCGAGCTCGCGTACAGCGCCGGCACCGGCGACGAGCGGCGTGGGCGTGCGCGGCCGGCGCCGTGCTGGCCCTGGGGGCGCCGGCTCTCCTGGCGGCGTCGGGCTCGTTCCGGACGACGGCATAGCCGGGGACGCGTGGGGCCCGCTCCGGCGGAGCAGGCGCCCCAGACGTGGTCACGGTGTGCAGCGGAGACGGGCGAGCCGGCGGAGGCCGTGTCACCGCCCGGAGAATTCCCCTGCGGGTGACACGAATCCGATCTCTCGCTCGCGTCCGAACCGGCTACTGCGACAGGCGAGGGTCAGCGGTCGTCGGCTTCCTTCGCTCACCCTCCGGGGTGAAGGTGAACGATCGGCGGAACGAGCCCGTGCCGAAGCGCACCGCGAGAAGGAGGGGTTGCTCGTGCTCGGGCGGCCATGACACGGCCCCTGGATCGCTGCCGTTCCACAGGTGGAAGACCACCATCGGCTGCTGCGGGTCCTCGCCGAGGTAGCCGAGCGCCTTTCCATACAGAGGATTGTTTCCTCCGAACGTCACAGAGGGAGGGCCGAACTCGGACGTCACGTCCGCCCAGGTACGATCCACCGTGGCCCACTGCCGGACACAACCCGTGAGGGCCGCGTACGCGTCCTCCGCGAGAACGCTGTCCGGCTTGAGCCAGCCACGTTGCTGCGCGAACTCCGCGTACACCGAGGCAGTGTCGTGCTCGTCGTCGTGCTCGGGGAGCAAGTCCTGGAAGACACCGGCGACGCCGGTAGCAGTCCAGACCCCGCGCCCTTTCCAGGCCCGCTGCTGCCGGGCGAACGCTTCGGGCTGGCGTTCAACGAACAGCAGGTGGTCGAACAGGAGCCGAAGAGCCGTCTCGCCCCCGTACATCCCGGGCCGACGGAGCGCAGGTTGAGCTGATCGACAAGGTGAGCGTGAATCTCTTCAGCAGCGGCGAGCGGTTCGGGAAGGGCCACGCGCACAGTCTTCCGCATGAGGATCGCTGCGGACCGTGCACTCGGATAACGATCACGACGGCTTCGGGCGGCGTCGGTGGCCATGTCGGCGGGCGGGCCGTTGGTGACGGTGTCCTGGGGATGCGCCCGGCCCGGGTCCAGGTCGGTGAGCGGGCGCTCAGCCTTGGCGGTCGGGACGTCCGGGTGCTTGGCTCCCGTGATCCGGATGACCTGGTCCGTCGTCAGGATGCCGTCGAGCAGCTTCACCAACGTCCACCGCCAGCCGCCGGGGTCGGGCAGGATGCTCGTGAGGTCCGGCAGGAAACCGCTTGCAGAGAGGGGTGTTCGTTGTGACTGGTGTCCTTTCCGATCTGGATGAGCGGCTGGCCGGCTGGGCGGAGTTGGTGCCGGGCGGGGAGCTGGTGCCCGCGGTGGACGAGGTGACGGGGCGGCTGCGCGATCTGGCCAGGCGGGAGCCGGGGTTGTGCCGGATGCGGCGGATCGGCACGTCACGAGCGGGGTCACGTCCGGCAGCCAGGCACCCGATCGCCTCGGCCAGTGCGTCCTGGTAGCGGCGGACCGTGCGGACGGCTGCCCCCTCCGCAGGTTCGGGGAGGAGAGTCAGCCCCAACTCCGTGGACAGGCCGTACACCTGCCCCCTCCGCAGGTGCGGGGAGGAGACTTCCTGGCGTGCGGCGATGTAACGCCTTTGCAACTTCTTGGCCGTACCGGGTGGCCCAGATGTCAGCCGCTGCCGGACCGACCTGCCGAGCCGTCAAGCAACACCGGACATCGTGCCACGCTTCCTCGCGTCACGGCGTCGAGCACCTCAAGCTCCGCATACAGAGAACCCCCCGCCCCAAACGGACCAGCCGACTTCACAAGAGCCTCGCCGCCCAAAACCACAATCTCAAGCAATCACCCTCGCAGATTCCGTTCCCCCCTCCGCCACCTCGACAACACCACACCCCGGAAACCGAAAGCCGGGCGGACGGCCAGAGGAACAGTCGGGTTTCCCGGAAACCCCAGACCCCGCGAGCCCGCCGTTGTGCCCCATCACACGCGGGTCGTGTCAGGTTCCGAGTCGATCATCTGGAATGCTGTTCCCGTCCGCCGCCCACGGCTTTGAGTGGCGGGCATCCGCAGTACCGGGCGCACCGCCCGGGAAGCCCACGGAGAGAACGGAACATCATGAAGCCATCTGTGCTTGTCGTGTCCACCGACCCCCAGGGGTCCGCGGTCGTCTGGGCCGAGCGGGTAGGGGACAACCTGCCCTTCGACTTCATGGCGGCGCACGACCAAGCCGACCAGCTGGTCCACCTCAAGAAGACCGGCGCGAAGATCCACGTCATCGCCAACCAGAAGGGCGGCGTCGGCAAGACCACCACCACGGTCAACCTCGCCGCGTGCACCTTCGACGTCCTCGGCGCGAAGGACGAGTACGAACACATCTTCATCGACACGCCGGGCACCCTGGCCGACGAGGAGATCCTTCGCCGGGCACTGGAGATCGCGGACGACGTCCTGGTCCCGATGATCACCGAGCCGCTGTGTTTCGACCCGACGGCCCGGACCATCCAGAAGGTCATCGAGCCGATGGACATCCCCTACCGGGTCGTCATCAACAACTGGGACCCCCGGGACGGCCGTGCCGACCTCGAGGACACCGAGGCGTACATCGCCGCGAGGGGATGGCCCCGCGCCAAGACCGTCCTGCGCCGGTACAAGATCCACTCCCGGGCGGTGGCCGAGGGAACGGTCGTCACCCAGTACAAGGAGAGCGGTACCGCCTACCGGGCCCGCGAGGACTTCTTCCGTCTGTCCCTCGAGCTCGGGTACGGGGGTCGCTGATGGCAGGCCGTCGCGTCTCCTTCGCCTCGATGGCCGCGGACCCGGTCGTCGACGCCCCGGGGGTGGAGAGCACCAAGGAGAGCGCCAAGGACAGCCCGGCCCGGTGGGTCCCCACCGCCAACTGCCTGCCCAACCCGCGCAACCCGCGTGACGAACTGGGGGACCTCTCCGACCTGGCGAGCATCAAGGACCGCCAGCTGCAGAGCTGCCTCGCCGTCACCCCGGCCGCCTACCTCCGCCTCTGGCCGGAGGACCGGCAGACGCTGGGCGCGGGAGCGAAGGACGTGGTCATCGTCAACGGCAACCGCCGGCGGGCCGCAGCGCAGCTGTACGGGCGCGAGCAGCTGCTGGTCGTCGTCGACGACTCGGTGGCGGAGTCCAAGGCGACCCTGCTGCGGGCGGCGCTCGACGAGAACATGGCGCGCAAGGACTTCGACCCGATCGAGGAGGCCAACGCCGTCCTGCTCATCGTGGCGCAGTACCCGACCGCCAAGGAGGCCGCCGAAGCGGAGGGCTGGTCCCAGAGCTGGATCTCGCACCGCAAGAACCTGCTGAAGCTCCACCCGGAGCTGCAGCGCCAGGTGCGGGCCAAGGCGCGCGGCGAGGAGGGTGTCTCCATCAACGTCGCGCGTCGGCTGGGTTCGGTGAAGGGCATCGAGGAGATGTCCCTGGCCGAGCAGACGTCGGAGCTGGAGCAGCTGCTCCAGGCCGACGCCGACGCCGTCGCGGCCAAGCGCGCGGCGAGGGTGGAGGCCAAGGCCACGGCCAAGGCGCCTGCTGCCGCACCGGCTCCGCAGCCGGCTATGGTGCAGCAGCCGGCTACGGTGCAGCAACCCGCTGCGCCCGTGGCTCGACCGGCCGCTGACGTGGTGCCGTCGCCGACGGAGCCGCCGGCTCCCGTCGCCACCGCGTCGGAGCCCGCTCCCCGCAGCCCGCTTCCGAGCCCTGAACCCGCTCCGAGCGCCGACCGATTTTCCGCGGAAAATTCCGAGGCCCTCCCGATGCCGGAGCAGCGGGCCGTGGCCCCGTCGGACGAACAGCCGGCGGCCGCCCCGCAGGCGGAGCTCGGTAACGTCGACTGGCACAACGTCGAGGAGCTGGCAGACGCCATCTGTCGCACCCTCTCGGCCGACGAGGCCTACCGCCTCGCGGACGCGCTGGCCAACCGTCTGCTGACGCCCAACGGCTGACACGCCCTCGGTGCCCCTCCCCGCCGGGCAGGCGGGGAGGGGCACTGGCATGTCGACGCGAAGGGAAGCGCGAACCGCAGGTCGTACCGTGTGGGCCTACCGGGACGCGGCCGTGTGTCGGCCGATCTTCCGTCTCTGTCCGGCGATGGCGCCCATCGGGTAGCGGGCGTCACCCTCCTGGTGGCGCGGGTCCGGCCAGGCCGCGGGCAGCGCCCCCTCCGAGCATGTTCCCGCCGAGTGCCGTCCAGCCGTCCGGCCGTCCGACCGCCGCCGACCTGGTTCCCGTTGTGACGTGGGATCATTTGTCGACGATCTACCCGGAGGCCCCCGATGTCTGAGCCCCTGCACATCCGCCGCGTCCTCGGCAGCGGCCCGTTCGCCGAGATCGGCCAGCCCCGGGTCGCCGCACGGGACGACGTGCGAGGGCTGGTCGCCATCGGTGGCAGTGTCGGCAGCCTGTACTGGCACGGCCGGTCCCTCGATCGCTGGCGTGGCTACCGCGTCGGCGTCTACGGGCTCGACGACCTCGACTGCCGACGACTGGTCCCCAGCCACTGGCCGGTGCTCGACGTCGCCTTCCACCCGGACCTCCCGCTGCTCGCCGTCGGCACCGGTGCGTACGACGGCGGCTACCAGTACGAGGGGGAGCTGCTGCTCATCGATCTGGAGAAGGACACGGTCGTCTCCGCTCTGAAGCACTGCCGAGAGGTCCGCCGGGTTCGCTGGCGGGAGGACGGCTGCGCGCTGGAGCTGGTCGTGGCCCCGTGCGACGACGACTCGGACGACTCACCCGAGACCCACGGCTTCGCCGCCGTCGTCGAGCGCGACGACTGGCGCTCCGTCATACGTCGCGGCATCCCCTCCAACGAACTCCTCGGTCCGCGCGTCGAGGCCGTACGCCGCCCCGCCGATGTCAACCGGGTCGCCCGGGAGACGGTCGCCGGGCTCGCCGAAGCTCGGGGGACGTCGTGGTCGCTGCGGCGGCAGGTGCGGGCGGTGGAGCAGCTGGACGACGGCCGGGTGCTGGGCGTGCTCGACGGCACGAAGCTGGAGAGCTGGCTGCCCTCGGGCGGGGCGGAGTGGTCGCTCCCCGATCCCGACGGGGCGCGTGAACTCCACGTCCATCCCGACCGGAAGTCGGCCTGGGTCGGCATGCACGGCCCGAACCGTTGGGTCGACGGCACCGGTTGGGAGGATGTTCCCAGCGTCGTCGAACGGCTCTCCCTCGCCGACGGCGCCACCCTCGACACCGTCGAGGCCACGTTCCCCGCTGCCCTGACCGCCGCCCGCGACGGCCGGATCGCCCTGCGCAACACCCGCCATGACAGGCCGAACACCCCGACGGTCCTGCTGACTCCGGAGGGCACGCGGTCCGCCGGGCCCGCGCTGGGCGGCTACGACTGCGTCAACACGTTTTTCGCGGTCCGGCGCAGTCCCGAACTCCTTTTCCTCCAGGGAGGGAAGAAGAAGTACTGGGAGGACAAGTGGGTCGTCGCCGTCGACCCTGTGACAGACGGCAGCGGCAAGCCGGCGGTCAGACGGCTGTTTCCGCTCGCGTGGGACGCGGTGCGCTCCGGTCACGTGCTCGGCGGCCCGGCCGTGCGCCTGGTGGGCGGCGACGGCACAGGCGGCGCCTTGGTCCACGCCGGCGAGATCCACCACTCGCACGGGCCGCAGCCCGACCGTACGTTCGTCGCCCGCCGTGGTTTTCCGGACGGCCTGCCGCAGTGGGTGTTCACCGCCGACCATCCCGTGACGGCGCTCGACTCGGACGGGGAGACCGTCTTCGCCGCCTTCACCTCGGGCGAGGTCGTCGCCCTCGACGCGACCGACGGCACGCTGCGCTGGCGCACCGACGTCACGGTCGACGGGATTCCGACGACGGTCCTCGCCCTCACCGCGTCCGCCCCCGGCCGGCTCCTCCTCGGTACGGTCGACGGCCGGATCCTCGTCGGCGAGTCGTCCTAGGGTCTCGCCGTGGGACAGCCGGGCCGAGACACCGGCCGGGGCTCTGCGTGATCGCTCGCAGAGGAGGGCACCACGGGCGCTCTGACGGGTGGTGTGTCGCGGACGTCCCCATGGCGTCTTTCCCGCGTCTGCGGGGGTCAGCCTGCCCGTCGGATGCCCGTGATCGGGGACGACTGGTTCTCCCCTACCTGCGGGGTCAGCCGCCGAGGTGGCTTGCCCGGCTCCTTCCGGGGAGCCCGCTTCGCCGCACCCGCCGGGGTCAGTGCCTGACGCTGTCGGGGATCCTGGAAACGTGCCGGGCCGGCAGACCGGACAGGCGCAGCGGGACACCGCGGCGGCCGGCCACCCGCTCGACGCCGGGGCGGGCTCCGGGAACCTCTCGCGAGCGGGTGTGGCACGCGAGACCGGCTCGCGCGCCACACCGGCGGTATCGTCAGCTCGCCTTCCAGGCGAGCGGTGTGCCGCTCTTGTCGATCCACAGCAGGTACGTCAGCGGCTTGTCGGCCGGCGCCAGGTAGATCGCGCACTCGTGCTCGCTCTGGCCCTTGACGAAGTCCTTGCCGCCTTGCGGGACGTCGCTCTCGCACTTCGGGAAGGCGCTGAGCAGGTCGACCTTGCGCGCCTGATCGGTGTCGCTGACCATCGCCCGCAGTTGCAGGTTGAAGTAGGGCTCGAAGATCCCGTTGCCACCGGTGTGGGTGTAGGTGACGTTCACGTAGTACGGCGTCTTCCCGGCCAGGTCCTCCGGCTTGAGGAACTTGGCCAGGTCGGCGCTGTCGCCCTTGACCACGCCCGTCATGGCGATGCCGACCGAGATGTCGCCCTTCTCATGGTCGGCGAACGTGCCCTGGGCCTTGGCGCCCACGGCCAGTGCGTCCGGGAAGCGGCTGCCCGTGGTGGCGCCCGGACTCGATCCGGCCTGGGTGGGGACGGAGGTGGAAGCCGTGATGGTCGGCGCACTCGTGCTGGTGTCCGTCCGGCCGCCGAAGCCGGTGCCAGGACTGGAGGCCGCGCTCGCGCTGGCCGGGGCCGAGGACGGCGTGGTGCCGGCGGCGTCGCCGCCGCTCTGGTCCGGCCCGCAGGCGGTCAGCATCAGGGCGAGCGCTGCGGTCGTCGGCAGGGCCGCACGCAGCGGAAAGGTGGTACGCATGAAGTAATCCCCGTGGAAGTGAGTGTGACGGCGTGAAACTCTAGCGAAGCGGGCTGCCGTGGTTGATGGCGGATGCGCGCGGTGACCTCGTCCTGGAGCTGCTGCGACGTGAGCCGGCCCGGAAAGCGGGCGCGACGGCGGTGATGTCGATCCTCCGGGTCGCTGCTGGGCGAATGCCCCCATGCTCCGACAGCCACGGCCGGGCCGGCCTGAGTACGGGTACTCAGACCGGCCCGACCTACTACTCGATCGCGTCTGCGCAGGTGGACGGGGAGAGGAGCACAACGCCGTGACCATCCTCGAAGAGATCGCCACCCGCGAGGACCTGGTGACCCGGGTCCGTGTCCTGACCGGGGAGGACGCCGACGCGGCCCGCCGCGCCGACCAGACCCCCATCGCCAAGTCCGACTGCACCTACTACTGCCCCGACGCGGCCACCGCCGAGCGGTGCATCCAGTCCCTGCGCGAGTCCGACGAGCGCCTGCGCAACCGCCCCGAGTGAGCGGACTCCCGGAACAGTGCCGTGCCCTACGGGTCCGATGGGTTCGCAGGCGGGAACAGCGGCTTCACCACGGCTTGCAGGACGTGGAGGGATCTGCGCTGCCCGCCGGTCGGGGCAGACGGATCGACGACGGCCAAGCGCAGGCAGCCGGCCACGCCCGGTGGTAGTCGAGGGTTCGGGCCAACCGGCGCCAACCGGCTCTCACTCTCAGCGGACGGTCTGTCATGAGTCTGCAACAGCAAGCGGATTCAGAAGTCGCAGGCATTGATCCGACCTCGAACCGGTCCGTAGGGTGCTCGAACGTCGTCACACGGACGGCGTAGGAGAAGCACACGCGGGGTGGGAGCCATGGCGGACGGTTCGGGCTACGCGATCCAGGCCGGGGGAGTTGAGGGGCAGGCGAAGGCGCTGGACAAGGCCGCCGACGATCAGCACAAGATCACCGCGGCGGCCGTCGACCCGGTCTGCTACAGCGCGGACGCGCTCGGCGGTGAGGACGTCGAACCGGCCTACCGGGACTTCAACTTCGCATGGAAGGTCCAGACCGGGGTCATCGGGAGCGCGCTGAGGGAGCTGGCGGGCAAGGTGCGCGAGTCCTCGGGCAACTACGGCAAGGCCGAGAGCGCGGCGGTGGCGGGCCTACGGGAGGCGGCCTCGGGCGGCGACTACCGCCCCTTCGGCTGAGCACGGCACCACGACGGGGAACGCGACCAGGGGGCTGACGAACCGGCATGGCGAAGGAATCCACCGCTCAGCGCTCCAAGGCGCTGGACGACCGGCTGAAGGACGTCCGCGAGGCGGACTCCAAGAACGACCTCATCGATGCGATCAAGGGCGCGCTCGCCGTCCGCGCGCCGCTCGGTGACCCGACCACCATCGACGCCGTCGGCAGCCGCTACAAGGCCATGGCCGCCGACTCGGGCCACCTTCACCAGGACGTCGTGACGATCTCCGGCTCCGGCCTGCCGGACGTCTGGACCGGCAGCACCGGTGCGAAGGCCGCCGAGGTGGTGGCCGCCGCAGCCCGCGCCGTCGACGAGCAGACCACGGCGCTCCACAACGCCGGGACGGCCCTCCACACCCTCGCGGACGCGCTGCGCGCCGTCCAGGGCCAGGACAGCACCGCACGTAACGGGCTCCAGCAGGTGCTGAACCAGCTGGGCGGGAAGGAGGGCTGGTTCGACGAGTGGTTCGAGGGCGATGACGACGAGGAGAAGCGCAAGAAGGCGCAGCAGGCCGCCATACCGTTCGTCGAGTCGATGCTGGAGGCCGCCAGGAAGGCGGACTCGGCGTCCCGGACGGCGGTCCGTGACCTGAACAAGCAGTCGTCCCAGGCCCGGGCCGGCAAGCTGCACGGTATGAACGGGGTCTACAACTCGGACAAGCTGGTGCTGGCCGAGACCTCGGGCCCGGACGGCCCGACCGAGCTGAACGAGCTGTTGACGGCGAACGATCTGAAGCGGACCGGCGAGTACCTGGACAAGATGAGCGAAGCGGACCGGGGGTCCTTCGACCTGATGCTCGCCAACTCCTCGTCCCCCCAGGAGCGCGCCTATCTGGCGAAGGCGCTGGCGGCCGGTCACAGCCTGGAGGAGATCCGTGCCTTCCAGAGCAAGATCCACGGCAAGGACCCGGAGTGGCTGCGCACGCACCTGACGCCCGTCTACGCCAAGAGCGAGGACAGGTCCGACGGCGGGGTCAACGACAACGGCTCCAACCGGAACACCGACATCGTGAACTTCGGCACCGCCATGTGGCAGCAGAAGGGTGATGAGGGGACCTGTGTCGCCTCCTCCACCGTCACCGCCCGGGCGATGGTCGATCCGCTGTACACGTTGGACCTGACCGGCGGCCCGTCCGGCCAGGAGAACGATCCGGCGGCATTCCAGAAGCGGCTGCTGGACGAGCAGCACCGCGTGCACACGGAGGGCCACGGCGGCAAGGACTGGGACGGCATGTCACCGGACAACAAGGGGAAGGTGCTGGAGAAGGAGGTCAGCCCGCACACCGGCGCCGACTTCGACTACAAGGAGATGCCGGACAACAACGCCCGGCGTGAGCTCCTGCCGGACATCGAGAAGGCGGTCGCCGACGGCAAGCCGGTGCCGATCGGGATCGAGGGCTACAACGAGAAGGGCGAACGCTCGGGCCACGCCGTGCTGATCGTCGGGCAGGAGGGTGACAAGCTGCAGGTCTACAACCCGTGGGGCACCACCACCTGGATCAGCGAGGACGACTTCGTCAACGGCCGGATGGAGCGGGTCTCGGACAATCGGATGCACACCGCCTACGCCGTCCACCTGCCGAAGTGACCGAGCCGGTGAAGGCGCTCGCAAGGACGCCGCTGCGGGCGGTGACGCTGTCGACCCTCCTGGCGGCCGCACTGGTGGGCTGCGGGTCCGACGGGCCCGACCGCGGCCGGGTGCTCGGCTTGCAGGAACGCTCGGTGAGCCTCGCCGTCGGCGGGCGCTTCTCGATCGCCGTACGGGACAACGCCTCGGCCGGCGACTACTGGAGCATCGTGGACCCGAAGTCGGACACCGCGGTGGTGGCCAAGGTCGACGAGGCGCTCGACCTCCCGGAGGAATCGAAGACCTCGGACGGTGTCGGCGGCACCCGCTTCTACACCTTCGAGGCCAAGGGCCGCGGGACCACCGCCGTCACGCTCCTCAACTGCTACCGCGGTTACTGCAATCTCCCGACCATCAGCGACGAGAACAGGAAACTGGTCGTGCGCAACACGTACACGGTGACGGTCCGATGAGCACCCCCGACGACCGCTTCCGCCCCAAGACGGACGACGAGCTGCGACAGCTCGACGTACCCGCCATGCTCCGCTACGGCCTGGCCTTCGCCGGCCCCCACCGGGCCGCCCTCTTCGGCGAGGGCGCGATCGCCGCGGCCCTGGCCGCCGAGCGCCTGGGGGTGGTCCCCCGCTCCCTCGCCTTCCTCGCCGAGGTCGTCCGCAGCGGCGGCGCCCGCTACGCCGCCGACCTGCCCGAACCCCTGCCCGGCCCGGAACCGGCCAGCCTCGCCCGCGACTGGCTGACCTCGGCGGCCACCACGGTCACCACCGTCGACGGCGATCAGCTCCTCGCCCGCTGGCTCGACGCCGTCGCCGAGATCCTGGGCCTGCGCCGGACCGTCCGCTCCACCGACGGCCCCGCCCGCAGGCTGTGACGCACGGCAGCCCGCGAACGCCGAAGTCCCGGGTGTGCACCGCCGACGGATCGACGACTGCCCCAGGTGCCGGTGCCACGGCCCTACTTGATCCCTCCGCAGCCGTGCGAACTACTGTGACGGTCATGGATTGGCTCGATCGGGTGGCGAGACTGAGGCGCTGGACGAGCAACGGCGTCCGTGCTCCGCACAAGCCGTTGCTGCTGCTGTACGCCCTCGGCAGGTACCAGCAGAGCGCCGACGGCGAACTGCGCTACAGCGCGGTCGAGGAGGAACTGAAGCGGCTGCTCGCCGAATACGGGCCGTCACACCCGACGACGCCCGCCTACCCGTTCCACCACCTGGTCAGCGACGGTGTGTGGGAGGTCAGGACCGACCGGGGCCCGGGAAGCCCCGGAAGCGGCGTCGGGATCCTCCGCACGAGCGGCGCCACCGGCAGGCTCGCACCCGGGCTGCGGGCCGCGCTCGGCGACGAGCCTCCCCTGCTGGGCCGGATGGCCAGGGTGCTGCTGGACACCCATTTCCCGACATCCCTGCACGCCGACCTCTGCGAAGCCGTCGGCCTCGACCTGGAGCGAGCCGAGACCGGCACCGTGAACGGAGCCGACACCGCGGCCCGGAGACAGCGGGATCGTCGGATGCGTGACCTCATACTCACCGCCTACGAGTTCCAGTGCGCGTTCTGCGGCTACGACGGAGCCCTCGGCGCGAGCACGGTCGGACTGGAGGCCGCGCACGTCCGCTGGTGGTCGCACGACGGGCCGGACGAGGTCGACAACGGCCTGTGCCTGTGCTCGCTGCACCACAAGCTCTTCGACAAGGGCGTCCTGGGCCTGGGCGAGGACCACCGCATCCTCGTCTCCCAACGCTTCGTCGGCCGCAGCGAAGCCAGCCGCCAGCACGTGCTCGCGCTCGCCGGACGTCCCGTCATCGGCCCACAGCCGGGGCTCGCACCGGTCGCCGCCCGGCACCGGGAGTGGCATGTGCGGCAGGTGTTCCACGGCGCTCCCCGCCAGCCCGTGGACCGGACGCACGTCGGGTGACGGGCCGTCGACTTCGGGCGGACGGGACGCCCGCTCGACACGGCTGGCCCTCCTCGCCGCATCGGCCTGGTGCAGCCGCCGACCGTCCGCATACCGCCGAAACTCGAACGCGTACCGCTACCGACAGTCGCGTGGTCCGACAGGGACGATCTCCGCGCCTGCGGAGGTCAGCCAGTCAGCAGCTTCGGGCAGGCGGCGAAGGCCCCGGGGCGGCAGCTCGCCCGCCCCGGGGATCGGCGGCTCTGTCGGGACGATCGACGGTGCGGCCTGGCTCGAACTCAGCCGTCGGCGACGCCCGCAGAGCGGCCGCCCGCAAGCTCTGTGGCGTAGCGCGCGGCGGCTTCCGCCAGCTTGCAGTTCGTCCGGTTCGACTGGGTGCCGAGGTGGTCGGCGACGGTCCGGCGGGCGTCGTCGAGGTCGCCGCCCGACAGTTCGCGGGTGATCACCAGGGTGTTGTCCGGGGCCATGTGGCGTCGGGACATCCGTTGTTGGACCTCGTCCATGCCCTCGCTCGCCAGCACGTCCCGTAGTTCCTCGATCAGCGGGGCCAGCCACTGGGCGCGCAGTGCGTACTCATCTCGGCAGGCGAACGTCGGGTGGAGCGCGGCGAGCAGTTGGGCCGGATACTCCTCGACGGGTTCGGCGAACTGCGGGTAGTCCTTGGCGAACTCGTCCCAGTCGACCTCGAGCCGGCTGATCTGCTCCGGGAGGACCGGCCAACGCGACCAGCTCTCGTCGGATTGGGTGAAGACCTGTCGTAGCAGGTCGTAGGGCACCTCGGCGGTGCGCGAGAGCAGGATCGCGTCGTAGAGGTCCTTGCCCTGCGGGTGGTTGTCCGAGACCAGCCACAGGATCTTCCAGGCGAGGGAGAGCTGCGGCGTGGCGGCCAGCAACGGGCCGGTGACGCCGGGGAGCCGGTAGGGCCGGGGTGGGACGGGCAGGTGCTCGGTGAAGACGAAGTCGAGTTGGACGGTCCCGCCCGGGACGCCCGGTGCCGACCAGGGCAGGACGAGCCTGCGCCCGGGGATCCTGCTGTACGTCCAGATCTCGTCGCTGACCGCCTGGTCGGCGTGCAGCCGCACCGTGCCCGAGAGGCGTTCGGCCTCGGCGGCGAGCTCCTCCAGCATGCGGTCCGTGCGCTCGTCCTCCAGCTCCCATTCCACCGGGCGGACCACGAAGTCCAGGTCGCCCGGCTTCCGCGCCTGCTCGCCGTACCAGGCTCGCAGCAGGACGCTTCCGCGCAGGACCAGGTGCTCGGCCCACTGCGAGCCGGCGACGGCGGACAGTGCGGTGTTCAGCGCCTCGCGCCGGGCGGCGAGCCAGCGTTCGGCGAGTCGCGGGTCGGTGAAGGCGGGTTCGCTGGGGCGAAGGGCCCGGCTGTACCCGGCGAGGGCGGGGTCGAAGACCGGCTGCTGGCTGACCGCCTCGTCGTCGATCGGCAGGACGCTCCTGGGCAGGTCCCGGTCCTCGCGGACGTCCTCCGGCGGCGGCTGCTTGGGCAGCAGGACGCCCTGCCACGGCCCGTACCGCAGTTCCTCCCACGCCACGGGCGACTGGGACTGATCCTCGGTCATCTCGGCTCTCCCTCTCCGTACGGCCCGGCACTGTGCTCGTGCTCGGTGATCCACCCCGTGTCCAGGGCCTCGTCGCTGTCCACGACGACGAACTCGCGCTCCACCGACGCCACCTCGTGGCCGGCGGCGGCGAGGTCCCGCAGCAGCGCCTCCAGCCGGCGGCCCGCGGTGTTCAGGCCGACCAGGCGGCACCGCTGGGTCACGAACCACTCACGCTGGCCGTCCTCGCGCACCCGGCGCGGGTTGCGCGACAGGTGCGCGCCGTGCCGGACGGCCAGCTCTGTGAGCTCGGCGAGGCGGGCGGGGCCGGCTGCGGGAGCCGGGGCCGGGAGCAGCAGTTTGACGTGGTGCTCGAAGTACCGGCCGGGCCCGTGCGGCACGGCGTCCTCGTCCGAGGCCGGGACACCATCGGCCCACGGCGTGGCCTCGATCTTCGCCCGCAGGACGGTGAACCCGGCCTGTCCCAACCGGCTTCTGATCCGGGACCCTCGGTCTTGATCAGCATCCACAGGTTCTCGGCGAGGGCGTTGTCGTAGGAGTCCCCGATCGATCCCATGGATGCGTGGATTCCCGCTCGTAGTAGGCGTGTTGTGAGCTTGATAGACGTGTACTGACAGCCGTGGTCGGCGTGGTGCACGAGCTGGCCGGGAGCGACCTCACGGCTGGCCAGCGCGTACTCCAGCGAGGTGAGGACCAGGTCGGCGTCCGCGTGGGCGGAGGTCTCCCAGGCCACGACCCGCCGGGAGAAGGCGTCCCGGATCGCGGAGAGCCACAGTGGCCCGTCGACGGTGGGGACCATGGTCAGGTCGGTGACCCACAGCCGGTTCGGTGCGGGTGCGGTGAAGTCGCGCCGCACCAGGTCCGGGGCCGACTGGGCGTCCGGGTCACGGCGGGTGAATCCCTTGCCCGCCCGGCGGGGACTGACGCCAGCCAGGCCGGCATCGCGCATCAGCCGCTCCACCCTCTTGCGACCGACGTGGACACCCTCGCGTTTGAGGGTGGCGTGGACGCGCGGCGAGCCGTAGATTCCGCCGGAGTCGGTGTGGATCCGCGTGATCTCCTCTGCCAGCTCCGCATCGCGGCGGCGGCGTTCACACGGTTCCCGCTCGGCACGGCGCCACCGGTAGTAGGTGGAGGAGGCGATGCCGAGTTCCCGGAGTACGCACTCGACCTCCAGGTGAGGGTGCTCGTCGAGGAGCGCCGTCACCTGGGCCGGGTCGGGTCGAGTTGCGCCGCGAAAAACGCTGACGCCGTCCGCAGGACCTCGTTCGCCCGCTTGAGCTGGGCGTTCTCCTTGCGCAGGGCAGCGAGCTCCTCCCGCTCGGCGGTGGTGAGCCGATCGTCGCGCTCGCCGGCATCCGCCTCGGCCTGACGGATCCAGTTGCGCAGGGCCTCGGGGTGAACACCGAGATCCTCGGCCATCCGGCGGATGACGGGCTTCGGGTCGGCGGCGCGGTACATCCGCACCGCACGCTCACGCAATTCCTGCGGGTACTTCTTCGGGCGGCCATGGCCTCGGGTCCTCTCATGAGACCCATCTGAACTGCTGTCACCATCCGCCGCATCCCGGGGGAACCTCAAACCTCCTCCTCACCTCCGCCCAGGTCCGTCAGACCCTGCCACGCGTGGAGCGGGCCCTCACCTTCACCCAGGACGAACGCTCCGCTGCGGACGCCCAGGACTGGCTGTACTACTACTCACCCGAAAAGGAGTGCATCCTCGACGGCCCGCTGCGGATGTGGCGCGCCGCCGCTGAGAACGGGCTCGGCTTGTGCGGGCTGCGGGCCCGGGTGCGCGAGTGATCCGGTTGTTGTCGCGCCGGTAGGGCTGGCCCGACCCCCGGTGCGGGCTCGACACATTCCTTATCAGTGACCACTCCGCAGACCGTCCAGTCCTTCCTGGAAGACCGGAAGTACATACTGCTCTGTACCGCGTCCCGGCATTTCGAGCTTCTTGAGTTGCCCGCCGACGATGTGGGACACCAGCGGCACGGACAGGGCGTCCGGCCAGAGGCCGGTGCGCTTGCCCTCGGAGAGCACGCGCCGGAAGGCGCCGGTGGAGCCCCGCAGGTTTCGGCCGTTCGCCCTCAACTCATCGGCGGCGCACTCGCCTTCGCCTTCGACGACTTGGAGCAGGATCTGCTGTGCCCGGGGCGGGAGGCGATCGTAGTACGACCGGGCCCGCTCCGGTGTCCAGCGATCGTCGGGCACTGCGGTCACGACGGCGGCCGGCATGGCGGCGAGGGCGAGCAGCTTCTCGAGCGCCTCGGGGGTCGGGTTCTCCACGGTAATCGTGATCTTCATGGTGCACACCCTTGCAGCACAGGGTTCTGAACACAAATAAATGCGGTAGACGTCTTGCAAACGAGAGGGGCGTCGCGGGCGTCGTCTATGTATCAATTTATGTATTGCGTCCTCTACAGGCGCCCTCGGAGCTCGCAGTCGGCAGGGTCGACCCGAACGAGACGCTGACCGAAGACGCGGCCGACGACCTCGCCACCGCCCAGCCGGCGCGCACCAGTCAGACCCACGCCGAGAGCGGCGCTACTTTGCCCGCGGGTGTGCCGACAACGGCCGCCACCCAGGGCCGCGCACCAGCGAGGCGAACATGCTCTCCTGCCTCTCGCACCTGCGCCGCCGCGGCAGACACGACGGGCTACGGCACCCGCGTCCGCCGCTCCGAACAGGCGGTCTACCGCATCGACTCCATCGTCTCCAAGCACCTGGAGGACGGCACCGAGCAGATGGTGGTCGGCAAGCGCACCAGCAAGAACGACCACTGGTCCGCCGCCGCGAGTACGGCGTCCGCGATCCAGTGACGATCTCCATCCTCCGCGCCTCTCTCGCACTGCTCGCTGAACTCGACCAGGCAGAACCGCAGTTGCCACCGCTCCGCGGCATCACCCGGTGGGGCCAGCTCATGCCCGCCTCCGGCACCGGCATGACCAGCCACGCAGTGAACCGCGTCTTCAAGCGGATGGTCTCCCGCGTTCCCGACTTCGACGCCCGGGAGGCCACCAGCCACGTCCTGCGTGCCAGCATCCCTGCCGACCTCGCCGCCCAGGGCTACAGTGCTGCGGAGATCATGGTCATCACCGAAGACAGGAAATCCAGCATTGGCGCACATGGGTGCGGCGATGCTTCTCCTCCCGGCAGAATCGAGCCAAGTGATAAGAACAGGCACGGGGTGGCATTTTCCGCCCCTCGTACGTCCTGCCTAAAGGGATGGACATACGTATGAGGAGTCAAGTTTGCGAGGAACGAGAGTGCCGACTCGCTGTTCGATCTCCGCGTCCGAGAGCTCCCCTCCGATGGCATGCCATCGCGAGAGGCGCTTCGCATCCATCAACGACATATCAAATGCGTCGTGCATGCACCCCACCACGCCGAAGGCGATAGCCCCGAGCTCATCTCTCGGGCCGATTTCTGCGAGCAGAAGGTGCAGGACTCCCGTGATCGATCCATCGCGCTCCCATCGCTCCTGAAGGCTTCGAGCCACTTCCTCCTTCTTTGCTTGATACTCCTCTTGGTTCATGCTGAACCGCCCTGGGTTCAGTGGAGACTCGATTTCGTGTAAGTCCATTTGTCCCCGAGCGACGCCCTGCGTGCGTGAAAATCGGGGGTGGCGGCCGTCTGCTGACGTCGGCAAACCCTTGGGCCGGTGAGCCCGCGTGTAAGTCTGACGCCGGAGCCGGCCTGAGGGGCCACGCACTGTTGCCACGAGCACGCCGTTCAGACTCCCGTTCTCCCCTCCCGCTCCCGGACGGCCGCCGCCTGCCCGAGGGCTGCCGCGAAGGGGTGGATGTGGAAACCGAAGAGATCGAGGCGATCGAGGGGCTGGTCGAGCGGGTCGCTGCCATCGATGTGGCGAAGGCCTCGGGGATGGTGCGCATGCGCTTGCCACATCAGAGTCGGGAAGGCCGGCGAGTCCAGGAAGTCTGGAATGTCGCCGCGACTACGAGTGCCGTCCTCGAACTGGGAGACCGACTGCTGTGCCAGGGCGTGACGCGGGTCGTGATGGAGGCCACCGGCTCGTACTGGAAGGTGTTCTTCTTCCTCCTGGAGGCCCGGGGCCTGGAGTGCTGGCTGGTCAATGCCCGCGAGGTCAAGAACGTCCCCGGCCGACCCAAGACGGACAAGCTCGACGCGGTCCGGCTTGCCAAGCTCGCCGAGCGCGGCATGCTGCGGCCGTCGTTCGTTCCGCCGAAGCCGGTGCGCCGGCTGCGGGATCTCACCCGGACCCGCACCGTGCTGACCGAGGAGCGCTCCAGGCACAAGTGGCGCGTCGAGAAGGTTCTGGAGGATGCCCAGGTCAAGCTGTCGACGGTTGCCACCGACATCTTCGGCGTCTCCGGACGGGCGATGATGGAGGCGATGATCGCTGGCGAACGCAACCCGCGCGTCCTGGCCCAGATGGCCAAGGGCCGGATGGCCGCCAAGACGGATGCTCTCGCATTGGCGCTGACCGGGCAGTTCGAAGAACACCATGCCTTCCTCTGCCGCACTTTGCTCGACAGCATCGACCACCTGACCACCCAGATCGACAAGCTCTCCGAGCGGATTGCCCGCGCCATCGAGGACCTGACCGCGCACGACGCCGGGACCACAGGCGACGACCGGACCCCAGTCGGTGACCGCACCCGGTCGACACTGGTCGACAGGCTCGACGCCATCCCCGGCATCGGGCCGACCACCGCCCAGGTCCTGCTGGCCGAACTCGGCCCGGACATGAGCGTCTTCCCCACTCCTGACCACCTGGCGTCATGGGCGAAGCTGTGTCCGCGCACCATCCAGTCGGGCACCAAGACCGCCACCGGACGGACCGGCAAAGGCAACCCATGACTCAAGGGCGTACTCGGCGAAGCGGCGATGGCCGCCTCGCGCACCGATACCTTTCTCGGCGCCCGCTACCGACGCATCGTCAAACGCCGAGGCCATAAGAAGACCCTGGTCGCGGTCGCCCGCACGATGCTGGTCATCGTCTGGCACCTCATCAACGACCCCGCCACCGAATACACGGACCTCGGTCCTGACTACCATCAGCGCCTGATCGACCCGACCCGCCGAACCCGTGACCTGGTCCGTCAGCTGGCAGCCCTCGGACACCAAGTCACCCTCACTCCCGCAGCCTGACCGCAGCTCTTGCAGCCTCCGGGCCGGCCGACGCCGTCCGGGCGATGACGCCTGCTCCGCTGACCTTGAATTTTCCGTTCAGGATTCGAGTCATGGCACGTCCTTCCTCCTACCCGCCTGAGCTGCGCCGTCGTGCGGTGCGCATGGTTGCCGAGGTCCTCGGTGACTACCCGAACGAGTCGGCGGCGCTGCGGGCCGTCGCGGAGAAACTGGGCATCGGCTCCGCCGAGACCCTGCGCAACTGGGTGCGACGCGACCAGGTCGACTCCGGGCAGCGCCCGGGCACGACCACGGAGGAGTCCGCGCAGATCAAGGCGATGAAGAAGGAGATCGCCGAACTCAAGCGCGCCAACGAGATCCTCAAGGCCGCGGCGAGTTTCTTCGCGGCCGAGCTCGACCGGCCACACCAGCGCTCGTAGCGTTCATCGACGAGCACCGGGGCCGCTTCGGCGGCGTCGAGCCGATCTGCCGTGTGCTCACCGAGCACGGCTGCAGCATCGCCCCCTCCACCTACTACGCCCACCACCAGCGCGTGGCCTCGCCCTCCGCCCGCACCGCGCGCGACCAGGAACTCAAGGAGCTGATCAAGGACGTTCACGACGCCAACTACCGTGTCTACGGGGCCCGGAAAGTCTGGCGGGAGCTGGGCCGACAAGGCCACACAGTGGCACGCTGCACCGTCGAGCGCCTGATGCGCGAACTCGGCATCACCGGCGCTGTACGCGGCAAGAAGGTCATCACCACCATGGCCGACCCGGCCGCCGAACGCGCCCCGGACCTGGTCGACCGCGACTTCGTCGCCGGCGCGCCGAACCGCTGCTGGGTCGCCGACTTCACGCACATCGCCACCTGGGCCGGAGTCGTCTACGTCGCCTTCGTCGTGGACACCTTCTCCCGCCGCATCGTCGGCTGGTCGGCCGCGACCTCCAAGGAGACCCGCCTTGTTCTGGACGCACTGGACATGGCGCTGTAGCAGCGCGACCGTGACGGATTCCCCCACCAACGAGGCGAGTTGATACATCACTCGGACGCCGGGTCGCAGTACACGAGTTTCCGGCTCGCCGAACACCTGAACGCCGCCGGCATCGCAGCCTCGATCGGATCCGTCGGCGACGCCTACGACAACGCCCTCATGGAGTCCACGATCGGCCTGTTCAAGACCGAGCTGATCAAGCCCCGGCGGCCCTGGCGCACCCTCTCGCAGGTCGAACTCGCCACCGCCGAATGGGTCGACTGGTACAACCACCGCCGGCTCCACGGTGAGATAGGCCACGTCCCGCCAGTCGAGTACGAGACCGACTACTACCTCACCACCACAAAACCGCAGGTCACAACCACAACCTGAGATCTCTATCGAACCCGGGGCGGTTCACCAGGTAGCTCGCCACAGCTAGTGACATGCGGACTGCTATTCCCACACCTTGGCATCTTCACCAGGCCAAGCGAGCACTACCCCGGCCCGTTCACAGATGCCCAACCAGCGCTCTTCCAGCGGTGTGCGTTCCAGCCATAGAACTCCACGAACCTGCGTCGCCCGCGCACTGAGTTGGTCTACATAGTCAAGCAACTGTCCTATTCCAGTTCGCAGTTGATGAGACTCGTTCTCAGGTCGCAAGGACTTCACCTCGGTCACCGTCAGCGTGTCCCCGTCATGCCATGCGATGTCAAAGGCTGGGTCAGCTGGTGTCGGCGACAACGGCTCCATTCCACGGGCGCGAACCTGCTCGGCGAGCTGATTCTGGAGTTGCCGGTGCTTGGTGAGGTTCCGACCCATCAGTGCTGGGTCCGGAGCGCTTGGGGTAGCCGGCGCTGGAACCGTGGTCTCATCCTCGACCCGATAGGCACTGCCTACAGGAACGCCGGGGGCGGTGACTGCGGCTCCTACCCGGATCAGGTGGAAGTGGATGACCTTTCGTTCTGGCCCACCGTTGGTGGACTTGGCGCGCCCCCATGAGTACGGCTCTTGGGGATCGAGGATCCATTCACCCGCGTAGCGGACCGTGCCGCGACTGCCGATGAAGAGGCGAAGACTCCGTCCGTCCTTGAGGTGGTCTCGGATGGCCTTGTTGCCTTTGGTGAAGACCTGATCGCCGGTCTGTCCTTCACCCGTGTACCGGAAGTGGTCGTCAGACTCCCAAACGTCGTCATAGCCGTGCTGTTCGCCTGTGCTGGCGTCCGTGAAGAACAGGACATTCTTTGACTGCACCGACGGGCTGATGCCTCCCTGGCGGCTGCCCCCGTACCGATCGTGGAGTTCGACTCGGCGAATCTCCTCGCCAGGTTGGAGGTGCCATTCATCGTCTGCCGGCATTCGACCGCCCAGTTCTGCGGGCACGGTTTGCGCAGCCCTGTCGGCCAGGGTCTCCCACTGTTCGTCCGTGAGGCGATGGGGATTTCCAGCGAACGGCTGGGACAGGATCCCAGCGTTGGCGAAGGCTTCATGATCCGTGAACCACGTCCGCGGGATCGGTGACTCAAGCCACTGGGTAACCCTCAGCGGCACAGCGTGCCGGGGCCCGGGTGGCTCTGCCCAGTACTGATGATCCGTTTCCTCGCTATCGTTCCAGTACGGTTCGCCCGTGAACTCGCCAAGCGCGACGACACCACCGTCTGGGCCGCTGATCCATAGTGCGAACTGATCGCCTTTGTGTATCTCATTCAGGTAGCGCCGGACCGTCCACGAGTCCAGCTCACCACCGTCCGCTCGAAGGTCCTCGAGACGGAACCTAGTCGGGTTGCACACCAGCACCCACGCTGTCATAGCGCCCTCCCCTTCCCCCACTGCCGTAGAGCCACAGCGTAACCACGCGACAGAGACGGGCCCGTCGATGGGTCCGGGCTCAGCGGTACCAGGTGCGGATCATCTCTGCGGTCTCACGGACGTCGGCATTGCCGGCGCGGATGCGGGCGGCGAGGTCGGCGGCTTGCTTGGGTTCAGCGGTGATGGTGACGCCGGAGGCACTGAGTGGACGTTAAGTCCGTTTCTGGTAGCGGCCTCGTCCGGGTTGGGTGAGGAAGCCTTGGCGAGTGAGGCGTCCGAGGCGGCTGCGGGTGATGTTGACGGACGCCTCGTCGGTGGGCATGCCGAGGAGTTCGTGCAGCTCGCGTGCCCGGAATGCCTGGTCGGGGTGCTGGTTGAAGGCGTTCACGATGGCCTGGTAGGTGGTGTTCGTCTCGGGCGGTTCGGATTCGGTTCCTGCCGGCGTGACCTCCGCGATGATCTTTCGGGTGGTGGCCAGGTCCGTGAGCCGCGCTTCGGTCTCGGTCAGGTCGGCGGCGAGCTCTTCGATCCGGGCGCGTAGATCTGCGGCCCGGGCGGTGGCCTCGTCCTGCCGGCTCTGGAGGTCTGCCAGGAGTTCGGCGACGTTCATGCCGCCAGTCCGAGGGTGTCGCGCCAGGCCGGGGCCGGTGTGGTGAGGCGGCGGGTCATGTTCGCGGTGGAGGCCCAGTAGACGCGTGAGGCGGAGGTGTCGGGCCTGTGGTCGTACTCGCGAGCGAGGCGCCGATGCAGCATCAAGGTGCCGTTCGTCTGCTCCACCACCCACCGTTTCGGCTGCGGGACGAAGCCCTTGCCCTGGTCGGCCGGGTTGCGGCGGACGACCTCGACGTCGATATCCAGCAAAGCACCGTGGATGACGACCTCGTCCTTGAAGCCCTGGTCCACCAGGGCCTTCTCCAGACGCATCCCGCACCGCTCGGCGACCTGGTCGAGCAGGGCGGTGCCGGCGGCATTGTCGTGGGCGGAGGCGGCCAGGACGACGACACCGATGATCAGCCCCATGACGTCCACGGCCAGTCCCCGCTTGCGCCCCGACACCTTCTTGTTCGCGTCCAGCCCCGTCGTGGTCTTCGGGACACCGGCGGCCGCGCGGACGGACTGGGTGTCGATGATCACGAGGGACGGGTCCTCTCATCGGCGGGCTCTCTCCCGTACCTGGCAGCGCAGGAGTTCCTGGATCCGCTGGTCGAGCCCGTCCTGGCGCCACAGGCCGAAGTAGTAGAACACCGCCGACCAGGACGGCAGGTCATGGGGCAGGTAGCGCCACTGACAGCCCGTCCGATTCTGGTAGAAGATCGCATTCACGATCTCCCGCAGATCACAGGACCCCGGATCCCCGGTCGCCGATCGCGCCACCCGGTCCTGCTTCCAGGCCGTGATCATCGGCTGTCGGGTAGCGGGGACGCATCGCTGCGTCCCCGCCCCCTCAGAACCGGGCATGCCTGTTTTCCAGGCACCACGGCTCAAGCAAGCCCCGAGGGCTTCACGGTGATGCAGAAACTGCGGACCTCCTGCGTGTTCTGACTCGGAGACCACGATGGCAAGAGGCGTGTATCAGGAGAGTCTGCGGTCCGTCCGGCGTGCCGCGCCGCCCGTGGTGAGTGAGGTAGCTGGCGGCTACCGCTCTGCGGACGGTGTTCAGCCACCAGCGTTCCCATTCGTGCGGGGACTGCGGTGGTTGGTTGGCGGTGAGGATGTAGTCCCCGCAGAGTGGACAGCGGCCTTCCTGCTTGGCGAGCAGGTTCAGGTTGTAGTTGTCCAGTGGGGGTTTGACCTCCTTCCGTCTTTTGGCCCAGTAGTCCTGCAGGCCGGGGTCGTCGGGTGACGCCCCGCCCGTGACTAGCTGGTGCCGGACGATATTCGTCCAGGAGAATTTGACCACGTGGAAGGTGCCGCCGCTTTCGCTGGTACAGCCGCGATCGCCAAACACCCAGTAGTCGTTCCTGTACTTGTTGAACTTGCCGTAGTAGCGGCGCACGATCCACTTCTTCGGCTTGTTCGGGTGGGAGTGCTTGGCCCACTTGTATGTGAGCCGCCACATATGAGAGTCCAGATCCGAGAAGACCCGGCTGGACACCACCCCACGGTAGTAGGCCACCCAACCCCGAATGATCGGATTGAGTTTAGCGATGACCGCCACCACATTCGATCCGCGAAGATTTCGCATCTCGTCCGCGAGCCTTTCCCGTATCCGCATGATCGCCTTCTTGCTTGGCTTGATGATCAGCTCGGACCCGTGAAACTGGCGGAGAGTGAATCCCAGGAAGTCGAAACCTTCGGAGAGATGCACAATGCGCGTCTTCTCCTCGTTGAAGGTCAGGCCCCTGGGGGCCAGCCACGCTGCAAGCCGTGCCTTGACCTGCTCTGCTTGCTGCCGGGAGTGACAGCAGGCGACCATATCGTCGGCGTATCGCACCAGCACCGGAGCTCCTCGCGTCGTTTCTCCGGAAGTACGTCCGGATGCGAGATAGCGGACTCCGGCAGCTTCCTCCAGGCCGTGGAGTGCAACGTTCATCAGCAGCGGGCTGATTACACCTCCTTGAGGCGATCCCTCTTCGGTCGGTGCGAGCAGGCCGCCCTCGACCACTCCCGCTTTCAGCCACCCCCGGATCATTTCCCTGGCCGGGAAGGACCCGATCACTTTGAGCAGTTGTTCGTGGTTGATTCTGTCGAACGCGGCGGACAGGTCAGCATCCAGAATCCACAGCCTCTTGGCCCGGGAGCCTTTCAGTGTGGAGTAGAGGGCGCCAATCGCGTCCGCACAACTGCGGCCCGGCCGGAACCCATACGATTTCGACTCGAAGCGCGCTTCCCACTCGGGCTCCAGTGCGTTACGGACGCGCGCCTGATGGCATCGGTCCATAATCACGGGGATATCGAGCGGCCGTTGTTTTCCATTGGCCTTTGGAATGTACACGCGTCGGACCGGCAGCGGATTCCAGGACGAGCGCGTATGGTGCACACGCAAAGCCACGTCCATCCTGGCCTCGGGTGACAGGGCGGTCTCCCCGTCGATCCCGGCCGTCCGACGTCCAGTGTTGCGCTGAGTCACCTGCCGCACGCTGGTCAGCGTGTTCGACCATGATCTCAGCATCAGTTTCTGCAAGGACCGGACCAGGGCCCAGTCCTCTTCCCGCGTCGCCTTGAAGATCCTCTGCCTCAGCCTCACTACGTTGTCCTCGTGGTGACGCCATGCGACGTCGTCCCATTCGGCAACGTCCTTGGGTCCGTTCACCGCGGTGTCCAACTTGCCCCTCGGTTCGGGAGGCCCCGGGCCTCGGTCGTCAAAGGCTCACCAGCCCACGTCAGCTCCCCTTTCGGGATCCGGCCGCCAGGACCGGCATCCGGCCGGTTCCCCGAGACAGCCGCCTGGAGAGGCAACCACATGTCCCGAGTCCCGCTGCCTTTCGGCCGCCGGCATCCGCTTCTTAGGCTTCCTTTCCCGCCGAGGAGTTCCACCCCTCTTGCGATCGGCCTACCGAGCCAAAGGCCCGGACCCCGACGGGGTTTCCACGTTCCGCGCACACGAGACACGGCCGGGGTGGGCGCCCCCTACACCCCGGGGCCAGCGGTGTTCCCACGACCGGTTGATCGTCCCCGGCCGCCGCTTGCCGCCTCTTCCAGCGGCCAGGCCCTTGCACCCTGGTCCTCGTCCCGTCACCCAAGGCTTGGGCTGACGAGGCATCATCGGGGGTTCACTTGCGTTCGCCCGTCCGGCCTTCCCCTCGCCCGGTTGCTCCCCCGGACGGAGCGAGGGCCCTTGAGCTTCTTCCCTGGGCTTCGCACCCTCACAAGCGGGACCTTTGAACGCGCGCCAGGGCGGGGACTGTTCTCGAACACTGATCAGGAACTACGCATCCGGTCTATAACCGGCCTTCGATCTGCGAGTTCACTCGAAATGCGCGACTTCGTGTCGCACCGATCAACACCCACTGCTCATCCGATAAGTCGCTCGGATACGCCCGTCTGTCCATGCGCCGCAGAACATCACCCGAACCCCGACTGGCACGCCAGTACGTCCGACGTTCACACGAACGAGCGATCACGAACCGAGAGAAAAGGGACTTAACGTCCACTGACGTCTACACGGTGGGATCGTCGATGAATTAGTGGTGCGTGTCGCGTCAATCCTCGGTTGATGTCGTGCTCATGATGTAGCGGGTGAGGTCGCTGGGGTCGATGAGGCGGGCCGGGATCGGTTCGCTGTGGTGGCCGTGTTGCTGCAGGAGGGGCAGGGCCTGCTGAATGAGGGCGCGGATCTGGTTCTCGCCGACGCGGAAGAGGTGGGCGGTCAGGGAGCGGGACAGGCCGCGCTGGTCCAGGACGGCGGCCCAGATGATGTTCTCGGTGGTCAACTTGCGGTGGCGGGGCCGCTGTTCGGGCGGGAGCGTGTCGATGGCCAGGCGGATCTGTGCGGTGAGGTGGCCGAGTTCGTAGCGGGTGAGGCCGGTCAGGGCGGTGTCGAAGGTGTGGGCGGCGCGGGGGTGGGAGCGGCGTCCGGCCGGCTGCCGCGGCACTGCCGGGGCGCCGGGCTGCGGCGGGATGCTGTAGTTCCAATCCCCGTGGAATGCATGGTGATTGACGGTGAGGGCGGCGACGTGGCGGGCGCCGATCTCGATGCCGGTGGGGTAGCTCCCGGTGTCGAGATGGGCGGTGACGCGCAGGCCGGTCGCGGTGGTCGTCGAGGTGATGAGGTTAAGGGCGACTTCGTAGCTGGCCAGGGGCCGGGCTCGCCAGTTCATGGAGATGAAGGAGAACAGGCGGTGTTCGACCTTGTTCCATTTTGACGTCCCCGGCCAATGCCGTTGCTTGAATTCGAGAACAACTGCCGCGGAACGGGTGACGGTGTCGGGGCGGGGGGCGTTGGTCCGGTTGTGCATCCGTGG